>KL571314.1:30719-33624 GCA_000715855.1 Actinoplanes liguriensis
TGTATAAGAGACAGAGCAGGAGCTGGGTGACGCTCGGGTCGCTGACCACGCTCGCCGGAGCCGACGTGCCGCCCGGGACGACGACCTCGTCCTGCACCACGAGCCCGACGGTCCCGAGGACGGCGGCGGCCCCGGCGCCCAGCGCGGCGACCAGCAGCACCTGGTGGAACTCCGTCAACCAGTCGGTCTTCACGACGTACCCCCTTATCGTTTTTCGATATATTGATAATCGATAAACGATGTACGGCTGTCAAGCTCCCACCCGTGTCATAAAGCCGAAAGACCATCGATGCCCGGTGCGGGAGACTCGCCCGATGGATCGCATCGCGGTGACGAGTGAGCGGGCCCCCACGGCGCTGGGGCCCTACAGCCAGGCGATCGTCGCCGGCGGGTTCGTGTTCTGCTCCGGGATGCCCGGGATCGACCCCGCGACCGGGAAGCCGGTGGACGGCATCGAGGCGCAGACCGAGCAGGCGCTGTGCAACCTCGGGGCGGTGCTGGCGGCGGCCGGCTCCGGGCTGGACGGGCTGGACGGGCTGGTGAAGCTGACCGTCTTCTACACGCACGTCGAGGACTTCCCGGTGATCAACCAGGTGCTGGCGCGGCACATGCCCGACCCGCCGCCGGCCCGGTCCGCGCCCGCCGGCGTGGTTCTCCCGCACGGGCTGCTGATCTCCGTCGAAGCGATCGCGGTCGTCGCCACGCGTTCGCGTGATTGACTCGTGTCAAGTGCCGCTGGTAGGCACGGAAGGGTGACCTTCCTGTGGTCCTACACCGACGCCCTGGCCGGCGGCGACGACGGCTGGTGGCGGGCGGCGACCCGGCACGCCGCGGCCCTGCTCGAGGCGGACCACTGGTGGCTGGACCCGCCGGCGCGCGTCCCGGTGCAGCACCTGCTGGTGGAGACCACGGCGCTGCTGTCGTACGCGCTGGCGCGCAGCCGCGACGACGATCCCGGCACGGTGACCGGGGCGCAGCTCGCGGCGTGGGCCGCGGCGCGACCGCTGCCGATGCTGGACGAGACGGTGCCGGACACACTGGAGGCGTCGATCTCGCTGATGCAGTGGAGCCAGATCTTCGAGGAGCAGCGGCTGCGCCAGCAGAACGACCTGGCCGAGCTGCTCCGGGCGGCCGGGCACGACCTGCCGGGGCTGGGCGATCCGGTGACCGGGCTCTGGCAGGACCTGGTCGATCGGGAGAACCCCGGCCGGCGGTACGGGCTGGACTCACGACTGCCCGGCCCGGCCCTGACGCTCGGCCTCGGCGCCGTCCTCCAGCAGTTCGACCGCGCCTGAGCCCCGGCGGTCAGCCCGGAGTCACCGGCGGCACGGTCCCCCGGCGCAGGGTCAGGTGGGCGGCCAGCCCGCTGGGCAGGATCAGCCAGAACGAGATCAGCCGGTAGATCAGGACGATCCCGGCGGCGGTGACCTGCGGGGCGCCCGCGGCGATCAGGCCGGCGAGCATGCTGGTCTCGATCAGGCCGATGCCGCCGGGGGTGAGCGGGATCTGCCGGACCACCTGGACGGCCAGGTAGATCAGCGCGAGCCGGCTCCAGCCGAGCCCGGCGTGCAGCGCGTCGGCCGCGAGGAGCAGGCAGGCCATGTCCAGCAGCCAGTTGATCACGCCGGCCAGGGTCACCGTGAGCCACGTCCGGGCCGGGACGGACCGTGCACCCCGGAGCGCCTGGGCCACGGCGGGCCGCTGGAGCAGGCGGGCGATCGGGGCGACCCTCAGACGGCGCGGCACGCCGGCACGCGCGGGGACCGGGCCCCGCACGGTCCGGTAGATCCACAGCAGGAGAACGGCCAGGCCGGCCACGACGGTGGCGGTCAGCGACCAGGTCGCGGCGTAGAGCAGGCCCAGCGACATCACGGTCACGACCGTCGAGATCAGGGTCGCCGTCGCGGAGATCGCCGCGGTGGCGCCGTGGCGACGATAGACCTGGAAGGCGTACGCCGCGGAGGCCGCCGACCCGGCCGGCAGCGCCATGCTCAGCGCCGACCGGACGTACGTCATCGCGATCGCCCGCCGGGCCGGCACGCGCACTCCGAACGCGGCGAGAAGCCGGCGCTGCTGCTCGGCGTACGCGATCTGGGACAGCACCCCGGCCCCCACCGCGAGCGCCGCCCACCGCCAGTCGGCCGCTCGCAGCGCGTCGAGGAACTCCCCCGGATCCGGCAGCCGGTCGCGCAGCGTCACCACCGCCACCACCGCGACCAGCACGAACGCCAGATAGCCCAGCCTGCGCCGCCGGGATCGCCCCGGGGCGGCGGGCGGCGCCGGGGCGATCGGAGGCTCGACGGTCAGGGTCACAAGGCTCAGCGTTCCCGACCGGCGGGGCGGAGTCGTCATCCCCGCGTAGGTATTCGGGCTACCGCAGGCGCGGTACGGGCGGCTCCGGCTACTCCCCCGGGCGTCAGCCGGGCGGCGGACTCGTCGGCCGGACAGCGGACCCGTCGGCCGAGCGGCGGACCCGTCGGCCGAGCGGCGGACTCAGAAGTTGATCATGTGGCCGGCCAGGCCGTGGATCGCCTCCTTGACCGCCTCGGCGAGCGTCGGATGCGCGTGCACGTTGCGCCCGACCTCGTGGACGGTCAGGTCCCACTGCTGGGCCAGGGTCAGCTCGGGTAGCAGCTCGGTCACGTCCGGCCCGATCAGGTGCGCGCCGAGCAGCTCCCCGTACTTCGCGTCACTGAGGATCTTCACGAACCCGGTCGCGTCGCCGAGGCCGTGCGCCTTGCCGTTCGCGGTGAACGGGAACTTGGCCACCTTGACGTCGAAGCCCTGCTCGCGGGCCTGCGCCTCGGTCCACCCGAAGCTGGCGACCTGCGGCTGGCAGAAAGTCGCGCGCGGGATCATCCGGTAGTCGAGGGCCATCGTCTCGGCGCCGGCGATCGTCTCGGCC
>KL571314.1:33801-38161 GCA_000715855.1 Actinoplanes liguriensis
CAGGCATCAGCTTCGCGGTGACGTCGCCGATGGCGTAGATGCCAGGCACGTTCGTACGGCAGAAGTCGTCGATCTCGACCGCGCCGCGGTCGGACACCGTGACGCCGGTGGTCTCCAGCCCGTAGCCCTCCACGTTGGGCTTGAAGCCGATCGCCTGCATCACCTTGTCGGCCTCGAGGACCTCGGTCTTCCCGTTCTTGGAGACGGTGACGCGGACCGAGTCGGCGCCCTCCTCGATGCCCTCCACCCGGGTGCCGACCCGCACGTCGACGCCGAGCTTGCGGTACTGCCGGAGCAGCTCCTTGGAGACCTCCTCGTCCTCCAGCGGCAGCATCCGGTCGAGGAACTCCACGATGGTCACGTCGACGCCGTAGTTGCGCAGCACATACGCGAACTCGACGCCGATCGCGCCGGCGCCGACGATCACGATGCTGTCCGGCAGGTCGGGGTCGAGGATCTGCTCCTCGTACGTCACGACCCGCTTCGAGACGCTCGTGCCGGGAATCATCCGGGTGCTCGCGCCGGTCGCCAGGATGCAGTTGTCGAACGTGACCGTCCGGTCGCCGACCCGCAGCGTGTGCGCGTCGGTGAACTCGCCACGCCCCTGGATCTCGGTGATCCCGTTCTTCTTCATCAGGAAGTGCACGCCCTTGACGCGGCCGTCGGCGACGCTGCGGCTGCGCTGGTGGGCGACGGCGAAGTCGAAGGTGACCTTCCCCTCGATGCCGAAGGTCTGCGCCTGGTGGTGGAAGATGTGCGCCAGCTCCGCGTTGCGCAGCAGCGCTTTCGACGGGATGCAGCCGACGTTGAGGCAGACGCCGCCCCAGTACTTGTCCTCGACGATCGCGGTGGTCAGGCCCAGTTGAGCGCCGCGGATCGCCGCGACATATCCACCCGGACCGGCGCCCAGCACGACAAGATCGAAATGTTCGCCCATGAGCCGACAGTACTGACCATCCCGGGAACCGGACATCCTTTCCGGCGAGGGGAGCACCCCCGCCGCCCAGAAGTCGCCGCCCTGAGTGATCGGCAGGGCAGGCCTTAAACGATGCGGTCCACGATGCTCAGCACCAAAGCGGCGATCACCAGGCCGGCGACGATCTTGACCGCGATCGAGGCATTGCGCTCGTGACGGCGCTTCGCGAAGTTCGCCAGGACCAGGCCGACGACGCCGATGAGCGGGGTCATGGTCAGGAGACCGAAGCCGCCGAGGACGTAGGCGACGATGGTCAGGGCCTGGCTGTTCGACTGGCCGTATCCGGGGTAGGGCTGCTGGCCGGGATACGGCTGCTGCCCGGGGTAGGGCTGTCCCGGGTAGGGCTGACCTGGGTAAGGCTGACCCGGATAGGGCTGACCGGGCGCCCCCGCATACGGCGGCGGGCTGTACTGCGGGGGCGGGGCGTAGGCCGGCGGGGGCGGCGTCGGCGTGATCGGCTCGGTCACCGGCGGCGGCATCGGGGACGCCGGCGGCGGGGTGTGGAACGAGTCGCCGGCGAACGGGTCACCGGTGGTCGGGCCGGTGTACGGATCGACCGGCACGCTGTACGCCGACGTGGGGAGCGACCGCTCGGCCGGCGCGGCCAGCGGGTCCGGGAACACCCCGGCCGGGGCGGAGACCGGACGGCCGCAGCCCGGGCACGGGCCGACGGTCGGCGCCGCCGGTGAGCCGCAGTGCGTGCAGATCATGATTTCCCCCAGGAAGCCGGACAGGCAGGCCTAGACCCTAGCGCCCGCCACGACCTCGTCATACAGGTCCTCCAGCCGCCTGGTCTGCTCCACGAGATCGAAGTGTGCCGTGACGTGCCGCCGCGCCCGCGCACCGAGCCGGCGCTGGAGATCCTCGTCACCGAGCAGCCGGGTCAGCGACACCGCCAGCGCCGCCGGGTCCGCCTCCGGGCTGAGCAGGCCGGTCTCACCGTCGATCACGGCCTCCGGGATGCCGCTGTGCCGGGTTGCGACCACCGGCAGGCCGAGCGCGGCCGCCTCCAGGATCGTGGTCGGCAGGCCCTCGGTGTCCCCGTCCGGCGCGGTCTTCGACGGGCAGGCCAGCAGCCGCGACTCCAGCAGGTGGCGCCGCACCTGCTCGGGGGTCCGGCTGCCGGCGAACGTGACGTCCACGCCCAGCTGCTCGGCACGGGCACGCATCGCCGTCATCAGCTCGCCGTCGCCGATGAGCAGCGCGCGCGGGCGCGACTCGACCGCGGCGAGCGCGGTGAGCAGGTCGTCGACGCCCTTCTTGGCGACGAAACGGCCGATGAACACCACGTCCCACCGCTTCGGCACCTCCTCCGGCTGCTCCGGGGGAACCGCGATGCCGGTGTAGTGCACCTTCACCTTCGCCGGGTCGGCGCCCCACCTGATCGCCTGGCCGCGGATCACCTCCGAGACCGCGATGACCAGCGACGCCCGCGTGAAAACGGTCTGCAGGTTGCGGCGGTAGCGCACGCCCTTCGCGCCCGGGCTGGACGGCTGACGGGTCACGTCGTGCCCGTGCACGGTGACGGCCAGCGGCACCCCCAGCTGCTGGGCGGAGTGGCTCACCAGCCATCCGTCACCACCGAAATGGGCATGAACCAGATTCGGCCGTACGGCGGAAATCGTCTTCTGCAGCTGGGGAGACGCCCCGGTCAGCCGCAGTCGCAGGAACCCCTTGCCGCCCGGGAAGGCGATCACGTCGTCGGGGCGGGACAGCACCGACTCGTGCCGGACCGCGCCGACATAGGCCGGGGTCCAGCGGGTCAGCGCGTCGGCCTGATTGCGGACGAACGTCTCGGAGCCGGGCAGCATCGAACTGCGCCAGATCGCGACCCGGCGCTCAGCCGGCATTGCTGCTCGTCTTGCCGCGGCCCACCACGACGTCACGCAGGCGGTGCCGGACGCTCGGCGGGAGGGCCCAGATCTGCATGTGCGTAAGGTAGTCGACGGTGCCCGGGTCGCCGTGCGTGCGGGCCTCGGCGAGCAGCTCACGGAAGAGCCCGGTGTCCCGGGTCGGCGCGGCCATCGAGCTCAGCACACTCAGCGTGAACGCGGCGTAGGCACGCGGCGTGAACAGCTCCCGGTTGCCGCGCAGCCACTCCAGTTGCTCGCGCCACGGGTTCTGCAGGCTGATCCGGTCACGGTTCTCGTCCTGGTGCCAGAGGACCAGCGGCTCCTCGGCGTAGATCAGCGCGGTGCCCGGCTCGCGCATCGCCCGCAGCGTCCAGTCCAGCTCCTGCGCGCGGCGCAGGCCGACGGTGAACGGCACCTTCCGCCACAGCTCGGTCGGCGCCATGATGCAGGACGTCTGCACGAAGCCGTCGCCGTAGAACAGACCGCGGCGGACCAGCAGGTATTCACTGATCGGCTCACCCGGCTCGGGCAGCCGGCGCGGCATGATCGTGTCGGCCCGCGGCGTCCGGCTGATCATCCGGCAGGCCACCACCGGGCGCTCCACGGTCGCCGCCGCGGCCGTCTCCAGCTGCCGTTCGATCTTGGTGGGCAGCCACTCGTCGTCGTCGTCGAGCATCGCCGTCCAGCGGCCGCGGGCGGCCCGGGCGCCAGTGTTCCGCGCGTTCGGGGCCTTGCCACGCTCCGGCAGCACGATCACGCTGAGTCGCGGGTCACCGACCTCGCCCAGCGCCGTCACGGTCGCCTCGTCGGGACCGTCGACGACGACGATCACCTCGAGGTTCCGGTGCGTCTGCCCGAGGGCGCTGCGCACCGCGCGGACGGCCAACTCCGGCCGGTTACACGTCGGAATGACGACACTGACATCCGGCTCTGAGGGCATGGCGACTCGCTTTGGGCAACTTTGTCGGAACCTCGGGGGCCCGGGGCCGTGCAGAACCTAGGTCGCCTTGGTGGTGCGATGGTTAACACCAGACGTCGCGTTGGGGAGTAACAGGGAAGCAACGTTCCGCGACGCCACGGGGCACGAGCGCGACGTTCAGCTTGTAGCTACCTGACGCTCAGGAAAATTCAATGTTCCGCAGGCAATCTTTTCGCTCGCGGCGCCCGTCTTCATGGGTGGAACGACCGTCCTAGATTGTCCTGGGGCGGAACGACCGCCCCGATTAGAGGAGACCCCTTGCGTAGGACCAGCAAGCGCCGACGCCGCACACCCCGCTGGGCTTTCTGGACCGTGGTCTTCGGCTCACTGCTGCTGGTCGGCGGTGGCGGTGGCGCGATCGGGCTGAACGCGACGGTGGCCGCGGCCACCTCCTCGGTCGGGCAGGAGTCGCTGCTCGGCTCGGCGAAACCCGCCGAGGAGAAGAAGAACGCGAACCTCGACGGGGCGAAGAATCTCCTGCTCGTCGGCATCGACCAGCGGCCCACGCAGACCAACGGCGAGCCCCTCCGGTCGGACTCGATCATCCTGCTG
>KL571314.1:38428-38625 GCA_000715855.1 Actinoplanes liguriensis
GCAGCGGTTACATGATCTCGCTCCCCCGGGACAGCTACGTCTACATCCCGGCGTACGACAACGGGAAGCAGAAGTGGGCCGGCGGCAAGACGAAGATCAACGCCGCGTTCGCGTTCGGCACCCGCGGGCTCAAGGGCAACGAGGCGCTGCAGCACGGCTTCGAGTTGCTCACCATGACCGTCAAGGAACTGACCGGC
>KL571314.1:38870-40400 GCA_000715855.1 Actinoplanes liguriensis
CCAAGTCGATCCACCTGGGCAAGGACCAGAACGGCAAGACCGCCAAGCCGTTCGTGATCAACCCGGACGGCACGCTGAAGAGCAAGATCTCGGGCGTGACGCCGAACACGTACACCAAGGGCGACCACTGCTTCACCCCCGGCCAGGCGCTCGACTTCGTCCGCCAGCGTGACCTGCTCGCCGACAACTCGCTCGACTACGGTCGCCAGCGGCACCAGCAGCAGTTCTTCAAGGCGATCATCAACCAGGCGCTGAAGGACGGCCTCGACTCGCCGACCAAGCTGCCGAAGCTGCTCAGCGCGTTCGGCAAGGCGATGACGGTCGACGACGGTGGCATCGACCTGGCCGACTGGGCGCTCGCGATGCGCAGCCTCAAGCCGGACAAGCTCCTCACCATCAAGACCAACGCCGGCAAGCTGAACTCGGAGAACGTGCCGGGCTCCGGCAGCGTCGAGCTCCTGAGCGACGACAGCATGGACCTGCTGAAGTCGATCAAGAAGGACCAGATCGACACGTTCCTGCTGTCGCATCCGGCGTTCATCGCCAACAGCTGAGCTGGTTCGCTTTTTCGGTGCCCCGAGGCCTACGGCCCCGGGGCATCCCCACATCCACCCCCTTCCGGCCGCAGCCCCCAGCTGGCACCCACGGCTCAAAACCGAGCCGAATCCAGCCCTGAACGCCAGCCGACACCTCGCGGCTGGCGCCTACGGCGCAAAACCGGGCCGAAATCAGCCGTCAACGCCAGCTGAGGCCTTGCGGCTGGTGATCACGGCTCGGGACCGGGCGGGCGGGAACGAGGCGTGGGCGTTGGGTGGGTTGGGGCGGATAGGGTCGGCGGGTGCGTAGTAAGCGGGAGCACAGTGCTGACATCCGGCGAGGGCGGCGGGCGGTTCTTGTTGTCAACACGCGGTCCCGGCGGGGGCGGCTCCTCTACGAAGAGGCGCGGCGGCGGCTTGTCGAGGCCGGGTTCGAGCTGCTCGGGACGTATGCGCTGGAGCAGTCCGGCGGGCTGGACGGGCTGATCTCCGAAGCGCTCAGGAAAGAGCCCGACCTGCTGATCGCCGGGGGCGGGGACGGGACGATCAGCACCGCGGGGCGGATGCTGGCACACCGGGACGTGGCGCTCGGGGTGCTGCCGCTCGGCACCACCAACAACTTCGCCCGGACCGTGCGGATCGAGCCGGACCTCGAAGCCGCCATCGCGACCCTGGTGGACGGCAAAGTCATCGACGTGGACCTGGGCGTCGCCGGGGACGTGCCGTTCACCAACCACGTCGGGATCGGGCTCTCCGGCGAGGTGATGATCAGCGCGCCGCCGCGGTTGAAACGGGCCGTGGGGCGGCTGGCGTATCCGATGACCGCGCTCGGGCTGCTCGCCCGGCACCGGCCGGTCCGCGCGGTGATCCGGGCCGAGGGGCGGGAGCTGCGGTTCCACACCCATCAGGTGTACGTCGCGAACGGCGGTTTCCACGCCGGCCGGCCGATCACCGCGGACGCGCACGCCGACGACCGGCTGCTGGTCGCCTATCC
>KL571314.1:40618-42953 GCA_000715855.1 Actinoplanes liguriensis
GGGGGGGGGAGCCGGCGGGAGCTGCTGCGCGAGACGGCCCGGAACGCGGCCACCGGGCATCGCCGTACCCTGCATGAACGCCCTTTCATCGCGGTCCGGGAACTCTGGCTGGAGACGGATCGGCCGGTGGCCGTCGAGGTCGACGGCGAGCCTCGGGGCACGACGCCGATGCGGATCGCGATCGACCCGAACGCGCTGCGGATCATGGCTCCCGCCGACAGCCCCGACCTGTAGGCGACACGTCAACAACGGCACGTCGATCGTCAACGTGGCGTATCCGGATCTTCTCGGGCACGGGCCGGCGAGCAGGCTCGCGGTATGACGTTGTCCGAGATTCTGCCCTCACTGGGCGCGTCGCTCCGCCCGCGCCTCGACCCCGCGAACTGGCCGCTCACCGCACGCTGGACCGAGCCCGGTGACCTCACCGTCGGCGGGGTGCCGGTGACCCGGATCGCCGCGGCCCACGGCACTCCGGTGCACGTGATCGACGAGACCGATGTGCACAGTCGCTGCGCGGAGTACGTCGCGGCGTTCGGGCCGGGCGCGGTGTGCTGCAGCGCCAAGGGCGGCCTGCTCAGGGGTGCCGCGCGGTGGATCGCGCGGGACGGGCTGGGCTGCTACTGCCGCTCGGCCGCCGAACTGCGGACGGCGCTCGACGCGGGGATCCGCCCGGAGTCGCTGGCGCTGTTCGGGAGCGGGAAGTCCGTGGCGGATCTGGAGGCGGCACTGTCCTGCGGCGCCGCCGTCGTGATCGGCTCGGCCTCCGAGGCGGAAGTGGTCGCGGCGCGGTCCCGGCCGGGGCAGCGCGTCCTGCTGAGGGTCCGGCCGGGCAGCGCACAGCGCGGCTACGGGGTGCGGCTGAACAGCTCGGCCGCGCTCGCCGCCGTCGCCACGGTGACCCGGTCGCGGAGGCTGGTGCTGGCCGGGCTGGACTGCTCGCTCGGGCACCGGCTGAACCGCTTCGGCACCTACGAGAGTTGCCTGCGTGAGGCGATCGGGTTCGTCGCGCGACTGCGGACGACGGTGCCCGTGCTCAACCTCGGCGGCGGCCATGCCGCCGATCTCCCGGTGGGCATTTTCGCTGCCAGGTTGCGGGCGGTCGCGCAGGTCACTTCCGAGGGGTACGGCATTGAGCCGCCCGAGGTGCACGTGTCGCCCGGGCGTGCGCTGCTGGGTCGTGCCGGGATCACGGTGCACCGAGTGGTGGCCGCCGGGGACGGCGTGATCGAGCTGGACGGGGACGTCCCGGACTGCCTGCCCGGGGCGGACTGCGCCGGCCTGCACACGGCAGCGCTGATCGGCCGGGCGTCGCCGGCGCCGGGCCGGTCGATCACGGTTCGCTGCGGGGACGCGACGGTGGCGGTGGCGGAGCTGCCGGGTGACATGGCGGCCGGTGATCTGGTGGCGCTGTCCGGTACCGGGGCGTACCACCAGCGGCGCGATGTCTATGTCGGGCGGCCGGCGGTGGTCGCCGTCTGCGGTGGGCGGGCCCGCACGCTGCTCCCCCGCGAGACGATCGACCGGATCCTGTACGCGTAGACGCGTCCCGCGGCCGGAGCGGTGGAGGAGGACGTGTGGGCTAGGAGTCGGTGGCGGCGCGGTCGGAGTGGCCGAGGTCGCGGCCCGGGGCGACCCGGTCGCGGACCAGGCGCTTGAGCTGGGCGAGGTCGGGGAAGCCGTCCGGCTTGCGGTTCCAGAGGATCTCGCCGTCGAGGCGGACCTCGAAGACGCCGCCGATCCCGGGGACCAGGGCAACCTCGCCGAGATCGCGGGGGAATGTGGTGAGCAGCTCCTGCGCCAGCCACGCGGCGCGGAGCAGCCAGCGGCACTGTGTGCAGTATTCGATCTCGAGGCGGGGCATCCGGGTCGTCACAACGACCGAGTATGGATCAGAGGCGGACGGGACGGAGCAGGTAGAGCAGGACCGCGAAGGCGGCCAGGCCGGCGACCAGCAGCGACCCGAAGGTGGACCAGTCCTGCCGACCGTAGGCGGCGGCGAGCGGAATCGCGAAACCGGCGGTCAGGATCGGGGCGAAACGCCAGGCACGGGTGCCCGGCGTCCGGGCCGGAGAGGACAGCCGGAAGAACATCGCGGCCGATGCGGCCCAGATGCACAGGACGAGGATAAGCGAGCCCACCATAAGGAGATCACAACGGGCGTAGGTGGACCGAAGGGGAATTACACGTTACCGGTGGTCGAAAGCTAGCCGAGCGTAGCGGCAACCCATACCTCCGGCGGACCGCCGCACCCCACCCGCAGCAACCGGCGGCGAATCCCTGGCGACCGGCGACGGAATTTTGCCCTGACCGTGCCCCGCCACGGAGGTCGCCCTTT
>KL571314.1:43158-44899 GCA_000715855.1 Actinoplanes liguriensis
ATAGGCAATGAAGAATTTGATCTTCGATTTCTTCGGTACGGAGGGGGTTGTCGAAGTGAAAAGCGAATGCCGAAAGCCTCGCCCCGACGTGCGAGGCGAGGCTCTCGTGGTGACAGGTCAGTTCATGCCGGGCGGGTCGGTGGCACGGACGCCGCGCCACGGGGCGGTCTCGTAGGGGGCGAGCACCATCGCGCAGACCGGCTCGCCGTCGGAGACCACGCCGTGGACGACGAAGTCCGGGCCGTCGAAGTCGTCCTCGTGGCCCTTGACCAGGTCGCGGAGGCTGGCCTTGATCGCCTCGCGGACGAACGACTCGCTGGTGCCCTCGTGCTCGACGAACAGGCCGCCCTGGCCGTCGCGGCGCTGCACCCAGCCGATGCCGGCCCACGCCTCCTCGCCCGGCTGGCTGGCGTGCTGCTCGGCGTAGACGCAGTACAGCTTGTCGCCCCACGCCCCGACCGGGACCGGAGCCTTGCCGCTGGGGTCGACGGCGGTGCCCGGCGGGATGACGCTGGAGAGCCGGACAAGGTTGTAGAAACCGCACTCCATGGTCACCAGCGCGTCGTGGAAGGCGCTCAGCGAGGTGGTGCCTCGGCCGATGGCGCGGACGACGGGGATCTGGTCGAAGACGACGGAGTCAGCCATGGGTCTCCTCAAGGGCGGATCGGAAGCGGTGGTGCCTTGCGACACCTCACTTCGGCGGCCCGTCCCGGAGGTTTAGCTGATCACCGGACGCTAACCGAGTCGCTCCTCACGTTGCACGGACACCCGGGTCACGTGCTCCAGCCAGCGTTGGACGACCGCTATCTCGGCGTCGTCGAAACCGGCCGTGAGCTGCTCGTTCAGGTCGTCGACCAGCCCGCGGGCGTGGATCACCACCTGGTGTCCGCGCGGGGTCAGGGCGAGCCGCACCGCGCGGGCGTCGGCCGGGTCCTGCGAGCGGGTCAGGCAACCGCCACGCTCCAGGCGGTTCACCAGGCCGCTCATGCCGGATGGTGACGCACCCAGGGCCGCGGTCACGTCGCCGATGAGGGCGTTCTCGTGACCGGCGAGGTAGAACAGCACGCCGGCGCCGGACGCGCCGATCCCGGTGTCACCGGAACGGGCGTCGATCCAGCGCCGGACCGCGCGGTCGGCGTTGAAGAGCAGGAAGATCAGGCGAGGCAGGCGCACGCGGTCATCTTGACGCCTTCTCCGAGTGGGCGTGCAACCAGGCCAGCAGTTCCGGCCAGACGGTGTCGCGCACGGCGCGCCGGAACAGGCCGTGGTGCCCGATCACCGGGACCCCGGCGGCGGCCGGTGAGTAGGTTCGCCGCTCCACGGATGCGCTGGTCAGGTGCACGGTGAGGGCGTCCATCTGGCGCGGCGTGGACCACGGGTCGTCCGTGGTGCCGACGGCCAGGACCGGGCCGGTCAGGGTGGCGGCGCGCTCGGCGGCGCGCATCGACGGGTCGTCGAAGAAGTAGTTGTCCCTGCGCGCCCAGCCGCCCCACTCCAACATCGCGGCGGCCGGCAGGTCCTCGCCGAGGCCCAGACTTCTGGCCGGCACGTAGCCCAGCAGCCGCCCGAGGGCCGGACCCAGGATGTGAAGCATGATTCGCACGCGGAACCGCTCCAGCCGGCTCGGGATGGTGCGCAGCGCGGCGATGTGCGAGGCGACGATCACCGAGGCGGCCAGATCCGGGCCGGCCGCGCCGAGCGCGATCACGTGCCCGCCGAGGCCTGTCTCTTATACACATCT
>KL571314.1:45085-48587 GCA_000715855.1 Actinoplanes liguriensis
GCCGGGGCAGGCCCGGGAAGCGGTCGGCGGCCCACGCCGCGACGGCCGGGGCGTCGGCGCCGATCCAGTCGCGCATGCCCAGGTCACGGTGGTCGCGCGGGGAGCCGGAACGGCCGGTGCCACGGTAGTCGTAGGTGACCGTGGCGATCCCGTTCTCCGCCAGGTAGGTGGCGAACGACGCGTAGAAGCCCTGCGGAGTCGCGGTCGCCGGGTGCACGACCAGCACGGCACGCGCGGACTCGGGCGCGAACAGCGTGGCCGTGACGGCGCCGCCGGTCGCTACCGGGATCCGTACCGTCTCATTATTTCGCATGCGAAATAAGATAACATCTCCCGATGCCGATCTTGTGGACCGCTGTTCTGGCCGGGGCGGTCATTCTCGGTCACCGTCTGGTCCCCAACGCGGTCGGCAACGCGGGCAGCCTGATCGAGGCGTTTTTGCCGTGGTTCGGGCTGGCCGTGCCGGTCCTG
Organism: Actinoplanes liguriensis; assembly: GCA_000715855.1. Classification (GTDB taxonomy): domain Bacteria; phylum Actinomycetota; class Actinomycetes; order Mycobacteriales; family Micromonosporaceae; genus Actinoplanes; species Actinoplanes liguriensis. The sequence continues at coordinate 45,557 of KL571314.1, forward strand.
CTCCTGCTGGCGCTGATGCGGCGATCGCTGACCGGCCTCGCCGCGGTGCTGCTGCCGCTGGGCGCGTGGCTGATCCATTTCGGCGGCTACGTGGTCGACCGGGACACCGGCACGCCGGATCTGATCGTCGTGCAGCACAACGTGAGCGACGAGAACCCGGACCCGGCGGGGACCGCCCGGGCGCTGCTCGCGGCACATCCGGACCTGGTCGGGCTGGAGGAGGTGCTGCCGGAGGCGGTGGCCGCCTACCGGGGTGTGCTCGACGCGGAGCTTCCGTTCCACACCGTGCAGGGGACCGTGGCGCTGTGGTCGCGCTATCCGCTGACCGGCGCGGAGGCGATCGACATCCGGCCGCATGACCTGGGCGAGGACTGGAACCGGGGGCTGCGGGCGGTGGCCCGGACGCCGGGCGGGGACACCGCGGTGTACGTCGCGCATCTGCCGTCGGTGCGGGTCACCGCGGCGGGACTCACCTCGGCACGGCGGGACGAGAGCGCCCGGAAGCTCGGCGCGCTGCTCGCCGCCGACCCGGTTCCGCGGCTGGTCGTGATCGGGGACCTGAACACGTCGGTGGACGACCGCGGGCTGCGGCCGATCCGGCAAGTGATGATCGATTCGCCCGCGGACTTCGCGTTCACCTGGCCGGCGCGGACGCCGGTCGCCCGGATCGACCAGGTGCTGGCGCGATCGATGACGGTCACGCGGCTGACGGCCCTCCCCCGGACCGGCAGTGACCACCTGCCGCTGGCCGCCGAGATCCGCTTCCCCTAGCCGCTTTTCGGGATTCGGCCGAGTGCGAGCGCGGCCTGGCCCCTGCTCAGCTCGGCCCGGCGCCGTTCCGGTAGGCCCAGATCACGACGTTCACCCGGTCGCGGACGCCGATCTTGGCCAGCACCCGGCCGACGTGGGTCTTGATCGTGACCTCCGCCAGGTTCAGGCGGTCGGCGATCTCCGCGTTGCTGGCGCCGGCCACGATCAGGTCGAAGACCTCGCGCTCCCGGGTGGTGAAGGAATCCAGCAGCGCGGACGGGCGTGCCGGATGCTGACGGTGCGCGGTCACCAGGCGGTGGGTGGTGGACGGGGCCAGCACCGAGCCGCCGCGGTGCACCGTCCGGATCGCCGCGGTCAGGCCCTCGGCGGTGGTGTCCTTCAACAGGTACCCACTGGCGCCGGCGGCCAGGATCCGGCTGGCGTACTCATCGTTGTCGTAGGTGGTCAGCGCGACGATCTTCGGCGGCTGAGCGTTGCCCTCCAGGATCGCCCGGGCCGCGGTGATGCCGTCGACCCGGGGCATCCGGATGTCCATCAGCACCACGTCGGGGCGGAACTCCGCGGCCAGCCGCACCACCTCGGCGCCGTCCGCCGCGGTCGCGACCACCCGCATGTCCGGGGCCGAGTCGACGACCAGGGCGAAGCCCGTCCGGACGAGGTCCTGATCGTCGGCGATCACCACGTCGATCTGCGGCTCGGTCATGGGACGGCAACCTCCGGACGGGCGAGCGGCCAGCGGGTGATCACGCTGAAGGTCTGCCCGGCCACGATCTCGCAGTCGCCGTTGAACAACGAGCACCGCTGCCGGATGCCGGACAGCCCGCGACCCTCGCGGAGCGCGCCGGCGAAGGTCAGCGGGCTGGTCACGCTGACCTCGAGCCACGCCGGCGTCCACACCAGGCTGAGCCGGGCCTGCCGCTGCGTGGCGTGTTTGAGCACGTTGGTCAGTGACTCCTGGATCACCCGGTACACCGCCAGGTCCATGCCGGACGCGAGCGGCTGCTCCGGGCCGGCCACCTCGAACGTCACGTCGAGGCCGGCGGCGGAGACCCCGGCCAGCAGGCCCGGCAGGTCGGGCAGGCCCTGCGCGAAGTCGTCCGGCGTGTCGCCGTCGATCGAGTTCAGCAGCCGCTTCACGTCGTTGAGGGCCTCCCGGCCGATCTGCGCGATGCGGTCGAACAGCGGGCCGGCGACGACCGCGTCGGCGCGCGCGGCGACCCGGCCGCCCTCGGCCTGGGCGATCACCGAGGCCAGCGAGTGGGCGATGATGTCGTGCATCTCCTGACTGATCCGGGTGCGCTCCTCGATCGCCGCGAGCCGGGCACGCATCGCGCTGTCCTGCTCGGCGAGCCGGCGGCGGTGATCGGCCTCGATCACGTCGGCCCGCTGCCGGCGTTGCATCAGGCCGGTCGACCAGGCGGCCAGGGTCGCGGCGACGATCAGCGCGGCGGGCAGCGTCGCGGACGACGGCAGCCCGTCGTGCAGCGCCCGGGCGGTCACCACCAGGCTGCCGGCCACGCCGAGCAGCAGGCCCAGGTGCCGGACCCGGGCCGGGCCGTAACCGGCGACGGCGTGCACGGCGACCAGATCGACCAGGTCACCGGGGAACGCGAAGCTGCCGGAGTAGATCATGTGGATGCCGGAGAGCACCGCGACCAGCGCGAGGAAGACCACCGGAGCCGAGCGCCGGATCACCAGGGGGACGCAGAGCGCGGCCGACCAGTACCACTCGTCCAGACCGGCCAACCCGAGCAGCAGGCACACCATGACCGCGGCGCCGGCGATCACCGTATCGACCGTCAGCGTTCTCCTGTCCCAGCTTCCCACGCTCTCAGAGTAGGGACCGCGAGCGCTCGCGGCACCATCCGCACGCCAGGTCGATACCTTGGTATCGGTCGCGGCGATGCCCCGGACGGATGTGGGCGGCCCGCCACTTCCCTAACGTCGCAACCGTGATGATGCAGACGAAGAGCAGCTCCATGGTCAGTTGCCGCAACCTGCGTAAACGGTACGGAACCGGGGACGCCGCGGTGGTCGCCGTCGACGGGGTGTCGACCTCCTTCGCGGCCGGCGAGTTCACCGCGATCATGGGCCCCTCCGGCTCCGGCAAGACCACGCTGATGCACCTGCTCGCCGGGCTGGACACACCGACCGAGGGCGAGGTCAGCCTGGCCGGCACCGCGCTCGCCGGGCTGGACGACCGCGCGCTCACCGACCTGCGCCGGGACCGGGTCGGCTTCATCTTCCAGGCGTTCAACCT
>KL571315.1:0-2266 GCA_000715855.1 Actinoplanes liguriensis
CTCGACGATCACGTCGGTCCGCCGCTCGCCGCCCGCTGACGGTGCATTCAGGACAGCGCGTGTCCGCAATCTGCGGCAGGGTGGTCGTATGAGTCTTGAGATCGCTCGCGAGATCCAGTTCACTTTCGACGCCAACGATCCGGGCGCGCTGGCCACGTTCTGGGCGGAGGCGCTCGGGTATCAGGTCCAGCCTCCGCCGGCCGGGTTCGCGTCGTGGGAGGACGCCCTCACCGCGTGGGGTGTGCCGCCGGAGCGCCACAACAGCGCCTCGGCCGTGGTCGACCCGAAGGGTGCCGGCCCTCGCCTGTTCTTCCAGCAGGTGCCGGAGGGCAAGGCCGGCAAGAACCGGGTGCACCTCGACGTGCGGGCCGCGCCCGGGCTGACCGGCGACGAGCGGATGGCGGCGCTGGAGGCCGAGGCCACCCGGCTGGTGGGCCACGGCGCGACCCGGCTGGAGCGGCACGAGCCGGTGCCGCCCAACGCCGGGCACATCATCATGGCCGACCCGGAGGGCAACGAGTTCTGCCTGGACTGAGAGCGGTCAGATCGCGGTGTAGTGCATCAGCGTCGACCGCCATTCCACTGTCGGCTCGCCGCGGACCAGCATCGCGTAGACCTCACCGGCCATCACGGTCTCCCAGTGCCCGGCGCCCAGGATCTGCCGCAACCCGAGGAACGACTCCCGCACCGCGGTCTCGAGCTGCCCGACCTGGCGCCGGTCGAACCGCTGGAAAGCGAGGTTGAAACCGGCCCGCGCGACGAGCAACTCGTTGCCGGGCCGGGGCCTCAGCTCGGTCGCGACAGCGCGGGCCACCTGCATCGCCTGGGAGACCGCGCCCGACCGGCAGGCCCACCTGGCCAGCTCCACCCGAGCGATGATCACTCGCGGATCGGTGCGCGGTAGGCTCCGCTCCAGATGCGGCAGCAGCTCGGCGAGAAGGGCCCGGGCCTGCCCGGGGTCGCCGAGCTCACCGACCGCGTCGGCGAGCTGCATCCGGGCGACGAGCGTCTCCGGCGCGTGGGCACCGAAGCAGAACTCCGCGGTCTCGACCAGCGCCACGGCCACGTCGCACGCGCTCCGGTGGTCGCCCGCCGCGGCCAGGAAGCACACCAGGTGGCTGCGGGCCTGCACGGTCGCCGCGTGTGCCGGGCCGCCGGTCTGCTCCAGCTCGGCGGTCAGGTCGGCGTGGAGCCGCCAGGCACCGACCGGGTCACCGTCCCAGCCCCGCTGGTCGGCGCGCAACAAGCGGCCCTCGAAGTCACCGACGGCCGGGCGTCCCTCGGGCACGGCGCCGAGCTCGACCAGCGCCTCGCAGGCCTCCATCACGTCCGGGTGATCCTCCCCGAGCGTGCCGATCCACTCCTTCGCCAGCCCGGCGAGCAGCTCCACGGCGTGGTCGGGGTCGCCGGCCGCACCGACCAGGACGGCGTGTTCCAGCTGCCACTGCCGCTTGTCGGCGGCGGTCACCCCGGCGTCCGCGCGGGTCCGCGTGATCAGGCGTGCGTACAGGTCGCGGGCGCTCACCACGTCCCCGGCGGTGGCGGTCCACTCGGCGAGGTCGGCCTGGGCGTACACCAGGTCGGGGTCGTCGGCGCCGAACGCCTTGCGCAGCTCGCCGACCTGGGTCGCCAGCATCCGCCGGGCGATGGCCGGGTCACCGGCCAGCCCGCACCAGATCGCGTACTGCCGGGCGGCCGTCAGCGTGTCCCGGTCGGCGGGGCCGAACGCGACGAGCGTGTCCCGATGCACCTCGGCGAACAGGTCCCGGCCGGCCACCGGGCCGTGGGCTCCGCCGGTCCATTCCGCCAGGACGAGCCGGGCCTGGATCGTCTGGCGATCGCGGATGCCGTATCTACCGCGCAGATCGGCGACCAGTGACTCGGCCAGATCACGTGCGGTCGCCGCGTCGCCGATCGCCCCCGTCCACTGGATCAGCCCGTGCCGGGCGTCGACCGTCTGGGCGTCGTCCGCTCCGAACGCGCGCACCAGATCGTCGACCAGCCGCTCGTAGCGGTCCCGCGCGCGCTCCGCGTCCCCGGCCGCCCCGGCGAACATGGCCTCGCTCGCGCGGGCCGCCAGCGTGTCGCGGTCCCGGGCGCCGCACGAGATCCTGAGGTCGATCGCGAGCCGCTCGAACAGTCGCCGCGCCGCCTCGGGGCCTTCCACCTCTCCCGTCCAGCGCGCCAGCTGCCCCCGGGCCCACAGGGTGTCGCGGTTGTCACGCCCGAGAGCGGCCTCCTCCTCGGTGACTGTCTCTTATACACA
>KL571315.1:2514-10367 GCA_000715855.1 Actinoplanes liguriensis
ATGTGTATAAGAGACAGAGTCTCGCCGGTCCACTCGGCCAGGCCGAGACGGACGCCGAACGTCATCACGTTGTCCGCGCCGAAGACCCGCGTCACGTCGGGCACGAGTTGCTCGTAGAGCACCCGTGCGGTCATTGACTCACCCGCTTCCCCGGTACGTCGTGCCAGCTGGCCGCGGATCCGCAGAGTGTCCGGATCGTCCGGCCCGAGCGCCCGCTTCAGGTCGATCACCAGGCGCTCGAGCAGGTCCCGGGACTCCGCCGCGGCACCGGCCTCACCGGTCCAGTGGGCGACATCGCCTCGAGCCCGGAGCGTGTCCCGGTCGCCTCTGCCCAGCGCGTCCGCCGCGACGATCGCGAGGTGTTCGACCAGTGACCTCGCCGCCTCCGGGTTGCCGGCCTCACCGGTCCACCGGGCCAGCGCGGCCTGGGTCTGCAGCGTGAACCGGTCACGGTCGCCGAGGACGCGACGGGCGTCGGCGTACACCTCCCGGTAGAGGTCACGGGCACGGGCCGGCGCGCCCGCGTACCCGGTGTGCTCCGCCAGCAGCCCGCGGACGTTCAGCGTCTCCCGGTCGTCCGCGCCGAGCACCCGGCCCATGTCCCGGGCCAGCTCCTCGTACAGCTCCTGGGCGCGGGCGTCGTCACCGGCCGAGCCGGTCCAGCTGGCGTGGTCACGGCGTACCCCCAGGGTCTGGCGGTCCTCGGCGCCCAGCACGGCCTGCATGTCGGTGACCAGGTCGGCCAGGAGGTCGCGGGCGCGAAGCGGCTCACCGATGTTGCCGTGACACCAGGCCAGGTCGGCCCGGGCCTCCATCGCCGGGCGGCTGTTGGCCCCGGCCGCGCGGCACACGTCGGCCTGGATCTCCTCGAAGATCACCCGGGCCGCGGTCGCCTCGCCGCAGTGCACCGTCCAGGTGCCGTGGTCACGGCGGTACAGGATCGTGTAACGGTCCCGGGGGCCGAACTCGCGGACGGCGTCCTCGACCACCGTGGCGTACAACTCCCGGGCGCGAACGAACTCCCCGGCCACGCCCGACCAGTAGGCGACCCCGGCACGCGCGCGGAGCGTGGCCCGGTGGGTCTCACCACGTACCCGGATCGAGTCGGCCACCAGGCGGATGTCGAGATCCCGCGCGGCCGTGGAACTGCCGGCCGACCCGGTCCACATGGCCAGGTTCCCGCGCGCCGTCAACGTGTCCTCGTCGTCCGGACCGAACGCCCGGGTCAGGTCGGTGACGAGCTGTTCATGCAGCTCACAAGCCTTCTTCTGGTCGCCGGCCGCGCCCGTCCAGTACGCCACCCCGGCCTGAGCGGCGAGGACGCTGCGATGATCCACTCCGAGCCGCACGGCCGACTCCGCCGCCAGCTCCCGGAACGCGGCCAGGGCCTCGCCCGCATCGCCCAGCTCACCGGTCCACTGCGCGATGAGCGCTCGCAGGTCGACGGCGAGCGGATGCCCGGCGGGGAGCGCGGCCAGCACCGCGCGAAGATGCGGCGCCCACAACGGCCAGGCCCGCTCGGGGTTGAAGATCAGGGTCGGATCGGGGCACGCGGCCCGGAGCAGGACGGCCGCCGCGAGGACCCACGGGTCGACAGCCTCGCCGCGGGGCCGGGACGCCTCGCGGGTGAGGTGCTGCACCTGCCGGTGCACGTCGAAGGTAGCCGGAGCGACGCCGGCCTTGCCGGGCCGGACCAGCCTCAGCCGGGTCAGCTCGGCCAGCGCCTCGGCACGCACACCCGGGTCGGCCATGGCGGCCGTGAGCTCCTTCGGGAGGTCATCGTCGGCAACCGCCACCGGCGGCGTCAGCAGATCCGTCACCGGGACCTTGTCGGGTGACAGCCGGGCCATCAGGTTGAGCACCGCCCGCGCCGGCGGGGTCAGCTCGTCCACCGCGAGCCGCCAGGTGACCGAGTCGTCCGGGCCCTGAGCGCCCGCCGGGGCGGTCCGCCGGGAGCGGCACAGCTCCAGGTAGTCCGTCAGGCTCACCGACTCGTGACGCACGTACGCCGCGGCCTGCTCCAGCGCCAGCGGCAGGTGGTCCAGCTCGGCGGCGAGCGCGGCAGCGGCGGCCGGATCGTCGTCACCGCTCGCCGAGACGAGCATCGAGACCGCGTCCTCGCGGGACAGCGCGGCGACGTCGACGACCGCGGCCGCGTCGAACCCGTGGCCGGTCAGTGCCGTGATGAGGATGTCCCCGTCGCCCGCGGGCGGGATCAGGTGCTTCGCGTGCTTCATGTCGGTGACGTTGTCGAGGATGAACAGCCACCGGTTACGGCGCTCCAACAGCATGTGGTGCACGGCGCCCACCGAGTCCTCGGCGCTGTAGTCCAGCAGCGTGACCCGCTTCATCAGCTCCCGGTACTCGTCCGGTGTCGTGCCGGGCGGGCCGGCCGTGACCCACCAGACGCAGTCGTACGCCGACAGGTGCTCGCGGGCGTAGAGCCTGGCCAGCGTGGTCTTGCCGACTCCGGCACGCCCGGCGAGGACCCGGTACACCGGCCGGTCGCGGGTCGCGCGCTCGGCGGTGAACATCCGGCGGATCGCCGCCACCTCGCCGGCCCGGCCCACCGGATCGGCCCACAGGTGGATCTCGCTCGACCGCACCGTGACGGTGCGCATCTTCTCGCGCAGGTCGTCGGGGATCGTGAAGTTGTTGGTGACGGTGTGGTTGTTGACCGTCGCGATGCCGATCCGGGCGGCGCCGATGCTGCCGTGGACCGGGCTGATGGCCGGCGCGCGCCCCGGCCCGTAGGGGCCGGACGCCGCGGAGCGTCGGGTGGTGACCATCGTGGCCCGGTCTCGGTGCGCCGCCGGTCAGCTGCCGGAGTGCCGGAAGCCGGTGTTCACGGTGGCGTTGCCGATCCGAACGGCGCCGATCGAGCCGTGCGCCGGGGCGACGGTCACGGTGCCGACGATCGTGTCGTTGCCGCCCGCGGTGTTCTCCCGGCGGGCCTCATCGACGAGCCGGCGCAGCTCGGGGGCGAGCTCCGGGTGCTCCTCCAGGAGCGCTCCGAGGCGCCCCTCCCAGCGGCCGCCGACCACCGCGCCGTGGTCCGGCTCGTGATGCACTTCCTGGCGGCTCGTCTCGAGCAGTGCGGCGTGCCGGCCGGCCCGTTCCTCGTCACCCCGGCCGAGCAGTTCTGCGATTCCGTTTCGCAACAGCGTCCAGCCCTGACCGGTCATCGAGCGGACCAGTTCCTGGGCGGCGACCGCGGCGAGCGCAGCGATTTCGGCGTCCATTCCGCACCTCCGTCGGGGAAGCGTAGACGCGTCCGGATCGCGAGGTGCCGGTTTTTCTGTCGGCGATGTGACATCCCCCGGCGGCGCTACGGAACTGACCCTGACCTGTGCACTTGTGATGTGAGCCGGCGCTGTCCGCCCTACTGGGACGTATTCAGGACGGCGATTCGGTACGCGATCCATGCGACTGGATCCGATCGCTGCGGCACCCGCCGAAATCACCCGTTGGGGACGCGCCGCCGATATTCGGGACGGCGCTCCCCCGTACGGGAAATCAGGTGTTCTTCGTTTGCTGAATCGCCTCGGCGATCCGCTTGATGCGCTGCAGCCGGGCGTCCCACGCCGCGCCGACCGCGGAGAGCTGGGCGACCGCGCGGGCGAGTTGCGCCTCGTCGACGTGGTAGCGCCGTTCCCGGCCGGCCGGGATGCCGCGGACCAGACCGACGCGATCAAGAACGGTCAGGTGCTTGGCGACGGCCTGACGGGTGACGGTCATCTGCTGGCTGAGCGTGGTCGCCGTGCCCCCGCCGTCGGTGAGCAGCAGGTCGAGCATCCGCCGCCGGGTCGGGTCCCCGATCGCCGACCAGAGGTCATCGTCGACGACCGCGGTGGTCACGGCTGGACCTGGAGGGTGGCGACGTAGGGCGAAAGACGCGGAAGGAAGTGATCCCAACCGGACACGTGGTCGTTGTACCGCTCCTCCAGCACCGCCTGCGACCAGCCCTGCTCGCGGAAACCCGTCTCGGTCATCCTGAGCAGCGTGCCGGTGCCGGACGCGGCGAGGTCGAACGTGACGAGCAGCGAGTTCCCGCTGGTCGCGGGTTGGCCGGCCGGGTGCGTCCAGCGGAACGAGAACGTCCGCGGCGGCCGGGTCTCGATCACGGTGAACTGCTCCACGTTGCCGCCCGCGTGGCAGTCGCCGAAGGTGATCGTGCCGCTGGCGCCGGGCCGGGCCTCGTAGTCGGCGTCGTCGGGCCACCAGCCCTTGAGGTGTTCCGAGCTGCTGACCACCTCGAAGACGATCTCCGGGGTGGCGTCGACGTAGATCTCGCGTTCGATGGTGCCGAGTTCCATGACTTCCTCCTGCAACCGTTGGTTGCACATCACGTTAGCCCGGCCCGGCGCCATGCGCAACCTTTTGTTGCACGATGCTGTTGGCTACCGTACGGGCGTGTCGATGCACGAGATCGAGGACCTGGTGTTCGAGTCCGTCCTGCTGCTGGACAAGCACCACCCGGCCGGCGACCGGAGGCTGCGCGACTGGTTCGTCGCGCTCTACGAATTCCAATTCACTTTCGACTGCTCGATCACGCAGGGGCGAGTCCGGGACATCCTGCTGCGGCGGGGACACACCTACCGCTTCCCGATCGCGGAGCACCCGGACTACGCGCAGCGTCGCGCGTTCTTCGACGGGCTGGACACCTTCACGGACCTCTACGAGGACGAGGCGGAGCCGCCGGAGAACGAGCTGGAGGACGGCTACGCCGACCCGCCCTGGCTGTACTGCGAGGCCGGCAGCAAGCTGTGGCGGCGCATGGTCGGCGCCGGGCGGCTGACCGGCGCCGACGCGGTTGCGCCGGAACGCGCGAGGCTGATCGGAATCGCCGTTCACATCGCGGCCGCCGCGGAGCGGGAGGGCGACGTGGAGCTGATCGCCCACTGGTACGGACTGGGCCACCAGATCCTGGTCGGCGGTTTCCCGCTGCACGCCGACGACTTGCTGGCGACCCCGGGAGTCGCCGAGCTCCGGGAGATCGTCCGCCGCACCGGGGCGCTCGAGATCGAGCTGCCCGACGGATACCGGCCCGGCGACGAGGAGATCGAGATCATGGACGACGACCTGGATCGCTGGTGGTACTCGATTCCATGATGCGGACTTCTTTTCCGGCGCAACTAACGTCGCGGGAGTAATCTCCGCAGCTCAGGGCCACGATCACCGGTCACTTGGGTGGCGCAGCGGCCCACCTCTTCCACTTTTCCTATGAGGTTAATAGGTTTCACGCCGTGGAGGAGATGACACCGCAGCTCACCGAGGCACGGCGGCGCCGCGCCGACCGGGCCCGGCAGGTCGCCGACGTGCTGCGCCACCAGGTGCTGACCGGGGCGTTCGGGACCGGTGCGCTGCCCGGCGAGTCGCTGCTCTGTCTCGACTACGCCGCCAGCCGCAACACCGTTCGCGAGGCGCTCGGCCTGCTCGCCGCCGAGGGCCTGGTGGAGCGCCTGCCCGGGGTCGGCACGCTGGTCGTCTCCGCGAAATACGCGCACGGCCTGAACCGGCTGGCCGGGCTCGCCGAGACGCTGTGCGAGCACGGCGAGATCACCAACGAGGTACGTACCCTCACCGTCATCCGGCCACCCGCCGTGGTCGCCGAGCGGCTACGCGTCGCGCCCGGCGAGCAGGTCGTCTACCTCGAACGGGTGCGCAGCCTCGACGGGGCGCCGGTCTCGCTCGACCTCACCTATCTTCCGCAGGACATCGGGGTCCCGCTGCTCGGCGAGGATCTCGCGCACCGCGACGTGTTCGTGCTCATCGAGGAGCTGACCGGGCAGAGCCTGGGCCACGCGGACGTCAGCGTCGAGGCGGTCAACGCGGACCCGCACAGCGCCGCGCTGCTCGACGTCGCGGACCGGTCGGCGCTGCTCATGGTCGAACGGGTGACGCACCTGGCGGACGGGCGGCCGGTCGACCTGGAGTGGATCCGCTTCCGCGGCGACCGTCTCACCCTCCAGACCCAACTCCTGCGCCGCACCACCCCTGCCATCAAACCCCGAGCCGTCAAACCCCGAGCCGGCTGACCTCCGACCCGCCACCCACCAAGCCGGCCAACCTCGGCCGGATCCCGACCCGACCGACCCCAGCCGAGCCGACCCGAGCCGCCACCTCCCGAGCCAGCCCCCGGCCGCCACCTCCGGAGCAGAGCCCAGCCGCCACCTCCCAAGCCGACCCCCAGCCACCTCGAGACGCCTGCCGGCCGCCACCTCCCGAGCCGACCCAGCCACCCCAAGCCGCCTGCCGGCCGCCACCTCCCGAGCCGACCCCCAGCCACCCCGAGCCGCCTGCCAGCGCCTCAACCGGCCGGCCGGGGGAAGTGAATCAGCGTTCGCGAGACGAACCGCCATTAACTTGCCCCGACGAGCGGCGGTTCGCGCCTGGGCCGCCGCCCGCTCCGGCCTGAGAAGCATCGAGCCAATCCCCCCAAGAAAAACCCTTTCCCACGTACGTCGGACAAATCGTTAAAGGAGATGACATGGCGCTAGTGAATCAGCGGGTAGACGTCCCGGTCACCATCGACGAAAGCCTCTGCATCGACGAGTGCACCCTCTGCGTCGACATGTGCCCCCTGGATTCGCTGGCGATCGACCCGGAGTCCAGCAAGGCATACATGCACGTCGACGAATGCTGGTACTGCGGCCCGTGCGCGGCCCGCTGCCCCACCGGCGCCGTCACCGTCAACATGCCGGTCCTGATCCGATGACCGCCCCACGGTCGCAGGGAACGAGGTTGGGCGGGACCGGCGGGCGGTCGCGGCCCGGAACAGGTTCCGGCCGGAACGCCGTGGCTGGGCTCGGGGGCTCGGGGCTGCGGGAAGGTGAATCGGGGTTCGGATGGCGAACCGGGATTCACATGCTGGCGGCGGCCGGTGTGATGGTGCTCGGGCTCAGCGGGTGCACCGTCGCCGGGAACGCGGCGGAGGACGGCGCCGAGACGGTTGTCGTCGGCTACCAGTCCAAGACGATCAACACGGTGACCGCCGGGACCCTGCTGCGGGCGCAGGGGTTCTTCGAGCAACGGCTCAAGGAGACCGGGAAGAAGTACAGCGTCGTCTGGCAGGACTACGACACCGGTGCGCCGATCACCGCCCAGATGATGGCCGGCAAGATCGACATCGGGTCGATGGGTGACTATCCGTTGCTGATCAACGGGGCTCGCGGGCAGCAGTCGGAGCAGACCCGGACCAGGATGATCGCGGTCACCGGCTACAACCTGCGGGGCGCCCTGAACACCGTGGTCGTCGCCCCGGACTCGCCGATCCACAAGCTCGCCGACCTGCGCGGCAAGGTCGTCTCGACCAGTGTCGGCTCGGCCGCCCACGGCCTGCTCGTTCAGGCGCTGCGCAAGGCCGGCGTCGACCCGGAGAAGGACGTCAAGGTCGAGAACCAGCAGCCCCCGGTCGGCGCGTCGGCCCTGCAGTCCGGCAACGTCGCCGCCCTGTCGCAGTTCGTGGCCTGGCCCGGCCTGCTGGTGCAGCGTGGCGACGCCCGGGTTCTCTACGACGGCGGCGAGCTGAACGTTCCCACCCTGCACGGAACCGTGGTCCGCCAGCAGTACGCCACCGGCCACCCCGACGTGGTCAAGGCATTCCTGCAGGCCCAGCAGGACGCGACCGGCTTCCTCTGGAAGCAGCCGCTGAAGGCCGCGGAGATCGTCGCCGAGCAGACCGGACTGCCCGCCGAGGTGGTCTACCTCTACAACGGCGCGAACGGCATCGCCACCTTCGAGATGCCGCTGAAGGCCGAGCTGCGGCAGGCGATGCAGAACGACGTGCCGTTCCTGAAGTCGATCGGCGTCCTGCAGGGCATCGACCTGAACGCGTTCATCGACGACTCCTA
>KL571315.1:10576-11797 GCA_000715855.1 Actinoplanes liguriensis
TCCTGAAGTCGATCGGCGTCCCGCAGGGCATCGACCTGAACGCGTTCATCGACGACTCCTACCTGTCGGGCGTCCCGGGCAGCGACGCCACGAACGGCGCGGTCCTGACCGGGACCGATCCGGTCTGCAACAAGCCGGCGCCGAAGAACGCGGGCGAACTGTGGTTCACCGGCGAGGAGACCACCCAGCCCGCTGCCGACCCGTCATGCCTGCTCAAGGCCGTGAAGGCGGCACAGCAGGCGGGCAAGCAGGTGCGCGCGGCCTACGTTCCGGACACGAACACCGGCACACGCTGGTTCGCCGACAAGAGCGTCTGGGTCCACGACGGTGACCGTTTCCTGCCGTTCATCACGCGCGCCGCCGCGGAGAAGCACGGCAAGGGCGAGATCATCACGTACGAGCAGGCGGTGGGCGCGGCATGACGACACTGACCGCTGTCCGGGCCGCCTCGTCCCCGGCCCGGATCCGCCGCCGGCCGCGCTGGCTGATCCGCGCCGCGTCGCTGCTCGGAGCGCTGCTGCTCTGGCAGTGGCTCACCGCCGCCGACATCACCCTCTGGCTGCGTTTCGACCGGCTGCCCACGCCGGTCGAGGTCGCCACCCAGTTCGACCGGCTGCTCCACGACCCGGTCTACTACCTCGACATCGCGCAGAGCCTGGTGCGCATCCTGACCGGTTTTGCCCTCGCCGCCGCCCTGGGCATCGCGGCCGGTGTCGCGGTCGCCCGGTCCTGGCTGCTGGCCGACGTGCTGCAGCCGCTGTTCGAGGTGCTCCGGCCGATCCCGGCGATCGCCCTGGTCCCGGTCGCGATCCTGGTCTTCCCGCAGAACGAGCAGGGCATCGTCTTCATCACCTGCACCGCCGCGTTCTTCCCGATCCTGGTCAGCACCCGGCACGCGGTTCGCGCGCTGCCGACGGTCTGGGAGGACGCGGTCCGCACGATGGGCGGCGGCCGCTGGCGGATTCTGTTCAGCGTCGTGCTTCCCGGCGCGCTGCCCGGCATCTTCAGCGGGTTGTCGGTCGGGATGGGCGTCTCGTGGATCTGCGTGATCTCCGCCGAGATGATCTCCGGTGACTTCGGGGTCGGCTACCGCACTTGGCACGCGTACACGATCGTCGACTATCCGGCGGTCATCGTCGGCATGATCACGATCGGGGTCCTGGGCTGGGCGACGGCCGGCGCCGTCGAGTTGCTGGGCCGCCGCGTCACGCGCTGGCTGCC
>KL571315.1:12020-12335 GCA_000715855.1 Actinoplanes liguriensis
GGCTGCCGTCCCGGATCGGCGAGAGCCGGCCCGACGGCAAACGCGAACCGCGGTTGACCGAGAAGCCCGTCGATGCGATCGGCGGCGGGAAGAGCCGGACACCGCGAGGCGTGCAGCGCGGCAGCGCCCGGATCGAGGTGGCGAAATGAGCGGTCTGGCGCTGCGCGCCGACCGGGTGAGCCTCGGCCATGGCGCCGGGCCCGTGGTGCGAGATCTTGATTTCGACGTACGGCCGGGTGAGGTCTTCGCCGTGCTGGGCGCCTCCGGGTGCGGCAAGTCCACCCTGCTCCGCAGCCTGGCAGGCCTGCTCCCGGT
>KL571315.1:12581-13847 GCA_000715855.1 Actinoplanes liguriensis
AGATGTGTATAAGAGACAGGCGAACCGGTCACCGGTCCCTCCCCCGACCGCGCGCTGATGTTCCAGGACGACGCCCTGCTCCCCTGGCGCACGGTCCGTCGCAACGTGGAGCTGCCGCTCGCCATTCGCGGGCTGAACCGCGCCGAACGCCGGGAGCGCGCCGAGCTCTGGCTCGACCGGGTGGGCCTGGCGAATCACGCCGACCGCCTGCCAGCGCAGCTCTCCGGCGGCATGCGCCAGCGCGTCCAGCTGGCCCGCACGCTCGCCGGCGAGCCACGCGCGGTGCTGATGGACGAGCCGTTCGGCGCGCTGGACGCGCAGACCCGCGGCGCGATGCAGCGCCTGCTCGCCGAGGTGCTGAGCAGCACCGCGGCCACGGTCGTCTTCGTGACCCACGACGTCGACGAGGCGCTGTTCGTCGCGGACCGGGCCGCCGTTCTGGAGCTGACCGGGATTCGCACTCTGGTCGACGTCCCCGAGCCACGCGACCCGGCGACGCGCGGAACGCCGCTCGTTCGCGCGGCCCGCATGCAGCTTCTCGCCGCACTGGGCGCTTCCGACACGTACGCGAGGAGCTTGTCTTCATGAATGCCGAGCCGACAGCAACGCCGGGCGGACCGCCCGCGGTGACCACCGCGGACCTGCCTTCCGCCCTGGCCGGAGGCCCGATCCGGAACCTGGAGTGCGACGTCCTGGTGATCGGTGGCGGCACCGCGGGCACGATGGCCGCGCTCTCCGCCGCCGAGCACGGCGCGCGGGTCCTGCTGCTGGAGAAGGCGCACGTGCGGCACTCGGGGGCGCTCGCGATGGGCATGGACGGCGTGAACAACGCGGTCATCCCGGGCAAGGCGACGCCCGAGGACTACGTCCGCGAGATCACCCGGGCCAACGACGGGATCGTCAACCAGCGCACGGTGCACCAGACGGCTACCCGCGGGCACGCCATGGTCCAGCGGCTGGAGCGGTACGGGGTCAAGTTCGAGAAGGACGAGTACGGCGAGTACGCGGTTCGCCAGGTGCACCGCTCGGGGCGGTACGTGCTGCCGATGCCAGAGGGCCGGGACGTCAAGAAGGTCCTCTACCGGCAACTGCGGCGGCGGGAGATGCGCGAGAAGATCACGATCGAGAACAGGTTAATGCCGGTTCGCGTTCTGACCCGGGATTCACGTGCGGTCGGGGCCGCGGCCTTCGACACCCGCAGCGGGGAGTTCGTCACGGTCGCCGCCGGGGCCGTCATCCTGGCGACCGGGGCCTGCGGGCGGCTCG
>KL571315.1:14085-21028 GCA_000715855.1 Actinoplanes liguriensis
CTCTACGGCACCTACGAGAATCCGACGAACGCCGGCGACGGGTACGCGATGGCGTATCACGCGGGCGCGGAGCTCTCCGGCATCGAATGCTTCCAGATCAACCCGCTGATCAAGGACTACAACGGGCCGGCCTGCGCGTACGTCGCCAACCCGTTCGGCGGCTACCAGGTCAACAACCGCGGCGAGCGGTTCGTCGACTGCGACTACTGGTCCGGGCAGATGATGGCGGAGGTGGCGCGGGAGCTGGACTCCGACCGTGGCCCGATCTACCTCAAGCTCAGCCACCTGCCGGACGAGACGATCAGCGCGATCGAGGGCATCCTGCACACGACCGAACGGCCGTCGCGGGGGACGTTCCACGCCGGACGCGGCCACGACTACCGCACCCACGACGTGGAGATGCACATCTCCGAGATCGGACTGTGCGGCGGGCACTCGGCGTCCGGTGTGTGGGTGGACGAGAACGGTCAGACGACGGTGCCGGGGCTCTACGCGGCCGGCGATCTCGCGTGCGTGCCGCACAACTACATGATCGGTGCATTCGTCTTCGGGGACCTGGCCGGGACGCATGCCGCCGCGTCGCCGCGAGCGCTGGTGGATCTTCCGCTCGATCAGATCGAGGCCGCGCGCGAGCTCATCTACCGGCCCCTGCGCACACCGGACGGGCCGCCGCAGCAGCAGGTCGAGTACAAGCTGCGGCGCTTCGTCAACGACTACGTCGCGCCGCCGAAGTCCGCGGCGAAGCTGGAGATCGCGGTGGAGACTTTCCAACGCATGACCGGTGAGATCGACGGGATGGGCGCGCGGACCCCGCACGAGCTGATGCGCTGCGCCGAGGTGAGCTTCATCCGCGACTGCGCGGAGATGGCGGCCCGGGCCTCGCTGGTCCGCACCGAGAGCAGGTGGGGGCTCTACCACGAGCGGGCGGATCATCCGGAGCGCAACGACGAGGAGTGGCTCTACCACCTCAACCTGCGGCGGGGCCCGGACGGCGAGATGGAGTTCGTCAAGCGGCCGGTCGCCGAGTACCTGTTCCCGGTGGAAGGGTTCCGACCCTCGGCCGGGAACGAGGCGGTTGCGGTCCGGGAGGTCCGGCGGTTCGGCGTCACCGCGCAGAGCCAGGATTCCGTACGTACGAAGGAAAGCTCCTCCGCTCCTGCATCGAACCGGATCGTCGCGGTTCTGGCGCTCGCCGATGCGCAGCCCACGCTCCCCGATTTCGCGCCGTTCCTGGATGACGCGGACCCCGGAGTCCGCCGGACCGCCGTCACGACACTGACCGAGGTGGCGCCGGCCGGAGTGGCGGATGCGCTGGTCGACGCCCTGGCTGATCCGGATCGGTCAGTACGGTCGGCGGCCGCGGCCGGGCTGCGGGAACTCGCCGACGTGCTGCCCGGGTCGGAGGACCTCGCGCAGCGACTGCGGGCGGCCTACGGGAGCGGTGATCCGGGCGTTCGCGACGTCGTGGTGGAGTTGCTGCGGGTGATCGACCTGGGCAGCGCCGCCGACTTCCGGGCCGCGGCCGAGGACGTCGACGTGACGGTGCGGCTGCAGGCGGTCCGGGGTCTGGTCCGGCGCGACGACGTGCCGGGGCTGGCCGCCGCGGCCCTGGACCCGGCGCGTGAGGTCCGCGTCGCCGCAGCCCACGGACTCGGCACGATCGGCCTCCCGCGGGATCCGGCCGACGACGGCGATCTTGCCCGTGACGACGATGCTCCGGTGCGGGCCGGGGCGTTGGAACGGCTCGCCGGGGACGATGACGATCTGGTGCGGGCCGGGGCGTTGGAACGGCTTGCCGGGGACGATGACGTTCTGGTGCGGGCGGCGGCGCTGGCGGCCGCGGCCGCGATCGGATGCCCGGGGGCGTTGCCGTCGCTGGCGATCGCCCAGCTCGACGACCCGGCGTGGCAGGTTCGCGAAGGGGCGGCCAAGGCGCTCGGCGCCGCGGCGCCGGAACTGGCCGTGCCGGTACTGCTCACCGCGGCCAAGGACGGGAACCTTGACGTTCGGCGGGCCGCGGTTCGGTCGCTGTCGGCCTGGCCGGAACGTGACGACGTGCGGTCTGCGCTGGTCGAGGCCGGTTCGGACGTGGACGCCGACGTTCGCGCGTGGGCGCGGCGGGCGCTCGCCTGACCCCGGCGCGGTGGCCGCCCCGCACGGGGCGGCCACTCGCGGGGCGGGTCAGGTCAGCAGGGTGACGCTGTAGTTCAGGGTGGTGCCGCTCGCGGTGTAGGTCGCGGTCTGCCCGTTGTTGCAGAACGACACGAACACGTTGCCGGCGACGGTGTTGCCGGCCTGGGCGTGCACCAGCGGCCGCACGTCCGAACCCTCCGCGATCGGCGTCGAGTTCAGGTCGACCACCCGGTACTGGTTGATCGGGTAGTCGTCGGTGGGGGCGGACAGCTCACCCGTGCGAGTGGTGATCTGGTAGTTGATCACGAACCCGCCGTTGTTGATGACCGAGATCTTCTGCACGCAGGGCGTGGCGGCCTCGGCGGGCGAGGTGGCGACCAGGGTCAGTCCGGCCGTTCCGGCCAGAGCCAGGGCGGCCTTCAGGGTACGGGATACCACGAATCGTCCTCCTTTGTGGTGGGTGGTAAGCATCGCGGACTCAATGACCCCAAAGGAGCGCTATAAACAGATGATCATAAATTTTTCCGACAAGTCACACGTTCACCCCGCCCCACCAGCGGCCCGGCGGCGCGCAGGGCGGACAGTGGCGCAGCGCGGCGCGAGGCGGGGCGCGAGGCGCGAGGCGGGGCGCGAGGCGCGGACGGCGCGCGATGCCGGCTGGCCCTGACCGTTGTTATCCGGACCCCAAAACCACGCTCAGAACCAGCCGAGCCCGCGACGCGCGCAGCGACCTGGGGCGGGCTGGGGCTCGCGGGGCAGCGCGGAATACGCGGTGTCGGCTGGTGCTGACTGCGCGCGTGGCGAGCTGGGGTGGGCTGGGGTTGCGGGCGGGCTCGGCGGGACGTGCGGCGCGGCTAGCTCGACGCCTGGGCCAGGGTGTTGCCGAGGGCTGTCCGTGAATACAGCACGGACCGCCCGGACCGAGCCCGAACTACCAGCCCAGCCCGGTGCAGGACCGCGAGATGATCGCCCACCGCCCCGGTCGCCAGGGCGAGAACCGCCGCCAGATGTGTGGTGCTGGCCGGCTCGGCGAGAGCGATCAGGAGCTGCGCCCGGCTGCGACCCAGCAACGCCGCCAGAGCGGACGGCACCGCCGGCGGAGCGGGTTCGAACACCGCGCCGACCCCGCGCGCCGGGTACATGATCGCTTTGGGCCACGGGTCGTCGCCGAACACCGCTGTCCCGGGCCAGACCGTCAGCGACGGGACGAGCAGCAGGCCCGCTCCGCCCAGGGCGCCGGCCGGGCCGCCGTGCGCGAGCAGCTCGATCCCGCCGTCCCGCCAGCGCACCTTCGGACCGAGGCCGGCCAGTGCCGCCTCCCACCCCGCGCGCCCCAACTCGGCGCCGCGGTGCACGACGTCCCGCTCGCAGACCGCCCGCATCTGCGGCCACTCCCCCGCGAGCAGCACCGACCAGGCCACTTCCAGGAAGTCGGCGAGGCGGTCGAGCACGCTCACGTCGTACAGCAATGTTCGGGTGGAAACCGTGACCCGCCGCCGGGAGAGGTAGTAGTCGATCTCCTCGCGGGCCGCGGCCAGCGGCCAGGATCGCACGGCGGCGAGGTCCTGCTCGATCGTCTGGCCCATGCCCCGCGGCGGCGGCGCGAAGAAGTTCGCCCCCTGGCGGGCGGTCTTCAAGGCTCGGACGGCGTCCAGACAGGGATCGTCGCGCAGCCGATCAAAACCGGACCGGAACCGGGCGAGCCACGACGACGGGAAGGCCGGTGCGGGGGCCTCCAGCGCACGCAGCAGGTTGTGCAGCTCGAAGATCGGCGACACGGCGAACCGGGTGCGCAGCAGGTCTTCGGCGCCGACCTCGAACCGCATCACCCACCCGACGTTACGCCACCTGGCGAATCAATCGCGCCGGGCGGGCCGTTACCGACATGGTGAACGGGTGACTGCCGTCGATCGGGGCGCGACCTACCGCGAGGTCTTCGCCGAGCCGAAGTTCCGGGTGCTGTTCTTCGCCCGCACCGCCGCCATCGCGGCCGAATCACTGCGGATCTTCGCGCTGTCCGTACTGGTCTTCGACCGGACCGGATCGGCGCTGCTCAGCGCGCTCGCGTTCGCCGCCGGATTCCTTCCGCAACTGGTCGGCGGGCTGCTGCTGGGCGCGCTGACCGACCGGATCCGGCCACGGCCGCTGATCGTCGCGGGGTACCTGTCCGGCGGGGCCGCCGCGCTGCTCATCGCGGCCGTGGACATGCCGGTCGCGGCGCAGCTCACGATCATCGCCCTGGTCGCGTGCGGGACGCCGATCTTCATGGGCGCGGCGGGCCGGCTGGTGTCGGAGGTGCTCACCGGCGACGCGTACGTCCTGGGCCGCTCGGTGCTCAACATCGCGTCCTCCGGCGCGCAACTGATCGGCCTGGCCGTCGGCGGGGTCGCGGTCGCCGCGTTCGGGGCCGGTCCGGCGTTGCTCATCGCGGCGGGAGGGCACGTGGTGGCGGCGGTGATCGTACGGCTGGGCCTTCCCGATCTCGATGGTGTCCCCGGGGAGAAGGGGTCGGCGGTGCGCGCGAGTCTGACGGGCGCCGGTGAACTGCTCGGCGACGCGGTGATCCGCCGGTTGCTGCTGGTCCACTGGCTGCCCGCGGCGTGCGTGGCGGGCGCCGAGGCGCTGCTCGTCGCCTACGCCACCGCGCGCGGCTTCCCCGCCGGGTCGGCCGGGGCCCTGATGGCGTCGCTGCCGGTCGGCATGCTGCTCGGCGACCTGGTCGTCGGCCGCTGGATCCGCCCGGCGACGCGCGAACGCCTGTCCCGCCCGCTGGTGGTGCTCGCCGGTGGGCCGCTGATCCTGCTGGTGACCGGACTTCCGGTAGGCGTCACGCTCGTGGTCCTGGTCCTCTCCGGCGCGGGCGCCGCCTACCAGCTGGGGTTGCAACGCCCGCTGCTGGAGGCCACGCCGGAGCCCCGCCGCGGCCAGATGTTCGCCCTGCTCTCCACCGGCCTGATGACCCTGCAGGGCATCTCACCGGTCGTGATGGGCGCGATCGCCCAGCTCAGCGCCGTGGGCACGGCCATCGCCCTGGCCGGCGCCGCCACCGTCGCCTGCGTCCTGCTGGTCCCCCGTCTCAGGCCTGCCTCCTGACCCGATCCAGCCGCAGATCGGCGAGCTCGTCCATGGGAGTGGTCTATCACCCGGGTACGACATCGACCGCCACCTCGTCGTGGGTGACCGTCGCGTCCCAGCGGCTCAGCACCCGCCGGGCGGCCTCCTCCACGACGGCCCGCGCGGGGTCGTCGCCGGCGAACGCCCGGACGGCGGCCATCCCGTCGAAGAACGTGATCGACGTGAACGCCACCTCGTCCCCCTCGGGCCGGCGCAGCAACCGCGCGCCACGGAACCCGGGCAGCCGCGCCAGATGCGGCATCACCTCGGTCTCGTAGTGCCGCTGATACTCGTCGGCGACCGCGGCCGGCGCCCATCCCCGCCACGTCCGGGCGATCGTCCCGCTCGGCCGGGGCAGATCAGGATCGGACACGGGCTCGATCCACAGCTGCCAGCCGGGCGGCGGCGGGCCCCACGCCGGATCCGGCGTCCAACCGGGTTGCGGGGACCATCCGGGCGGCGGCGCGGGCCAGTTCGGCGGCGGGTTCAACCGGGGACCGGCCGGTCGCTGCGATGATCTCGCCGCTGGCGCGGCATTCAAAGACGACAAACCGGTTTCCCGTACGTCGTGAGCCCGCCCCTCCGCAGCCACCGGCGGCGCGGGCACCGGCGGCGGCGCGGGCGCGACGATCGGCACGGTGGTCAGCCCGACGGGCGCCCGCAGTACCGCCGTCTCCGCCGCCGACGGCACCGAAGCAGCCGACGGCACGGAAGCGCCCGACGGCATCGGAGCGGCCGACGACACCGGAGCTCCCGGTGGCACCGGAGCAGCGCTGGGCGCCACCTCCACCGGCCCGCTCAACCAGCTCTCCGGCAGTTCGTGCGCGCGAACCGCGTACACAATCACCTCGGTCTTGATCCTGTTGCCCTTGACGACCGCGCGGGCGCACGCCACGAGGCCGCGCTCCGTGAGATGACGGACGGCGGGCAGCACCTCGCCGCTCATACGCGGGGTGAGCTGCCCGACCCGCACGCCGTCGATGCGCACCTCGGCGACGGTCCGTGAGCTGCGGGCCGACTGTTCGGTGATCTCGTGCAGGGTCGCGTGGACCCAGCATTCGCCCTCGGGGCGCAGCCAGGCCGCGAGCGAGTCGAGGTGATGCTCCTCGCCGGTCACCTGGATCGCCGCGCCGACCGGCAGCAGGCGGTGGGTCTCCTGCGGGGGTTGATTGGCCGGCATGATCATGTGGGGTTCGGCCAGGTCGAGGCGGACCGTTCCGCTGAACTCGCCGGGGTTCCACTCCGAGCCCCAGACCCGCGCGCCGACCTGCGGCGTCCACCCGCGCGCCACCAGCCCGGTCAGCAGCGGCGCATAGCGGATCGCGGCGTCCCGTGGCAGGTAGCCGACCTTCACACCGCCGACCCAGACACCCACGGCGTTCCGGTCGTGCCTGTTCTGCGGCTCGGGCAGCAGCAGCGCGCTGACCGCGATCTCGCTGCCGTCGGACTTCAGGCGCGCGCCGAACAGACCGCGGATCGCGTCCCGGTAGTACGACTCGCCGGCGACCTCCGCGGAAGCCCAGCCCCGCTGGCCCCATAGATCGAACGGTATGGACATGACCGTCACCGTACGATCACTCATTGATCATCTATACCGACCGATCGGCCGTCTTGACGTGGTCCGCCATGGTGGATCGATGAGGATGCCGGTGCTGGGAGTGCTCGCCACGGCCGGCGGCCCGGTCCACGGCCTGAC
>KL571315.1:21299-21586 GCA_000715855.1 Actinoplanes liguriensis
GGCTACGGGTTAATCGCGGTTCTCGCGGCGAACGACTTCCTCACCGCCCCGCCGTCGCTGACCCCGAAGCCTGGCCACGACAACGAGACCGAGAGCGACCGCCGGGGCGGACGGAAGTGATGATCGACCCGCAAGTGCGAGCCCGCTGGCGGCTGACCCCGGGGCCACTGCTCGCCTCGCGGTCGACGCGGACCTGGGCGGCGTCGCGGGACGGCCACGAGCTCGTCGTCCAGCAAATCAACCCGACGGACTACCCCGATTGGGCGTATCCGCTGCGGGTCGCCGCC
>KL571315.1:21859-22555 GCA_000715855.1 Actinoplanes liguriensis
ACCCGGCCGGCCGCCGGAGACCACCGGGCCGGACGAGCAGCGCCGACGCGGGCGCCTGCTCGCCGAGTTGCACGCCGCGCTGGCCGCGACCGGGATCACCGGGCAGCGCGGGGGCTTCACGCTTCCCGGTGCGATGGTGCGGGATCCGGCGTTGGAGCGCACGCTGCGGGCGTACGCGCACATCCATCCGGACGACGGCGCCGAGCTGCTCGCCTGCCGGGCCGCGGCCGTCGCGTTCTTCGAGGCCGAGCCGGAGCCGGACGTCCCGCACGGGGTGATCCACGGCGACTTCACGCCGTGGAACCTGCTCTTCGAGGGCGACCGGCTGACCGGCGTCCTCGACTTCGAGATCACCCACCATTCGATCCTGGTGGCCGATTTCGCCCTGTCCTGGCGCGGTTATCAACATGCGGTGATCAGCGGCTACGAGGAGGTTCGTCCACTGTCGGAGCTGGAGCGCAGTCTGATTCTGCCCACCTTCCAGGCGTGGTGCTTCCTGGGGATCGCCGGCGAGGACGCCCGCACGCTCGACCTGAGCTGGAACGTCGCCCACCTGCGCCGCGCCTGAGCCCCGGCTGGCGCTCACGGCTGCGCCCGGCACGCCTGAGAGCCGTCAGTGCCAGCCCAATCAAGATCAAATTCTTCATTGCCTGTCTTCGCTGTGGTCCATCTCCGCCGCTCCCGCGGGGACCCTTC
>KL571315.1:22813-22957 GCA_000715855.1 Actinoplanes liguriensis
CCGCGGGGCGGCCAGAACGCAAACCCCGAAAGGGCGGCCTCCGTGGCTGGGCACGGTTAAAAGGACCCACGCGAGGCCTACGCGTGCGCACGGCAGGCAACGCGGACCGCGGCTCACCGGACCGCGACTCACCGGACCGCGACT
>KL571315.1:23239-24304 GCA_000715855.1 Actinoplanes liguriensis
TGCCTCATAACCACGGCGAGAACCAGCCGGAAACCCCGAGCCGCGCCGCATGCCGGGCGCAGACGGGCGTCGCGCACACCGGCCGGCGCTCGCGGTCACGCACTTCGATCACGAGCGCTCCAGGACCGGGTGGTGCACGCCCACGGCGCCGGCCGCAACAACCCCAAGATCGCCGGACGATCCAGCACGCGCACGCTCGGAACAAACGCCGCACAGCGTGGTGACGCCGGGAAGATCGCCGGGCGGCCTAGGGTGGGCACTGCTATGACGACGCAGGACCACTCCGCCGCCGAGGCGATCGAAACCCGACCCTGCGCCCACTGCGGGCGCCCGGTCCCGCAGCGCGCGTCCGCCGGCCGGCCGTTCCGGTACTGCCGGGACAACGACGGCGAGTGCCAGCGCGCCAACCGCAACGTGCGCATGCGGCACCGTTCCTCCCCGGGGCTGGCCGGTTCGGTGGCCCGCACCTGGGAGGTGGTGGACCGCCTCGACCAGATGGTCGGCACGCTGACCGAGGCCCTGCACTCGGAGATGTCCCCGGCCGGCGTCGAGCGGCAGGTCGCCGAGGTCCGTGCGGAGACGTCGTCGGCGGTCGCGGCCGCGCACGCGGAGCGGGACGACGCCCGCCGCGACGCCGAGCAGGCGGCCACCGCCACCGCCGCAGCGCAGCAGATCGCGGCCGCCGCGACGGCCGAGCGGGACGAGGCGAGCCAGCGCGCGGCCGAGGCGACCCGGGCCGCCGAGGAGGCCGGCAAGCGCGAGCAGGAGGCGATCAAGGCCCGCGACGAGGCGGTGAAGGCCGCGACGGCCGCCGCGGCCCTGCGGGAACGTGCCGAGGCGGAGCGCGACGCCGCCGCCGAGGATCTGACCGCCGCCCGCCGTGAGGGCCAGGAGACGAAGAGCCAGCGCGACGCGGCGGAACGCGATCTTGCGGCGGCTTTGAAGGACCACAACGACTTCCGGCGTACGGCGGAGCAGGCCGCCGCCCGAGCCGACGAGGCGCTCGCCGCCGCCCGGGAGGCCTCCGAGCAGGCCGATCGTCGCGCCGCAGCCGCCGAGCAGGCC
>KL571315.1:24453-26137 GCA_000715855.1 Actinoplanes liguriensis
TGTATAAGAGACAGGCCCAGGCCGAACGTGCGGCCGCGGAGGCCACCGCCCGCGCCGAGCGCGCCACCGCGGAGGCGACCGCCCGAGCCGAGCGTGCGGCCGCCGAGGCGACCGCTCAGGTCGAGCGGGCCGTCGCGGAGACGGCCGGCGTGCGGCGGGAGCTGGACGCGGCGGCGGCCGAGCGGGACGAGTTGCGACGCACGGCCGGGGATTTCGACCGTACGCGCAAAGATCTTGAACGTGCCGCGGCGGAACGGGCCGACCTGGAGCGCCGGCTGGCGTCGGCACGCGCCGAGGCGGACGCCGCGCAGCAGCGGGTGGCACAGCTCACCGGACAGGTCAGCGATCTGGCCTCGGCCCTGGCCGCGCTCGGCGCCGGCCGCCCGGCCGTGTCCCCGGCCCCGCCCGCGCCGGCGCAGGCCTCGCCGGCCGATCACTGATCACCGTTGCGCAACAACATGATCACTAACGGGCCGGGTCAATGAGCGGTGAACGTCCGAGTGACCGACATCGCACCACCCGTAGATGTGTCAAACAACCATAAACTGGACCAAGGTCCACTTCACGACCGTTCAATTTGCAGGGTAAGGTCGCTGGCCGGTTACGCTCATAGCGTTACATCGCCTTTACCAGGCGGGTAAAAGACCGATAGAACACTCGGCGGGCGCAGGAATCCGGCGACCGTCCCTTTCGTTACACCAACGAGAGCAGCACCACGAGCGAGGGGAAGCCGATCATGGGCGAACGCATGCTGCGCGGCAGCCGTCTAGGCGCAGTCAGCTACGAGTCCGACCGTAACACCGAGCTGGCACCCCGACAGACCCGTGAGTACCTGTGCGTCAAGGGTCACCAGTTCGAGGTTCCGTTCGCCGTCGACGCCGAGGTGCCGACCACCTGGGAGTGCAAGTTCGACGGCAGCGTGGCCCGTCTGGTCGACGGCAGCGAGCCGGAGCAGAAGAAGGCGAAGCCGCCGCGCACCCACTGGGACATGCTCCTGGAGCGGCGTTCGATCGCCGAGCTGGAGGACATCCTCAACGAGCGTCTTCAGGAAGTCCGCACCCGCCGCGGCCGCTGACCACCCGAACACGACACGGCGAAGGGCCGCCCCGACCGGGGCGGCCCTTCCGTCTGTCCGCCTCCAGCCACACGCCGCACCGCACCGCACCGCACCGCACCCGAGGAGCGTCCACGGGGTGGCGCTCGACGGCATCCGGCGCGGAGCCGACCGGTCATGACAGCAGAACGCCCGCAGGCTCACGGGACCTCCCCCGCGAGCCTGCGGGCGTTCAAAGCTTTCCGGAACAGCCCGGGC
Source organism: Actinoplanes liguriensis (assembly GCA_000715855.1). GTDB lineage: Bacteria > Actinomycetota > Actinomycetes > Mycobacteriales > Micromonosporaceae > Actinoplanes > Actinoplanes liguriensis. The sequence continues at coordinate 25,766 of KL571315.1, forward strand.
CGAAGCGTTCTAGCGGACGATCTCGCCCTCGATCGCGGCGGCCGGCCGGCGCGGGGCCGGGGCCTCGCCGTCGACGACCGACGAGTTCACCACGGTCGGGTCGTCGACGCGGACACGGACCTTGCGCGGGCCGAACAGGTCGCCGGTCACGCCGCCGCCGAGCCGGCGCGACGCGAAGCGCTCGACCCCGCCCCGGGCCAGGCCACGCCCCGGGGGCAGCAGCAGGAGCAGCCCCACCACGCCGGTGACGAACCCGGGCAGGGCCAGCAGCAGCGCCCCGCCGAGCCCGACGAGCGAGTTGGCCACCTCGGCGCCGGGCGGACGACCGGCCGCGGCGGCCTGCTGGAAGGCCCGCCAGCCACGGATGCCCTC
>KL571315.1:26349-28457 GCA_000715855.1 Actinoplanes liguriensis
GTCGCAGCAGCGAGAAGCCGGCCAGCGTGATCGCGGCGAGCAGCACGAACGCCCACCCCGCCCCGATCAGGTGCGCCACCGTCAGGAACGCCGAGATCTCGGCGACCGCGAGCAGGGGGAAGACGAAGGGAAGGTAGGCCATCCGGCTACGGCGCATTGAGAGCCTCCGAGTTCATGCGTTCTCCACCAGCATGACACCGGAACCTGCGACCTACCTGTGTGCCCGCTGAGGCCGACGTCACCCCGACAGGGCTCAGGGCCAGGTCTGCTCCTGCTTCTGTTTACGGCCGAGCAGGTTGAGCAGCGACTCCTTGCGAGCCTGTGCCCCCCACACGGTGACCCGCAGCAGCTGCTCCTTGAAGATGTTGCCGCTCATCTTGCTGACGCCGTGCTCGCGCTCGGTGAACGTGATCGGCACCTCGACCATGCGGAAGCCGCCCCGGTACGTCCGCCAGGCCAGCTCCACCTGGAACGAGTATCCGGTCGAGGCGACGGACGCGACGTCGATCGAGTCGAGAACGGTCATCCGGTACGCCCGGTAGCCCCCGGTCGCGTCCCGGAACGGCATGCCCAGCGCCATCCGGATGTAGATGTTGCCGCCGCGGGAGAGCAGCAGGCGGTGGATCGGCCAGTTGTGCACGCTGCCGCCGGCGATGTACCGGGTGCCGAGCACCGCGTCCGCCTCGCCGAGCGCGTCGAGCAGCTTGGTCAGTTCCTCGGGGGCGTGCGAGCCGTCCGCGTCCATCTCGACGACCGCGTCGTAGCCCTTGTCCTTCGCCCAGGCGAAACCGGCCTTGTAGGCGGCGCCGAGCCCCTCCTTGCCCTGGCGGTGCAGGACGAAGATGTGGTCGTCGGCCAGGGCCAGCTCGTCGGCGATCGTGCCGGTGCCGTCGGGCGAGTTGTCGTCGGCCACCAGGATGTCGACATCGGGAACCGCCTGGCGCACCCGCCCGGTGATCAGACGGACGTTGTCCGCCTCGTTGTAGGTGGGGATGATCACGAGGACCCGCCCCACTCCCGGGTAGCCTTCCGCCTCGCTCAACTTTCCTCCACGTTCTCGTCGCCGTCGTTGCTGCCGATTGCCCGCCGACGACGTAGAGGAACGGCGCCTGCCAGGGCGATCACGATCAAGCCGACCGCTGCCGCCTCGGGCCAGATGCCCGCACGAGTCGCTAGCGTACGCGTCCCACCAGTGGACATTTTATGCACCACCACCGCAGCGGTGTTGAACGCCGTCGCTCCGTGCACGTCGCCGCTCGTATCCACGAAAGCCGACACCCCGACCGTCGACACCATCAACGAGTCGAGACCGTGCTCGACCGCACGCAGTCGCACCATCGCCAGTTGCTGCCGTGCCTCGCCCTCGTCGAACGTGGCGTTGTTGGTCTGCACGGTGAGGATCTGCGCGCCCTTCTCCACCGTGTCACGAACGATGCCGTCGTACGCGACCTCGAAGCAGATCACGTCGCCGAGGGTCAGCGCGCCGGTGTCGATCACCCCGGCGTGGTCCCCGGCGAGCATGTTGCGGACCAGGTCGACCTTGTCGCTGACCACCCGCGCGACGGAGCGCAGCGGCATGTACTCGGCGAACGGCACGGGGTGCTGCTTGACGTACGTCTGGGTCAGGTCGGGCCCGGTGACCGGCATCCAGAGCAGGCCGGCGTTCTTGATGTCGTTCGGGTTGTCGGTGCGCAGGACCGCGCCGACCAGGATCGGGACGCCGATCTCGCGGGCCGCCTCGGAGATCTCGTCGGCGGCGTCCTGGTTGCGCAGCGGGTCGATGTCGCTGGAGTTCTCCGGCCAGACCACCAGGTCCGGTTTCGGCTGCCGGCCGGCGGTCACGTCGGCGGCGAGCTGCCGGGTCGCGGTCACGTGGTTGTCGAGCACCGCGCGGCGCTGGGCGTTGAAGTCCAGCCCGAGGCGCGGCACGTTGCCCTGCACGATCGCGACGGTGTAACCCGGGCCGCCCGGCGCGGTCAGCGGCACGGCGGCCGGAGCGCCGATCAGCACACCCGCGGTGACCGCGAACCCGGCGAAGGGCAGCAGCGCGGGCCGGCGCCACTCGCGCCAGGCCAGAGCGACCAGGGCTGTCTCTTATACACATCTCT
>KL571316.1:0-424 GCA_000715855.1 Actinoplanes liguriensis
TGTGTATAAGAGACAGATCCACCACGGGATCGTCGGGATCCGGGAACGGGCCGGCCTCTACGGCGGCACGGTCACCGCCGGGCCCGGCCGGCACGGGACGGGCTGGGTCGTCGAGGTCACGATGAACGAGGATGCCGCATGATCACCGTACTGATCGTCGACGACCAGCCGCTGCAGCGCCTGGGCTTCCGGATGCTGCTGGAGGGCACCCCGGACACCGAGGTGCTCGGCGAGGCCGGCAACGGCGCCGAGGCGGTACGTGCCGTCCAGCAGACCCGGCCGGACGTCGTGCTGATGGACATCCGCATGCCCGGCATGGACGGCATCGAGGCGACCCGCCGGATCACCGCGGCCGGCGAACGCACCCGGGTGCTGATCCTGACCACGTTCGCGCTCGACGAGTACGTCTACGACGGGCTGCGCG
>KL571316.1:693-5594 GCA_000715855.1 Actinoplanes liguriensis
CGCCCGGAGGAGCTGGTGGCCGGCATCCGCGCGGTGTCCACCGGCGACGCCGTGGTCGCGCCCAGCCTGACCCGCAAGCTGATGGACGCGTACACCAGCCGGGAGCCGGACCCGGCCCCGGTCGGCGACCCGCGGCTGGCGACGCTCAGCGACCGGGAGCGCGAGGTGCTGGTCGCGGTCGGGCAGGGACTGACCAACGCCGAGATCGCGGAGCGGTTCAGCCTGACCGACTCGACGGTCAAGAAGCACGTCGGCAGGGTGCTCGCCAAGGTCGGCGCCCGCGACCGCATCCAGGCGGTGATCGTCGCCTACGACGCGGGCCTGGTCCGTCCGGCCTGAGCGGGGCACGTGCCCGGTGCGACAATCGGCGCCGTGCGGGACGGTCTTGCGGGGGAGAAGCCGACGCGCCGGCGTGGCCGGGTGCTCGAGACGGCGATCCTGGACGCCGCCTGGGCCGAGCTGGCCGAGCGCGGATGGTCCGGCTTCACGATCGACGGCGTCGCCGCGCGCTCCGGCGCCGCCAAGTCGGTCATCTACCGGCGTTGGAGCGGCCGCGTCGAGCTGGCCCACGCCCTGCTGGCCCGGGAGCGGGCGGTCACGCCGGAGGACGCGGGGTCCGGCGGCGACCTGCGTACCGACCTGCTGACGTTCCTGCGGGACATGGCGCGGTTCCTGGGCGGGCCGTTCGGTGACGCGTCCCGCGGGATCGCCCTGGAGGGCGACCCGGGCGACCACCCGAGCCTGTTCGACGGTGAGGTGCTCGTCGCGCGCGTCGCCGATCTGGTCGACCAGGCGCGCCGCCGCGGCGAGATCACCGGCTCGCCCTCGCCGCTCGCGCTCAACGTCGGCTTCGCCGTCGTCATGTGGGAGTTCACCCACCGGCGCCGGCCGCCGGGCGACGACGCGCTCGCCGAGCTGGTCGACACCGTCTGGCTGCCGGCGATCCGGGCCTCGGCGTCCTGAGGGCGCCGGGAACGAACGCTCCCGGCGCCCCGGCTCGTCAGCGGATCCTGGTGTCGCGATAGGGAGTCAGCGTGACCGGGCCGATCAGCCCGGCGCGCTGCCAGTCCGGCAGCTGGTAGTTGCTGTCCCCGGTCGCCTTGACCGCGTTGAACATCGTCGTCGCCACCCGCACGACGATCGTGTTCGTACCGGGCCGCAGGCTCCGGCCCAGGTCGATGCGGTCGCGGTCGGACTGGTCGACCGGGACGGCGGCGCCGTTGGCGGTGACCGCGGCGGTGTCGAGCACGGCGCCGAGCGCCAGGTAGGCGCCGTCGGTGCTCCGCCAGGTCGCCGGGAGGTCGACCGTCGTGGTGTAGATGCCTGTGCCGGACGACTTGCCGAGATCGACCGGCCCGGTGATCTCCCGCCAGGACGGCAGTCGCCCGTCCGGGCCGGCGGTCAGCGTGACAGCGGGCTGATCGGTCTTCACGGTCGTGTACTGGTTCTCGCCCGGCGTCCAGGTCTGCGCCCGCAGCGTCCACGAGTCCAGCGCCCGGCCGCCGGCCAGGCCGGTGACATCGGTGACGCGGGTGGCGCCGTTGCTCAGTTCGGTGGTGAATCGCCCGTTCCGGTCGGCGCGCACGGTCACGGTCCCGCCGTCGGCCGCGACGATCTCCGCGCTGCTGGTCACCGCGTGCAGCACGGCGGGCTTCGCCAGGGCGACAATCAATTTTCCGTACGCCGGAACGCGCACCTGAACGGTGACCCCGCCCCGCGTCGTGCGGTACTCACCGATCGCCGTGATCTTCCCGGTCGACGTGTCCATCAGGTACGGCGTACCGGAGCCGGACAGCGTCAGCCCGGTGCTGACCGTCGCCGCCGACCGGTTGTAGACGAAGTCGTAGGTCACGTCCCGCGCCTCGCGGCGCACGAGCCCGAGTGCGGAGGTCGGCTCCGACGGCGTGACGGCCGGGCGGATCCCGGCGGCGGCGAGCGCGGCGGGCAGGCCGGACTCCTCGCCGACCCGGGTCACCGTGCGCTGCGCGAGCAGGGTGGGGGCGCTGGGCGCGGCGCCGACCACGAAGATCCGCACGCCGGTCCGGGCCAGGGCGAGCAGCCGCTCGGCGCCGTCGGCCGAGATCGTCTTCTGGTTGTTGAGCACCACCACCCGGGGCCGCGCCCGGGTGAGCAGTCCCGGCGTCAGGTACTCGTACGTGTAGCCGGCGCTCGACGTCGCGGAGTCCGTGCCGAGCAGGTGCTGCGTGTCCCCCTGAGCGCCGACGCTGCTCCCGGCCAGCCCGAGGTCCTCGTAGTACACGTCCAGGTCGACCACGCCGTGTCCCTGGCGGAGGACCAGCTGCGTACGCGCAAGGGAGGTGTTGATCTTCCGGTAGTCGGACCAGTTCGCCTGGCGTGGGCCGAACTCGTCGTTGACGTTGAGGACGCCGAAGATGTCCCACGGGTGGTAGCCGGGCCACGAGCCGTCCCGCCCGGCGGTCCCGGCGCCGGCCGGGGCGTCGCGATACGGGTATCCGTGCCAGACGAGCTGGTTGACGCCACCGGCGTACGCCTTGTAGACGCTGTCGAGCAGCCCCTGGGAGTACTTTCCGCCGGTCTGGGTGCCGTCGCCGCCCTGACCGTACTGGCCGCCGACGTTCGGGCCGGCCACGCTGGACCGGTAGTTGCCGAGGAACGCCGCGCAGCACTCGACCGAGACGATGTTCCCGCCGCTCGCGTGCGCGCCACCGGCCAGCACGCGGTAGTCCTGCTCGGCGCCGACCGGGTTGGGGCTGCCGAAGTTCAGCGACTCGCCCTCCGGGATGCCCGCCGCTGCCGCCGCGTCGCCCGAGGCGATCGGCGTGCCGTAGGACTGGACCCGGAACTGCAGGCCGTGGCTCTGCGCCCAGCGTTGCATCGGGGCGACGTACGCGGTGGTGTAGAGGTCGCTGAGCGTGCGGCGATAGTCCTCGCGCACCCGTGGACCGGCCCCGGCCAGCTCGAACGCGGGCGTGCCGGTGCCCTGGACCCCGATGCCCGCGAGCGCCGGGAGCAGCGTCGTGGGGTCGTACCCGCGCAGGCTCGTGAAGGATTGAAGGAAGTTCCAGGTCCACTTCTGCGCGCTGCCGAGCTCCAGCGAGTCCTCGAAGACGGCTCCGCCACCGACGCGGTCGAGGTTGCGTTGCACCGTACGGGTGAGGATGTTCTCGTCCCAGAACGCCGTCTGGATCCGCACGCCGCCGCGACCCCAGTGGTCGACGACGTAGTTGGGCTGCGTCGCGGTGTACCCGCCGCTCTGCGCGATCAGCCCGGAGGCGGTCTGGAGCAGGTCGATCACGACCCACGGGTGGCCGTTGCCGGTCCGGAAGGTGTGGGTCAGCCGGCCGCCGGAGACCCGGTCCGTCACGTCGGTCACCGACGCCGGATCGAGGGCGACCGGACCGGTGTCGCCGGCCGCGCAGGCGGTCGTGCACTGCGCGACGAGCGTCCGGATCCGGGTCGTGCGCGCCACGTCGGCAACGGGCTCGGCGCTCGCGTGGGCGGTGGCGGTCGGTGACACCGCGAGGCCGGCGCAGGTCGCGGTCCGGTCGCCGAGGCCGGTGACGGTCACCCGCTCGGCACCGATCCCGATCGTGTCGCCTGCGGCGAAACCACCGAGGCTTTCCACCCGTACGACCCGGGCACCGGCCGGTGCGGCCGCACAGAGCTTTGTCGTCACCGCCGGGGGCGCGGTCACCGGGGGCGGAAGCGCGCCGGTCCGTGTGCTGCCCGGGGCGTCGAACTCGCGCCCGTAGATGAGCTGCTGCTCGGCCTCGGGCTGGTTGAAGCTGTTCAGCGTCGGCACGGTCGGCGGATAGGCCGGTCCGAGGTTCTGGTCGACGGTCAGCCCCAGGTCGGCGGCCGCACCGGTGATGACCTCCAGCTTGTGCTCCCAGGCCGGGGTGCCCCAGCCGTACTGGGCGAGGAAGGCGTTCGTCTGGTGGCCGGCGCCCGGGACGACGAACGGGGAGATCTCGACGCCACCGGCGCCACCGGCGGCGATGTCCCGCAGCTCGCGGCGCAGTTCGTCGTCGTCGGTGTAGGCCAGCGGCAGCCACCAGCGGTAGAGCGGCCGCGCGCTCATCGGGGGATCGGCGAAGGTGGCCGCGGTCAGGCCGCCGGCCGGGGTGGCGGTGGCGGTGTCCACGGGGACCAGAACGGTGGACACGGCCAGGACCGCGGTCACCAGGGCCGCCCGGCCGCGCCTGAATCGGTTCGGAGACATGCGACTCCTCGGATGAAAGGTTTCAAAGTGAGGTCTGTCACCGTAGACGCGCAAGCGCCTCCGAAGCAACGGCCAGTTGCTTATTTGCCGGGCGCCCACTGCTGCCGATCGCCCAGGCCAACGCGTGCGCAGTGCTCGGCGGGGTGGTCTTCGTGCTGGCGATCCGGGCGATCGGCCGGTTCAGCCTCGACCGGGAAGAGGCCGAGCTGGCCCAGCGGCGTGGCGAGGAGCGGTTCCGGGCGCTGGTGCAGGACTCCGCCGACGGCATCACGATCATCGACCGGTACGGCGTGATGAGCTACGCCAGCCCGGGCGCCGAGCGGATCAGTGGCGTGCCCGCGGCGGACCTCGTCGGCGACCCGGCCCGGGACCACCTGCACCCCGACGACCGTGCCCGGTTCGACTCGTGGGTCCAGGCGCTGATGCTCGACCCGGACGGCTCCCACACCACCGAACTGCGCATCCCCGGTCCCGCCGGCGGCTGGCTCTGGCTCGAGGCCACCGGGCGCAACCTGATGGACAACCCGGCGGTCGGCGGCATCGTCAGCAACTTCCGCGACGTCACCGCGCGACGCGAGGAGCAGGACCGGGCGGCGTACGCGGCCCGCCACGACGGGCTGACCGGGCTGGCCAATCGGGCCGCGCTGCCGAGCCCGGTGGCGTCGCGGGCCGGCTCGGCGGCGACGAGTTCGTGATC
>KL571316.1:5787-11772 GCA_000715855.1 Actinoplanes liguriensis
GGCTCGGCGGCGACGAGTTCGTGATCTTCCTGCCCGACGGCGGGACGGACGCGGCGCTGGCCGTCGCGGACCGCCTGCGGGCGGAGATGGACCACCCGGTGGCGCTCGGCGGGGAGCTCGTGCGGGTGCGCGCGAGCATCGGCGTGGCGGCGGCCTCGGCCGGCTGCGCCACGAGCGACGCCCTGCTGAGCCAGGCCGACCAGGCGATGTACCGCGCCAAACGGGCCGGCGTCGTTTCGTCGCGGTGAAGGTGGGCCGCGGCAGGAGCCGGACGACCCCGGCCCGCTGGTGCGACGCGACCGGGTTCGTGGCCCTCTCCACGCCGGACGGGCCGCCCTCCGGGAGTCTCCGGTGGGCGGCCCGTCCAGGGCACGTACGTCGAAATCTGTAGTTGATCGTGAAGACGGGCTGTCAGATGGCGCCGTCGCCCAGGTGCTTGCGGAGCTTGGCGAGCGAGCGGGTCAGCAGGCGCGACACGTGCATCTGGGAGACACCGACCTGCTCGGCGATCTCGCTCTGGGTCAGGTTGCCGTAGAAGCGCAGGCTGAGGATCTTCTGCTCGCGCTCGTCCAGAGTGGCCAGCGCCGGGCCCAGCGCGACCCGCAGCTCGGCCAGCTCGAAGCCGGTGTCCTCGCCCCCGAGCGTGTCGCCCAGCGTCGTGTCGCCCTCGGCGTTGGCCGGAGTGGACAGGCTGGTCGAGTTGTACGCGCGGGCGCCTTCGAGACCCTCCAGCACCTCCTCCTCGGTGATCCCGAGGTGGGTGGCGATGTCGGCGACCGTGGGCGAGCGGTCCAGCGTGTGGGTGAGGTCGTTGTTCGCGGCCGTGATGGCCAGGCGCAGCTCCTGCAGGCGGCGCGGGACCCGGATCGACCAGGTGCGGTCCCGGAAGTGGCGCTTGAGCTCGCCGATGATGGTCGGGATGGCGAAGCCGGCGAAGTCGACACCGCGGGAGGCGTCGAAGCGGTCGACCGCCTTGATCAGGCCGAGCACGGCGACCTGCTGCAGGTCGTCGGCCGGCTCGCCGCGGCCGGAGTAGCGGTTCGCCAGGTGCCGGGCCAGCGGCAGCCACGCCTCGATCGTCCGGTCACGCAGGGCCGGCCGGGACGGGTGCCCGGCCGGAAGGGCAGCCATCGCCGCGATCAGCTCGCTCGCCGGGTCGGTCGTCGCCGAGGACTCGGTGCTGGTCGGGCTGGGGGATACGGCGGTGGCGGTCATCGTGCTCCTCGCGTTCGCTGCTTGGCGGCGACCGGGGATGAGCCACCGCGGGCGCACCTATTCCCACCCTTGGCGGCTTCGTAAACCTCCATTCGCGAGATTCATCCGGGCGCCTTCGCGGTGAGGGCGGCGAAGTAGGCGTGCGCGTCCGGCCGCCACTCGTCCCGGCGGGCCGCGACCACGTCCACCGTCCGGTGCCGGGGCCAGTCGGGCGGGAGGACGCCGGAGGGCAGGCCGGGGTCGGCCTGGGTGCAGTGGCGCCAGGCCTGGAGCAGCTGGGTCCAGGCGGCGAAGCGCTCCTCCGGGCCGTCCGCGGTGCGATCGGAGAAGCGGTCCAGCAGCTCCTCGTAGCGGGCCGCGGCCGCGTCGATGTCCCACGCCCGCCGGACGACCTCGATCACCTCGGGATGCTCGATGCGGGAGCGGAGCGCGACCACGCTCGTGTCCGGCTCGGCGGTCAGCGCCTGGACCACGTCGTCACGGAAGGGTGACGGCGGTGAGATCCAGACGCCGTTGCCGAGGTAGCCGAGACCCTTGAGCAGCAACGACGTACGCAGGTGGTAGCGCTCGTTGGTGCCCTTGTCGCGGAAACGGACGATGAAGACGTTCCACTCGGTGTCCGCGGGGGCAACCGCCGTGATCGAGGACCGCAGGTGCTCGGCCCCGCGCACGAGGGTTTCCCGGGCCTCGTCGCGCACCTCGACGTACGCCCGATTGCCGTGCCGGGTGGTGGTCAGCGCGCCGTCACGGACCGCGCGGGAGATCGCCTGCCGCACGGTGGCCGCCGGGAAGCCCAGCGCGGACATCGCCCGGACCAGGGTTTCCTGCCAGACGCCGGGGGACTGCGGGGCCACGTACTCGCCGAGGATGCTCAGCAGCGCCGACCCTGCCGAGCCGCCGGGCTCGCGCATCCGGCCTCCTTCGGTCGATCGGATGGCCAGTATGCCGGACCGATGATCAGCGCCGGTTCGCCGCGGCCAGGGCGTCGCGCAGGTCCGCCGGATCGGGTAACGGGCTGGGCCGGCCGTCGCGGCGGTAGTACAGCCGGCAGGTGAGGGCCGTGGGCGTCCGGTCGTCCGGCACGATGTCGCGGCCGTCGATCCGGATCGTGGGCGAGCCGACGAAGCGTTCGCGGGCCGCCTCGTCCTCGGTGACGATCTGGAGCATCTCGATGCCGGCCGGGTCCAGCCCGGCCTCGGCCAGCGCCTGCTCGACCATGGTCCGCGCCTTGCCGTGCGACGGGCAGCCGGACCACCAGAGCAACTCCACCCGGGGCGCGCTCACCGCAGCGTCCACTTGATCGTGCAGCCGGTTGCGGGCGTGGCGGCCGGGTCCGGGGTGCCGCCGGACAGCACGGCGTCGAGCGCGCCCCGCAGCCAGTCGGCGTCGAGCGTCTCGTCGTCGACGTCGGCGTCCGGAGCGCCGTGGTACGCGACCGCGCCGCCCGCATCCAGGACGAACACGTCGGGGGTGTGCCGGGCGCCCCAGACCCGCGCGACCCGCTGGCCCTCGTCGACCAGGTACGGCCCGGCGAACTGCCCGGCGTCCACGCGCTGGCGCGAGTCCGCCACGGTGTCCTTCGGGCTGACGGCGGGGTCGTTCGCGTTGACCTGCAGGACCCGGACGCCCCGGTCCGCGTAGTCGCGGGCGACCCGCTGCAGGCGGTCGTGCCAGCCGAGCGCCCACGGGCACGGGTTACAGGTGAAGATCACGACGGTGGCGGGGCTGCCGTCGTGCCGCAGGGGAACCGGTGTCCCGGTCACGTCGGGCAGGACGAAGTCCGGCGCGATCGTCCCGAGGGGCAGGACCGGCGCGAGATCGCGCGGCTCGGTGTGATGCGGGTGCGGGCTGACCCCGCTGATCAGGCCCTGATCGTCCAGGGTGAACGCGAAGTCCATCGCGGTCATCGGGCCACCCGGGCTGGGCAGCGGCGCACCCCCGGGGCCGGTGCCGCGGACGGTGACGTGCCGGTCGTCGCCGCCGGGGAGCACGGTCCACTCCACGGTGCCGGGGTCGCGGGACGGCATGGAGCGCAGGTGGGCGGCGACGGCCTGCGGGCCGATGATCCGGCGGCCCGCGAAGGTCAGGACGACCTCCGGGGCCAGGGCGGCGAGCAGGGCGTCCGGGTCAGCGGCGAACCAGCCCTGGACGCTGCGGGGAGCGGTGCTGAGGGAAGTCATGGGGGCTACCGTACGTCACGTGACGCCAAAATCAAGGATTTCATAAATCCGTCACATGCCCTATCGTCGGGCACCTCAGATCGAACACGGAGGAGCCATGCCGGTGATCACCCTGTCGACCGCGCCGTTGTTACTGCTGCCGCTGCTCATTCCGGTGGTGCTCGGCTACTTCTTCCAGGTCCGCCCGAAGCAGCGGCAGCGCGTTGTCCAGCAGGGACTCCAGCCGGGCGATCGAGTGGTCACCGGCAGTGGCCTGCACGCCACCGTGCGAGGGCTCGACGCGGACATCGTCGACCTGGAGGTCTGCGCGGGCAGCACCCACCGTTACGAGCGCACGTCGGTGGTCAAGGTGCTGTACATCCGGTAGGTGTAGGAGACCTGCAGCGTGAGCGTGTTGCCGGCCGGCGCGGGCAGCCCGAGACGTGCGTCGACCCGGCGATCGTGGCCGGCGCATCCGCTCGCGGCCGGCACCGTGAAGGTGGTGTCCCGCAGCATGAACTGCCTGATCGGCGGATCCGTCGGGATCGTGGTGGTGCCGGTGATCGGGGCCGCGTGCGTCCGGATCGGGTCGGCCATGGTGCCGACCGTGCAGTGCCGGCCCAGGCCCGGGCCGCGGACCGCGAGCCTGAGGTAGATCCCGCCCGGGTCCGGGCCGTTCCCGACCAGGTCGGCGTAACCACCCGAGCGCATCCGCAGGACCAGCCCGTGCGTGGCCGCCGGGCCGGACCCCAGTGTGCCGAAGACCTGGCCGGTGGTGCCGTCGGGCAGCGGGCCCTCGGCGTGGACCAGCCGCATCGGGAGGTCGCTGATCGTCGTGTCCCCGAAGGTGATCCTGCCGGTCGCCAGGTGCACCTCGCAGAGCCAGCCGGTCGGGTCCAGCCCGGCCGGCAGGGCCGGGCAGTCGGAGAAGTCGTAGGAGGCCGGATCCGCCGGGTCCGGTGCGGTGTGCGCGGACGCCGGCGTGGCCAGCGCCAGGGTGACCAGGGTGGCGGCGGCCGCTCCGGCGACCGGCGATCGAAGGATTCTCATGCCGCTGAGTCTGGCCGGAGCGGGCCGCCGTCAAATCAGGTCAATCCCCGAGATGCCCCTGATTCACGCCGGCCCGAAGTCTGAGGGTTTCGTCAGACCGGGACGCCGAGGACCGCGGCGGCGGTCAGCGCGACCGACCGCACCCGGTCCGCGATCAGCGTCGACTGGTGCGCGAGGATCAGCTCGTCCGCCTGCGCCTCCTCGGCGAACCAGGTCAGGTAGGAGCTCACCTCGTCCGCGGTGCCGACCGCCGCGTACGTCAGCATCGCCGCGAGCTGACGGCCGTTCGGCGTGGTCAGGAACTCGTCGATGTCCTCGTCCGAGTAGTCGGCCGGGCCGGTGGACCGCTGGATCAGCCCGCGCACGAGCGTGCGGCGGGTGGTGGCGAACTGCTGCTGGGCGTCCTCGGCCGAGTCGGCGGCGACCACGTTCACGCCCGCGATCACGTACGGCTCGCTCAGCTGGGCCGACGGCGTGAACTCGTCGCGGTAGAGCGCGATCGCCTGCTTCAACAGCCCGGGGGAGAAGTGCGAGGCGAATGCGTAGGGCAGCCCGTACGCCGCGGCGAGCTTCGCACCGAACATCGACGATCCCAGGATGTAGAGCGGCACGTTCGTCCCCGCGCCCGGTGTCGCCCGAACCCCCTCGACGCGGGACTCGTCGCTCAGATAGCCCTGCAACTCCAGCACGTCCTGGGGGAAACTTTCCGCCGACATCGGGTTGCGCCGCATCGCCCGCATCGTGACCTGGTCGCTTCCGGGCGCCCGGCCCAGGCCCAGGTCGATGCGGTCCGGATAGAGCGAGGCGAGCGTGCCGAACTGCTCGGCGATCGTGAGCGGCGCGTGGTTCGGCAGCATGATCCCGCCCGCACCGAGGCGGATCGTCGACGTCTGCCCGGCGACGTGGCCGATCAGCAGGCTCGTCGCGCTCGACGCGATCCGCGCCATGTTGTGGTGCTCGGCATACCAGACCCGTTCGTACCCGTGTTTCTCGGCGGCCCGCGCCATCGCCACCGAGTTCTCGAACGCCTGCGCGACGGTGCCACCGGGCGCGATCGGTGCGAGGTCGAGAATCGAGAGGCGCGGCTTCACCGAGAAAGTGCTCGTCATGGGCGGTAGCAACACGCAGCCGCGCCGGAAAGTTCCCACCGGTGTGGCAGGACACAGTCTGCGCAGGTGGTCACGGCCGGAGCTCGCTGATCCAGTCGGGCAGGGGCTCGCACGCGCGCGACCAGTCGGCGGGCACCCCCTCCAAGCCGGTGCGGGCGCCGACGATCCCGCCCACGATCGCGCACGTCGTGTCGGAGTCGCCGCCGGGGCGGGCGGTCGCCCACAGCGCCTCCACCAGGTCGTCCAGGTGGGCCGCCGCACACCACAGCGCGAACGGCACCGTGTCCACCGCCGAGATCCGCTCGCCGCAGCCGACCATTCCGGCCACGTGACGGGGGTCGGCGGTGGACGCGATCCTGGTGACCCGCCGGAGCCGGGAGACGACCTCGCTGTCCGGCGTGCGGTCGGCGACGGCCGCGAGGAGGTCACCGGCCGGGATGCCGGTGACGGCC
>KL571316.1:11981-14024 GCA_000715855.1 Actinoplanes liguriensis
GGCGACCGCGACCGCCACGGCGCCGGCGATCGCCTCCGGGTGGGCGTGGGTCACCTCCGCCGACCGGGCCGCCTCGGCCGCGGCGGTGCCGGGATCGCCGGCGAACCAGGCGCCGAGCGGCGCGACCCGCATCGCGGCGCCGTTTCCCCAGGAACCCATCCCGCCGAACTTGCGCCGGGTGGCCACGGCCCACGGCTCCCCCTCGCCGATCGAGCGCAGCACGTCGTGCATCGAGCCGCCGTACGACCGGTACGGATCCGCGGCGTACGACTCGGCGAACGCGACCGCCAGCGCGTCCTGCTCGACGCGCCCGTGCCGGTCGAGGATCCGCAGGACGGACAGCGCCATCGCGGTGTCGTCGGTCCACGGCCACGGGCCGTCCGCCGCCCGGCGCTCGTCCAGCTCGGCCTCCACCAGGCCGGCGGGCCGCAGCAGCCACGACTCACCGAACGCGTCGCCCAGCGCGAGACCGCGCATTGCCGTCACCGCGGCAGCAGGATTCGTCACGTGTCGATCATCGCGTGCCGCCGCGTTCCGGCGGCATCTGGCATGCATGGGTGCATGACCCCGCACGTACGCCGCCTGATGCGCCCCGCCACGGGGCCTGCCGGCGTGCGTTAGACCGCAACCACCAGCCCCGGTGTCCAGGGGCTGGCCGGACCTCGATCTGCCCCGTTCCGGAGCGGATCGGAGTACCGCCGTGCTGTCCCTCGTGCGGGCCGGGCTGACCGACATCAGCGTCTCGCGGCCGGCCTCCCGTGCCGCGGGGTGGGGCGTGCCGGTCCCGGACGATCCGGATCAGGTCGTCTACGTCTGGTGGGACGCTCTCGCCAACTACGTCACCGCGCTGGGCTACGGCAGCGAGGACCCGGCGTACCGGACGTGGTGGCGGGACTCCGCGGAGCGGGTGCACGTCGTCGGCAAGGGGATCGTGCGCTTCGGCCGCCCCGCAACCGGTCTTCCCCCGGCTGGAGCCGGGTCACTCCTCCGGGGAGTCCGCCCACAGCTCGTGATGGCGCCGGGCCCAGGCCCGGGACACGAATCCGGTACGCAGCCCGCCGCGCGCCTCCGGATCGTTGGAGGCGATCCAGATGTGCCCGAGGACCAGCGCGCCGAGCAGCAGCGCGCCCCAGTCGTGGACGAACGTCGCCCCGGTGCGGTAGACGAGCGGCGCGAGCGACGTGAACCACATGATCAGCCCGGTGCCGGTCATCACCAGCACCGCGCCGGCGGCCAGGGACGCGTACATCTTCTGACCGGGGTTGAATTTCCCGGAGGGATGCGGGCGGCGCCGCAGGGTCGCCCGCAACCAGCCACGATCGTGCGGGCCGAAGCGGTTCAGCCGGACCAGGTCGGCGCGGAACGCCCGGGACACCAGCCCGGCGAGGACCGGGACGAGCGCCGCGAGACCCGACCACTCGTGGACGGTGACGAGCAGGTCGCGCCGGCCGGCGATCTCGCTCAGCATCGGCAGATACAGGAACGCGGCGGTGATCATGGTCGTACCCAGCAAGGCGGCCGTGCCGCGGTGGATCCAGCGCTCGGCGACGGTGAAGCGCCGCAACCGGGGGTCCTCAGGAGGTGGGATGGTCATCACGCCCGTTCGATTTTCCGACCCAGCCGTCGATGTCGTAACCGCGCTCCTCCCAGTAACCGGGAGTGACCTCGTCGGTGACCGTGATGCCGGAGAGCCACTTCGCCGACTTGTAGAAGTACATCGGCGCGGCATACAGCCGGACCGGCCCGCCGTGCGCGTCGGTGATCGGCTCGTCCCGCATCCGGTGGGCGACGAGCATGTCCGGCCGCTGGGCCTGCTCCAGGGTGAGGCTCTCGCTGTAGACGTCGTCGAAGCAGGTGAAACGCAGCGCGGTGGCGCCCGGCCGCACCCCGGCGGCCGTCAGCAGATCCGACAGCAGCACCCCGGTGAACGCCGTCTGCGGAACCCGCCAGCCGGTCACGCACTGCACGTCCCGGACCAGACGGGTCTGCGGCATCGAGGTCAACTGCGCCATGGTGTACGTCGTGGGTCTGTCTCTTATACAC
>KL571316.1:14198-22030 GCA_000715855.1 Actinoplanes liguriensis
GTTGTAGAAGCGGAAGCCCCCGCCGCCCGGTAGCAGCCCGGTCAACCCGGTCGGATCCTTGCTGCCGATGGCGGCGAGCACGTTGTCGGTCGCCTTCTGCACCCGCGCACCGGCGGCGACCCCGGCGGCGCCCAGCGCGAGCACCCCGAGCACGATCCGCCGCCCGACCGGCCTGCCCCCGCGGTCGTCGATGGTCATCGCCGTGGCCGGGAACGCCATCTGCGGATCCCGCCGACGAGCAGGATCAGCCCTGCCACGGCGACCACGATGCCGATCAGCAGCCACTGGCTCTCGCCGTTCATGCCGCCGCTCGCCCCGGTCGCGCCCGAGCCCTGCAGGCTCCAGACGACTCCGACCAGGAGCAGCAGGGCGCCGCCGGCCACGCGTGTCCACACCATTTCCGGGTACGCCCTCTCAGCTCAGCATGGCGGCGAGGTCCTCGCCGATCTTCTCCGGGGCGATGTTCGACTCGTAGCGCCGGACCACCGTGCCGTCCTTGCCGACCAGGAACTTCGTGAAGTTCCACCGGACCTCGTCGGTGTCGGCGGCTTCCGGGCGGGTCTTCATGATCCGCTCGTACAGGAAGTGGCCCGGGCCGAAGTCGCCGGGAGCCTGCGCGCGGAGGTGGTCGTAGAGCGGCGCCGCGTCCGGCCCGTTGACGTCGACCTTCGCGAGGACCGGGAACGTCACGTCGTAGTTGATCGAGCAGAAGTCCTGGATCTCCTCGTCCGTGCCCGGCTCCTGGCCGCCGAACTGGTTGCACGGGAACCCGAGAACCTGCAGGCCGCGCGGGCCGAACTCGCGGTGCAGCGCCTCCAGCCCGGCATACTGCGGAGTCATGCCGCACTTGCTCGCCACGTTGACGATCAGCAGGACCCGGCCCGCGTAGTCGCCGAGCGACTGCTTGCCGCCGTCGGCCGTGGCAACGGTGAAGTCGTGGACGTTCATGGTGCTCCTTGTCGGGGGGTGTTCGTCAGTGCGGTTGCTTCCGGGCGCTGTGCACGAGCGCGACGGCGCGTTGCTCGATGAGCGCGACCTCGGCGGTGCCCAGCTCGTCGTCGAGGCCACCGTGGTCGCTGTCGTCGGCCCAGGCCAGGATCGCGGAGCGCACCGCGCTGGAGCAGCGGGAATCACGGTACTGCAATGGTGCAGTCCAGCAATACCGGCCCGGCGCTGTACTCGACGCGGTGGATGGTGACCGGGGCGGTGACCGCCCGCAGGCCGATCACCCGGCCGGTGAAACCGCCGGCGACCTCGGTGGACAGGTAACGTCCGTCGAACCGGGCGAGCCGCCGGTAAGCCGATGCCCGGCCCACACCCAGCTCGATGTCGTCCGGGCCGCCGTCCGAGGGTGGCCGGGACGAGAGGCGCAGGGTCGTCGGCCCGCTGTCCGCCACCGTCGCGGTGGCCAGGACCACCTCGGCCGGGCCGATGCGGAGCCGGGCGGTGACCGTCCCCGGTGTGGCGCCGAGCGCGCACCAGTGCCGGTCGTCGAGGCGCAGCAGGAGCCGGAACTCGCCGTGCGTGAGGGTCACCGTCGCCTCGAACGTCCAGGTGTCGTCGCGCGTGCGCACGGCCAGGAGGTCGCGCGGCCCGGGCGTGGCCAGCAGGCGGGCGGGTCCGGGCCCGCCGCGTTCGACCAGGTCGGCCGGGGCGCTGCCGGGGGAGACCCAGCGGGGGTGCAGGCGTGGCGATCGCAGGTCGTCGGCGAAGCTGTGGTCGGTTGCGGGCACCGCGATCCGGCTCTCGTGAAACACCGGCCACCCGTCGTGCCAGTCGACGGCGGCGAGGAACGTCTCGCGGCCGTTGACGTGGAACTGCGGGGTGGTGCCGCGCGGCCGGACACCCAGATAGACCGCGGCCCAGCTTCCGTCCGGGCGTTCGACCAGGTCGGCATGCCCGGTGTTCTGCACCGGATGGGTGGTGCTGCGGTGGCTGAGCACCGGGTTTCCCGGCGCGCCCTGGAACGGGCCGGTGATGTCGCGCGACCGGGCGATCGAGACGCTGTGCCCGCGTCCGGTTCCCCCTTCGGCGATCAGCAGGTACCACCAGCCGTCGCGGTGATACAGGTGCGGGCCCTCCGGCCAGGCCAGCCCGGTGCCGCTCCACAGGGCTCGCGGCGGTTCGAGCAGGGTGCCGGTCTCCGGGTCGGCACGGGCCTGCACGATGCCGGACGGATCGTCGGAGTGCCAGGTCACGTAGCACTGCCCGGTCTCGTCCCAGGCGATGTCGGGATCGATGCCGGCGGTCCCGTCGAGGTGGACGGGATCGGACCACGGGCCGGCCGGATCGGTCGCCGTGACCAGCAGGTGCCCCGCGCCCTGCGAGACGTTCGTGGTGATCAGCCAGAACCGTCCGTCGTGGAAGCGCAGGGTCGGCGCATAGATGCCGCGGCTGGCGTCGTCCGCCCCGGGCGGGAGCTGACCGGGCCGGTCGAGCACGTTGCCGATCTGCTCCCAGGTGACCAGGTCGCGGCTGTGGAACAGCGGGACGCCCGGGAAGTACTCGAACGACGAGGTGGCCAGGTAGTAGTCGTCGCCGCGCCGGCAGATGCTGGGATCGGGGTGGAAGCCGGCGATCACGGGCGTCTGATTGTCGTACGTGGAATGCGTCATGTGATTCCCGTCAGGGCGATTCCTCGGACGTTCCGGAGGAAATTGTTCCAGGGGCCGGGGACCGTCCGGGCGAGCGGGGTGAGCCGGGATCGGCGGAGCCGCTCGGGAGGTAGAATGTATGGTGCCCAATAGTCGGACGTCCTAGTATGTTCCCACCGGCGTCCGTGCCGGTAGGAAGTCAGGTTGATGGCATGGCGCTCGAGGCTGCTCCGCAGTTGTACGTTCCCTCCCGTCCGGTCCGGTTCGTCACCGCGGCGAGCCTGTTCGACGGCCACGACGCCGCGATCAACGTGATGCGCCGGCTGCTTCAGGCCCAGGGCGCCGAAGTGATCCATCTCGGTCACGACCGCAGTGTCGACGCGGTCGTCCGGGCCGCGGTGGAGGAGGACGTGCAGGGCGTCGCGATCTCCTCCTACCAGGGCGGCCACGTGGAGTACTTCACGTATCTGGTGGAGCGGCTGGCCGCGGCCGGCGCCGGGCACGTGCAGGTTTTCGGCGGTGGCGGCGGCGTCATCGTGCCCGACGAGATCGCGGTGCTGCGCGAGCGCGACGTCACGATCTTCTCGCCGCAGGACGGTCAGCGGCTGGGCCTGCCCGGCATGATCAACGAGCTGATCCGGGCGTGCGACGTCGACCTCGCCGCGCGGGAGCCGGACGTCGAGGCGGTGCTGGCCGGCGACCCGGCGGCCCTGGCCCGGGCGATCACGGTGCTGGAGGCGGGCCGATCCCGGGAACTGGCCGGCCGGCTGCGCGAGGCCGCGGCCGGGCGCACCGTCCCGGTCCTGGGCATCACCGGCACCGGCGGGTCGGGCAAGTCGTCGCTGACCGACGAGGTACTGCGCCGGCTGCGCCTCGACCAGGAGGACAAGCTGCGGGTCGCCGTGCTGGCGATCGACCCGACCCGGCGGCGCGGCGGCGGCGCGCTGCTCGGCGACCGGATCCGGATGAACGCCCTCGCCTCGGGCGAGGACAGCCGGACGTTCTTCCGGTCGCTGGCCACCCGCACCGCGGGCGTGCAGCTGCCCGAGCACCTCGACGACATCCTCGCCGCGGTCAAGGCGGCCGGGTTCGACCTGGTGATCGTGGAGACGCCGGGCATCGGGCAGGGCGACGCCGGGATCGTGGAGGCGGCCGACGTGTCGCTGTACGTGATGACACCGGAGTTCGGCGCCGCGTCGCAGCTCGAGAAGATCGACATGCTGGACTTCGCCGACGTGGTGGCGATCAACAAGTACGAGCGGCGGGGCGCGGAGGACGCCCGGCGCGACGTAGCCCGCCAGCTGGTGCGCAACCGGGAGTCGTTCGGGGTGCCGTGGCAGCGGATGCCGGTGTTCGGCACCAGCGCCGCCCGCTTCAACGACGACGGTGTGACGGCGCTCTACCAGCAGTTGCGTGAGCTGCTCGTCGCCAAGGGCCTGCCGGCGGGAGCCGGGACGCTCCCGGTCGTGGAGGTGCGCGCCTCGTCCGGTCTGACCAGCGTGGTGCCCTCGTCTCGGTCGCGCTACCTGGCCGACATCGCCGACGCGATCCGCGGGTACCACCGGACCACCGAGGAGCAGGCCGGTGTCGTGCGCCGCCGCCAGGCCCTGCGGCTGACGGTGGACCTTCTCGGGGCGGACGCGGCCGCTGACCGGGTCCGGGAGTTGGCGATCGCCGCCGAGGGCGAGCTGCTTCCCGACGTACGGGAAATGTTGTCGCAGTGGCCGTTGACCGTTGCGGCGTATTCCGGGGACGAATACGTCTACCGGGTGCGGGACCGCGAGATCCGGACGCCGTTGACCCGAACGACGCTGTCCGGCTCCACGGTGCGCCGGGTCGCGTTGCCGCGCACCCGGGACGAGGCCGAGCTGGTGTCGTTCCTGCGCCGGGAGAACCTGCCCGGATTCTTCCCGTTCACCGCCGGGGTGTTCCCGTTCAAGCGCGAGGGGGAGGCCCCGGCGCGGATGTTCGCCGGCGAGGGCGACGCGTTCCGCACCAACCGGCGCTTCCAGTTGCTCAGCCGGGGCGGTGACGCCACCCGGCTGTCCACGGCGTTCGACTCGGTGACCCTTTACGGTCGCGATCCCGACCTGCGGCCGGACATCTACGGCAAGGTCGGCACCTCGGGCGTCTCGATCGCCACCCTCGACGACATGAAGGTGCTCTACGACGGCTTCGACCTCTGCTCGCCGGCGACGTCGGTGTCGATGACCATCAACGGCCCGGCGCCGGCGATCCTGGCGATGTTCCTCAACACCGCCATCGACCAGCAGATCGCGGCCCGCCCGGACGAGCCGCGCGAGCAGGTCGTCGCGCGGACCCTCGCGACCGTGCGCGGCACCGTGCAGGCCGACATCCTCAAGGAGGACCAGGGGCAGAACACCTGCATCTTCTCCACCGAGTTCGCGTTGCGCTGCATGGGCGACATCCAGCAGTGGTTCATCGACCACAGTGTCCGCAACTTCTACTCGGTGTCGATCAGTGGCTATCACATCGCCGAGGCCGGGGCGAACCCGATCAGCCAGCTCGCGTTCACTCTCGCCAACGGCTTCACGTACGTCGAGTCGTACCTGGCCCGGGGCATGGCGATCGACGACTTCGCGCCGAACCTGTCGTTCTTCTTCTCCAACGGCATGGACGCCGAATATTCGGTGATCGGCCGGGTCGCCCGCCGGATCTGGGCGGTGGCGATGCGGGAGCGCTACGGCGCGGGGGAGCGGTCGCAGAAGCTGAAATACCACGTGCAGACCTCGGGCCGGTCCCTGCACGCACAGGAGATGGACTTCAATGACATCCGGACCACCCTGCAAGCGTTGTGCGCGATCTACGACAACGCGAACAGCCTGCACACCAACGCGTACGACGAGGCGGTCACCACGCCCAGCGAGCACTCGGTGCGCCGGGCACTGGCCATCCAGATGATCATCGACAAGGAGTGGGGACTGGCCGGCAACGAGAACCCGCTGCAGGGCTCCTACATCATCGAGGAGCTCACCGACCTGGTCGAGGAGGCCGTCCTCGTCGAGTTCGACCGCATCGCCGAGCGCGGTGGTGTCCTCGGCGCGATGGAGACCGGCTACCAGCGCGGCCGCATCCAGGACGAGTCGATGCTGTACGAGCACCGCAAACACGACGGCACGCTTCCCCTGGTCGGCGTCAACACGTTCCTCGACCCGCACCGGGACGAGACCCCGCCGCAGACCGTCGACCTGGCCCGCGCGACCGAGCAGGAGAAGCAGTCCCAGCTGGCCCGGCTCGCCGACTTCCACACCCGCCACGCCCACGAGGCCCCGGCCGCCCTCGCCCGGCTGCGGCAGGTCGCGATGAACGGCGGCAACGTGTTCGACGAGCTGATGACCGCGGTCCGCTGCTGCTCGCTCGGGCAGATCTCCGAGGCGTTCTTCGAGGTCGGCGGCCAGTACCGGCGCAACGTGTGAACGACGACCTCGGCCACCCGGTCGACCTGACCGCACCGCCGCGGCGCATCGTGTCGCTGGTCCCGTCGATCACCGAGGCTCTCGCGGTGACGGTGCCGCGGCGGCTGGTGGGCGTGAC
Organism: Actinoplanes liguriensis; assembly: GCA_000715855.1. Taxonomy (GTDB): domain Bacteria; phylum Actinomycetota; class Actinomycetes; order Mycobacteriales; family Micromonosporaceae; genus Actinoplanes; species Actinoplanes liguriensis. The sequence goes on from KL571316.1 coordinate 20,348, forward strand.
GGACTGGTGCACCCACCCGCCCGGTCTGGATCTGCCCCGGGTACGCGGCACGAAGAACCCGGACCGGGCGGCGATCGAGACGCTACGGCCGGATCTGGTCGTGGCCAACCAGGAGGAGAACCGGCACCTCGACGTGCAGCGGCTGCGCGCCGCGGGCGTGCCGGTGTGGGTGACGGTGATCGAGTCCCTCGACGACGCGCTGCGCTCGCTGCGCCGGCTCATCGTCGAGGTGCTCGCCGTGGACGAGCCGGACTGGCTGCGGACCGCGGCGGCCGCGTGGGCCCGGCCGGCTCCGCAGCCGGTGCTGAGGGTCGCCGTCCCGATCTGGCGGGACCCGTGGATGGTGGTCGGCTCGCGCACCTTCACCGGCGATCTGCTGACCCGTCTCGGCCTGGAGAACGTCTTCGGAGCGGATCCGGCACGCTACCCGCGCGTGACACTCGACCAGGTGGGCGCGGCCCGGCCCGATCTCGTGCTGCTGCCCGACGAACCGTACGTCTTCACCGCGGACGACGGGCCGGAAGCCTTCCCCGGCGTCCGCACGGTGCTGGTGCCGGGCCGTCAGCTGACCTGGTACGGCCCGTCACTGGCCACCGCCCGCGACGAACTGCTCGCACTCCTCAGGACGTGAGAAGCTGCCCGGCGTCAGACGGCCGGGGCGGAAGCCGACCAGGTCCACAGCTCGTTCTGACCGGTGTTGCAGTCGTACTGGATCAGGTTGTTCACGTAATTCGAGGAAACCGGGTTCAGGATGGCCAGGCAGCGGGCGCTCTTCACGTTGATCAGCCAGTAGTAGTCGTTGCCGCCGAGGTTGGTCTTCATCTTCTTCTGCAGCCACTCCTGGTTCGAGCCGCCGTTGCAGTCGTAGAGAATGACCAGCGAGCCGTTCGTCGTCCCGTTGTTACGGTCGGTCAGGCACTGGTTGTTGGCGGTGTCGATGGTGTAAATGTCGTACAGCTGCCAGGGGTCGTTGCCGGAAAGGCGCCAGTACGCCTGGTTGTTGGTGTGCGTGATGTCCCACCGCTCGTTCGCCACCGGATGGCACGGGTACGACTTGACCACGGTGTTCTTGACGAAATTGCTGTTCGGGACGTCGACGCAGGTGGGCTTGACGCCCGGAGCGTCGACGTGACTGCTGTGCGCGTCCCAGATGTACCACGCCCCGTCGGCGAGGGCCGGCGTCTGCGACACCACCACTGTCGTTCCGAGAGCGGCGAGCACGACCGCGGCGCGAGCCAGTAATCGCTTCATTCCCATGTGGCATCCCCGTTTCTTGTGGCGTCGTTTCTCGTGGTGTCGCGCGGGATCATTCCGGAAACGTTTTGCAGATTGTTTGCACGGCTGGGCGGCGCGGCCTCGGGGAGTTCGGCGGCGTACTCGCGCAGCAGGGGATGCAGGGTGTAGCGGCCGGGCCGGTGCTCGGTCAGCAGGCTGGCGGCGGTCAGCTCGGCGAGCGCTTCCGCCGCGATGGCGCCGCACAGGCGGCTTGCGTCCGCCGCCGAGATGCCGGCTCCGGGATGGGCGCCGAGGAGCCGGAACAGCAGGGCGGCGTTGGCGCCGAGGGCGCGGTACGACCAGGAGAACGCGGTGCGCGGATTCGTCAGGTCGTCCGACGCCTCCACGCCGTCGAGCGGGCTGCCGGCCGGCTCCCAACGGGAGGCCCTGTCTCTTATACACATCTCT
>KL571317.1:0-774 GCA_000715855.1 Actinoplanes liguriensis
GGGGTGAGCAGCCAGTACGGGTCGGCGGCGTCCCGCGGCCGCCACACCGCGCTGACCGTGCGGGCGATCACCTTCCCGGTCCGCCGGTCCTCCAGGCGCAGCGTCTTCCCGCTGGTCAGCCCGAGGGCATCGGCGGCCGGCTCGGCGAGCGCGACCTCGGTGCCGGTGGGCCAGGACCCGGAGACCAGGTCGGCGTGCTCGCGCAGGTCGTCCAGGCGCAGCAGCGAGGCGTAGACGACACCGGACGAGTCCGGGACGGCGTGACCGGTGGCGCCCTTGACGGCCCAGCCGGAGCCGTACTGCGCGGAGCTGACCCGCGCGGGAGCGTAGGCGTCCCGGACGGACCGGTCACGGGCCTTCGGGTCGGCGCCGAGCGAGCCGCGCACCAGCACGGACACTTCGTCCGGCTCGGCGATCGCGACCGCGGCGCGGACCCCGGCGCCGGCCGAGGCGGTGGCGTACGCGGTCAATCCCGTGAGCAGGAGCACCGCGGCAATCATGACCGCGGCCGCCGCGGCGAGCAGTCCCCGGGCTGCCGCCGCACGCCGGATGATCAGCGCCATCGGCGCTCCGGTTCGAGCATGCGCGGGATCTTGCCAGATGGGATCCGCCCGCGGGTCCCCGCACCGGCAGGCCGTTCCCGTTCCTCCCGTTTTCGAGCCCCCCGGTAACAATCCCGTGCCCCGGCCGCAACCCCCACGCGAACTCCGCACCGAGCGAGGCCGCTGCGCGGGCAGCCCTCCGGGCTGGTGCTCACCGTGGTTATGAGGCACG
>KL571317.1:1056-1193 GCA_000715855.1 Actinoplanes liguriensis
GCACCGTGGTTATGAGGCACGAATAACCACGGTGAGCACCAGCCCGGGAGCCGGGGGCGCGCTGCCGGGGTGACCGGGTGCGGGCGTCGCGTGGGTCCTTTTGACCGTGACCACCCACGGAGGCCGCCCTTGTGGGC
>KL571317.1:1510-9285 GCA_000715855.1 Actinoplanes liguriensis
GCCCGCAAGGGTCCCCGCGGGAGCGACGGTCTGTACCCCGGCGGAGAGGGGCAATGAAGAAGTTGATCTTTAAGGTCTTACGGCTTGCTGCGCGGGCTGTCCGGGGCCAGGGTGTCGATGAACTCGTGCGGGTCGTGGATCTCGACGTTGCGGCGGGCCGCGTTCGCCTCGGCCTTGAGCTGCGTGGTCACCTGCGCGGTGTGCGCGCCCGGGATCGCGGCGACGCTGTAGTACGCCTTCTCGGCCAGCGCGTAGGCCGCCCGGTAGTCGTGCCCCGCGAACGCCTTCGCGGAGAGCGCGAGCAGGGCGTCGGCCACCTTCAGCGACGTGTATCCCTTGCCCTTCGGGACCGTCGCCGCCACCCGGTTCGCCGCCTCCCAGTACGCGGCGGTCAGGAACCGGTCGCTGTTGTCCCGGTCGAACTGGCTGAAGTCCCAGTTCAGGTCGATGTAGCTCATCATCGTGTTGTTCTCGTCGCCGGCGTTGACGAACAGGAAATCGCCGGACGGGCCGTAGTCGACACCGGTCGCGCTGTCGTAGCCGTCGTGCGGGTGCGACATGCCCAGGTGGTGGCCGACCTCGTGGATCTGCGTGGTGGTCAGGCCGTAACCGCTGGCCACGACCTCGGGCGAGATGAACGAGAAGACGTAGGTCTGCTCGCCGGTCTCGTAGTCGTCGTCGGCGTAGCCGAGCGCGGGAACGCCGATGCCCGCCCCGACCGCGTAGTTGAAGACCGGCACCTCGTAGTCGGGCTTGCCGTCGAGCACGCCGTCCAGGTGGTCGCGGGTGTAGAGGTAGAGGTTGGCGAACGCCGGGTAGCCGGTCTCCGGGTAACACGACTCGTCGGCGAGCTCGGCGAGGTAACAGGCCTGGTTCTCGGCGGTGTAGGGCAGGTCCTGCTGGTCCTCGCTGAGCCGGTTGCGCCAGCGCAGCTCGGAGAGCTCCTCGGTGACCAGGTCCGGTTTGATGTACTGCGCGGACGCGTCGACGCCGGGCCAGCCCTCGTAGGTGTTGCTGTCCACGTTGATGCTCTTCGGCAGGCCGGCGCCGGGCAGCTCGACCGGGTAGAGCGGTGACGTGGTCATCAGCAGGTTCAGCGCCACGTACCGGGTGATCTTGGAGAGGTCGCCGGCGAGCTGGGACGGGTCACGGAAGCCGTTCGCCGTGTACTCCCAGGTCGGTGGCATCCGGTAGTCGGGGACGCCGTCGCCGTCCACGTCCGCGTTGTCCACGTCGTAGTTCGACGTCCAGGACTCCGGGCCGGCCGACAGGTCGTGGAACCAGACGCGCCGGGTGGCGCCCAGGCCGGTCTCCTCGTCGTCGGCGGTCGTCCCGCCCCACGCGATGAGCTTGCGGCTGTCACGGTTCTTGCCGAAGTCGTAGCCGGTGTCCGGGTCCGGCTCACCGGTCTTGGTGTAGACGTGGAACTTGAAGTCCGAGCGCCCGAACCAGTTGATGAAGTAGATCGTGTTGCGCCTGGTGTCCACGCCCGCCGGCGGGTGGAAGGCCAGCCACTTCTCCACGCTCGGCGCGTCGATGTAGTTGTTGGACGTGATGTCCAGGACGTTCTTGGCCTGGTCGTTGTAGGCCTGCTGGTACGCCGTCAGCGGGGCCGGGGTCGCCAGCTTGCCGAGCTGCTTGAAGAACGTGTCCTGGTACGACCGGCTCGTGTAGTTGAGGCGGTAGTCGTACGTGTAGGTGATGCCGAGCTTCTCGGTCACGCCGTAGAGGAGCCGGGAGCGGACCACGGGCTCGTACTTGGTGGCGAGCCCGGAGAGGAACTTGCTCTTGTCCGCCTGCGCCGGCGTGTAGCCGACGAAGACCACGTTGACCGGCACTTTCTCGGTCAGGCGGGGTTGGCCGCCGGGGTTCAGGTATCTCAGGTGCGGCGCGGCCACGGCGGCGCCGGCGGGTCCCGCGGACGCCGTCACCAGTGCCACGACGAGCGTCGCCAGGAATGGAGTTCGCCATCTCATGTGGACACGTTGCCATCCGCATCCGTCGATGGGAAGGTGCGCTATTCCGACGGCCGGCGAAAAGGACCAGGTATGGTCATCCGTTCGGCCAGAATTGTCGATAAAAAGTATGAGATTCCCGAATAGCGGGTAATTAAACACAAAAGGCCGGGGGCCGCATCCTGAGCGGATGCGGCCCCCGGCCGGAAACGACCTGCGTCAGTTCTTCTTCCACGGACCGTGCGGACCGTGCGGCCCGTGGTCCGACCCACCGTGCGGGCCGTCGTGGTGCGGGCCCCCGTGCGGGCCGTCGTGGTAGTCGTGCCCGCTCCAGCCGTAGTAGACCTTGAGCGCGTAGCCACGACGGAAGCCCTCGCGGACCGGGATGCAGTCGTGATCGGACCACTGGCGGCGGAACTCACCGCGCCGGCCGTCGGAGTGGCAGGCGCCCGCGCTGCGGTAGAAACCGAGGACGCGGGACCGCGTCATGGCCTTCGACGCGGCCGACGCCTTCGACGTGGCCTGCGGCGTGACGGGGGCGGCGGCCGAGGCAGCGGCCGGGCCGGCGGTCATGACCAGGCCCGCGGCGACCGCCAGGCCGGACATCGCGAAACCGCGCATCACCTTGTTCATGGGATCACCTTTTCGTTCATAAAGGCAATTTCGGACAAACTGATCATATGGGCGGCGGATCTTTCCGCTTGGCGACACACGTCCACGATCAGGTGACCCCGTACTGCAATTCGATCTTCGATGAACCTCGATCAACTACGCCTTTTCGCAGGTCATTCTGCATTTATCCAACGTCAAGCGGCCGGGCGCACACTGGGTGCGAAATTGGGGGCCGAACAACGCCGGTGGCCCGGTGCCTGAAGCGCACCGGGCCACACGGGACGGGCGGGGTCAGACCGCGATGGTCTTGCGGGCGCCGGGTCGCAGGTAGACGACCCACGTCACGATCACGCAGAGGGCGTAGAACCCGATGAAGGCGATGTACGCCGCGTCCGCGTCCTTGTAGGTCAGGAACGACTGCCGGAACGCCAGGTTCACGAGCACCCCGCCGACCGCGCCGATCGCGCCGGCGAGGCCGATCACCGCGCCGGAGATCCGCCGCGCCTGGTGGTCGTCGGCGGCGTACTTCGCCTTGAAGATCGCCGGGATCATCTTGTACGTCGACCCGTTGCCCAGCCCGCTCAGCACGAACAGGCTGATGAACCCCGCGATGTAGAGCGGCAGCGACCGCTGCTGCGCCGCGACCAGCACGACGCTCGCGCCGAGCCCCATCGCGATGAAGTTCACGAACGTCACCTTCGCCCCACCCAGCCGGTCGGCGAGCGCCCCGCCCACGGGCCGGATCAGCGAGCCCAGCAGCGGACCGAGGAACGTCAGGTACGCCGCCTTGATCGGGGTGTTGAACTGGCCGGCGAACTGCACCTGCAGCACCTGCCCGAACGCGAACCCGAACCCGATGAACGAGCCGAACGTGCCGATGTAGAGCAGGGACATCACCCAGGCGTGCCCCTCCTTGACGGCGTCCCGCATCCCGCGCTTCTCGTTGCGCGCCTGGCTGAGGTTGTCCATCCAGATCGCCGACCCGAGCGTGGCCAGCACGATCAGCGGGATGTAGATGCCGGCCACGACCCCGGGGTGCCCGGCGCCGAAGGTCGCCAGCACGAACAGGCCGACCAGCTGCACCGCCGCGACGCCGATGTTGCCGCCGCCGGCGTTGATGCCGAGCGCCCAGCCCTTGTAACGGTTCGGGAAGAACGCGTTGATGTTCGCCATCGAGGAGGCGAAGTTGCCACCGCCCACGCCGGCCGTCGCCGCGAGCAGCAACACCGTGGTGAACGAGACACCCGGCTTGATCATGAACGCCGCCAGGATCGACGGGATGAGCAGCAGGGACGCGCTGATGATGGTCCAGTTGCGGCCGCCGAACCGGGCCACCGCGAACGTGTACGGGATCCGCAGCCCCGCCCCGACCAGCGTCGGCACGGCGGTGAGCAGGAACTTCTGTGCCGGGTCGAAGCCGTACTGCGGGCCGAGGAAGAGCACCATCACCGACCACAGCGACCACACCGAGAAGCCGATGTGCTCGGAGAAGATCGAGAAGACCAGGTTGCGCTTGGCGATCTTCGACCCGCCGTTCGCCCAGAACGTGGGGTCCTCGGGGTTCCAGTCGTCGATCCAGTGGCCTTTGAGCGTTGCGGATGAAGGACGCTCGACGGCAATAGCGGTCATGTCACTCTCCCAAGACGATCTGACCGTCGTCGACCCGGACCGGGTAGACGTTGATCGGGGGCTGGCCGGACTGGGAGCACCCGGTGGAGAGGTCCCAGGAGAACAGGTGGAGCGGGCAGACGACCACGGAGTTGTCGATCTGCCCATCAGCAAGCGGGCCACCCTTGTGGGGGCAGACCGCCGACACCGCGCGCAGGGAGCCGTCGCGCAGGCGGAAGATCGCGATCATGTCGTCCCCGACGGCGTAGGTGCGTCCTTCGCCCAGGGGGATGTCGGAAAGCGGGCCGAGAGTGGTCAGGGTTTTCATGAGCGCACCGGAACCTGGGGAAGGACGGTCAGGGGCAGGGAGGTACGGAACTGGCCGGGCGTGACCGGCTCGGCCCGCTCCTTCCAGGGGTCCTTGTAGGCCTGCACGGCCTCCTCGACAGCGGCGTCGAGAGCGGCGGCGATGCCGTCCACGTCGTCGATGACGATCTCCCGGATCCGGTCGATGCCGACCCGCGGGACGAACGAGTACGTCCGCTCCAGCCAGTTGGCGTTCTCCCGGTAGTACTGCAGGAAGCGGCCGGTCAGCCGGATCACTTCCTCGGCCGAGTCCACGGTGGTGAGCAGGTCGCCCTTGCGGATGTGGGCGCCGGCCGCGCCGCCGACGTAGATCTCCCACTTGCCGCCGTCGATCGCGACGACACCGAGGTCCTTCACGTACGCCTCGGCGCAGTTGCGCGGGCAGCCGGTGACCGCGAGCTTCATCTTGCCGGGGCCCTCGAGACCCTGGAAGCGCTCCTCGATCGCGATGCCCAGCGCGGTGGAGTCACCGACGCCGAACCGGCAGAAGTCCGAGCCGACACAGGTCTTCACGGTGCGGAAGCTCTTGGCGTACGCGTAGCCGGACGGCATGTCCAGGTCTGCCCACATCGCCGGGAGCTGCTCCTTCGGCACACCGAGCAGGTCGATGCGCTGGCCTCCGGTCAGCTTCACCATCGGGACGCCGTACTTCTCCGCGACCTCGGCGATCTTCCGCAGCTGGGCCGGGGTGGTGACGCCGCCTTTCATCTGCGGGACGACGGAGAATGTTCCGTCCCTCTGGATGTTGGCGTGCACACGGTCGTTGATGAACCGGGCGTCGCGCTCGTCGACGTACTCGTCGGCCCACATCATCTTGAGCAGGCTGGCGAGGCCCATCTTGCTCTTGGCGTCGTGCTCGCCGCCGGGGACCAGCTTGTCGAAGACCGACGAAACGCTCTTGAGCTGATATTTACGGATCGCCGCCATGAGCTCGGGCTTCGGCATCGGCACGCCCGGCACATACCAGGACGCCGCCGGGTCCTCCTCCGCCGCGCCGCCGTTGGCCCACTCGACGATCCGCTGCACCAGCGGCTTGCAGGTCCCGCACCCCTTGCCCGCGCGAGTCTTGTCCATGACCCCGCTGACCGTTCCGCAGCCACCGGCAACGACGCCGCAGATCGCGCCCTTGCTCACCCCGTTGCAGTTGCAGACCTGGGCGTCGTCGGCCATTTCGTCCAAGGACTCCTCGACCGCTCCCCCGATGTCGAAGATGAGCGAAGACCGTTCCTCGGGCAGGGCGGTACCCCGGTCGAAGTGCTGGATCAGCGACGCCGCCTTGCTGTTGTCACCGACCAGAGTGGCCCCGACCAGCACGTCCTCGCGGATGATCAGCTGCTTGTAGATGCCCTTCTTCGGCTCGTTGTAGACGATCACCTCGTCCTCGTCGTGCTCCGGGGCGATCAGGCCCATCGAGGCGACGTCGATGCCGGCGACCTTGAGCTTGGTGTGCAGCTTCGAACCGGTGTACGCGACCCCGGTCGTGCCGGTGATGTGGTCGGCCAGCACCTTCGCCTGATCCCACAGGGGCGCGACCAGGCCGTACAGGCTGCCGCGGTGCTGCGCGCACTCGCCGACCGAGTAGATGTCGGTCTGGCCCTCGACCCGCATCTGGTCGTCGACCACGATGCCGCGCTCGACCGGCAGGCCGCTGTTCGCCACCATCTCGGTGTTCGGCCGGATGCCGGCGGCGATCACCACCACGTCACAGTCGATGACGGTGCCGTCGGCCAGCTTGACGCCGGTGACCCTGTCCTTGCCGAGGATCTCGGTGGTCATCGCGTTCGTGATCACCCGGATGCCGAGCTTGCCCTCGACGCTGGCCTGCAACATCTGGCCGGCCTTCGGGTCGAGCTGCCGGTCCATCAGGTGGCCCATCGCGTGCAGCAGGGTCACCTGGCTGACGTGGTTCTGCAGGCCGCGCGCCGCCTCCAGGCCGAGCAGGCCGCCGCCGATCACGACCGCGCGCTCGTGGTCCCGGGCGTAGCGGATCATGCCGCGGGTGTCGTCGAGCGTGCGGAACGCGAAGACCCCCTGGTGGTAGCCGCGCTTCGGGTTGTGCACGTTCTTCATCGGCGGCGTCCACGAGTAACTGCCGGTCGCGATGATCAGCTTGTCGTACGGGGTGGCCACACCGTTGCTGTCGTGCACCACCTTGGCCTCGGCGTCGATCCGCTCGATCTTGACGCCGGCGTTCAGCGTGATGCCGTTGTCCCGGTACCAGCCCAGGTCGTTGAGGAAGATGCCCTCCTCGGTCTCCACCCCGGCGAGCAGGTTGGACAACATGATCCGGTTGTAGTTGCCATAGGGCTCGTCACCGAACATCGTCACGGAGTAGTCCCCGTTGCGGGCGAGGATCTCCTCGACCGTGCGGGCTCCCGCCATGCCGTTGCCGATGACGACAAGCTTCTGAGTCACTGCGTCGGTCCCTCCTGCCGGTGTGGAGGTAACTCTGTCGGCCGCCCGTTAACCCGGACGACCACTTGCGGTGACACTGTTGTTCGCAAATCCCTACAACCGGACCGCACCCGTTGTGACTACAAACGGCTACCGGCAGTTGTGAGGAGAGCGTTGTCGAACCGACCCAGAACGAGGTCGGACACGGCAACATCACGGCACAGCGGCGGCGTCACCGAGTCCGCGCCGGCGTTGCCCAGCGACCGGTAGAACAGGCCGTCCGCCAGCAGATACGCGGCGATCGCGACCCGCTGCGCGCCCTCCTGCCGCAGCTGGGCGACGACATCCGGCACGCGCGGACCGGTGCCCGACACGTACCCGACGCGCGCGCCGCCCGGCAGCTGCGTGGCGACGCCCTCCACATCGGCGCGCCAGCCCGGATCCGACGAACCCGCCGCGGCCAGCACGATCGCGTCCGCGGCCGGCAGATTACGCAGCATGCTGCCGAGCAGCACCGGATCCGGCCCGAGGGGCGCCGTCACCGGGATGTCCGTGCCCGCGACAGCCTCCGCGATGTCCACCCGCACGTGATATCCGCACGACAGCAGCAGCGGCACCACCACCGCGTCGCCCACCGTCGGCACGACCTCGGCGACCTTCGGCTCCTGCACGTCCACATAGCAGAGCCGCACGTCCAGCCCGCGCCGCCGCCGCGCCACCGAGGCGGCGAGCTCCTGCAACTGCCGGCGCCCGGTGGCCGAGCGGGTCCCATGCGCAACAGCGATCAGAGTGGTCACGACGGTCTCCTTCAAGGTCAAATTCTTCATGTCCTACGTCCGC
>KL571318.1:0-719 GCA_000715855.1 Actinoplanes liguriensis
CCTGCCGGCCGTCGGCGACCGCGATCACCCGGTGCCCGGCCGAGCGCAGCAGCCGGGCCAGGTAGTCCCGCATGTCCGCGTTGTCGTCGGCCACCACGACGCTCGCCGCGCTGCCGGTGGGCTGGGCGGTCGACTCCGCCTCGACCGGGGCGTCGCCGGGCAGCCAGCGGGCGGCCTCCTGCAGGAACGGCTCGGCGGTCGCCGACACGGCGGTGGCCGCCCGGGCCGCGACGACCGCGTCGGCCGGCAGATGTGCCACCCCGAACGGCAGCCGGATCGTGAAGGTGGTGCCCTTGTCCGGGGTGCTGTCCGCGGTGACCGTGCCGTGGTGCAGCCCGACCAGCTCCTTCACCATCGCCAGGCCGATCCCGCTGCCCTCGTTCGAGCGGGAGCGCACGTCGTCGATCCGGTGGAAGCGCTCGAACAACCGGGGCATCTCCTCGGCGGAGACCCCGATGCCGCTGTCCGCGACCGTGACGACGGCGACGCCGTCCCCGGCGCGCACGGTGACCCGGATCGAGCCCTCGAAGGTGAACTTCAACGCGTTGCTGAGCAGGTTGAGGACGACCTTCTCCCACATGCTGCGGTCGACCAGCACCGGCTCGGGCAGCGGCGGGCAGTCCACCTCGAACACCAGGCCGGCCCGCTCGACCGCGGACCGGAACACGCTGGCCAGCTCGGCGGTCGTGGCCGCCAGGTCGACCGGCTCGTAGCGGGCC
>KL571318.1:923-1197 GCA_000715855.1 Actinoplanes liguriensis
GATGTGTATAAGAGACAGGGAGAAGTCCAGCAGCGCGTTCACCAGCTTGCCCAGGCGCAGCCCGTTGCGGTGGATCACGTCCAGCTCGTCGCGGATCTCCTGACCGGCGTCGCCGAGCCGGGTGCGCAGCTCGTCCAGCGGACCCATGATCAGCGTCAGCGGGGTACGGAACTCGTGGCTGATGTTGGAGAAGAACGTGGTCTTCGCCCGGTCCAGCTCGGCGAGCTCCTCGGCGCGCCGCTGCTGCGCCTGGTAGCTGCGGGCGCTGCCGATC
>KL571318.1:1432-2932 GCA_000715855.1 Actinoplanes liguriensis
CGACGAAGCCCCGGTAGGCGTCGTCGAGCGGACGGTAGCGGTTCAGGGCGGCGACGAAGTAACCGTCCGCGGCCAGCGGCACCACCAGCGCCTGGCGCGGCGGGTCGGGCCAGGCGCCGGTGGGCAGGCCCGGCCCGTCCAGGGGCACCGGCCCCTCCCGGCCGTCGAAGGTGGCCACCAGCGGATGATCCGCCGCGATGCCGGTCGACGAACGCAGCCGGGGGCGGCCGTCCTCGTCGTACAGGTAGGTCAGGGTGAACGGCAGGTCGCGCTGGTTCTTCTCGATCTGCCGCGCGGCGAACGCGAGGGTCTCCTGCTCGGTCTCGATCACGCTCGGGTCGGAACCGAGGTCACGCAGCGTGGTCATCCGCCGCTCGGCGATCACCCGGTCGGTCTCCTCGCTGACCACGCAGAGCATCCCGACCAGGGCGCCGTCGTCGTCGCGCAGCGGACTGTAGGAGAACGTGTGATAGCTCTCCTCCGGGTAGCCGGAGCGCTCCAGGAACAGCAGCAGGCTCTGATCCCAGGTGGCCTTGCCGGTGTCGAGCACGTTCTGGATCCGCGGCCCGATGTCGTCCCAGATCTCCGCCCACACCTCGCTGGCCGGGCGGCCCAGCGCCCGCGGGTACTTCTCACCCAGCGTGTCGCGGCGGTAGGCGGCGTTGCAGAAGAACGTCAGCTCCGGGCCCCACGCCATCCACATCGAGAACCGTGACGACAGCAGGATGCTGACCGCCGTCCGGAGGCTCTGCGGCCAGCCCTCCGGCGGGCCGAGGGGAGTGTCGCCCCACTCGACCGCGGCGAGGTCGGGGCCGACCTCGGCGTCCGCTGCGAAGACGTCGTTCACGGTACGAATATCTCCTCACCCGCGCGGACCGGACTCAAAAATACGCATCCGCTCTACCCACTCGGCGACCGGTCCTATCCCGGAACGGCAGTGGTCCCGCGCACCACCAGGCGTGGCGCGGCAACCGTCTCCCGGCCGCCGGTCGGGGCGGCCTCGACCCGATCCACCGCACGGGTGATCGCGTGACCGGCCATCGCGGTCACGTCCTGCGCGATCGTGGTCAGGTCGATGTGCCCGAGCCGGCTGAACCAACTGTCGTCGTAACCCACCACGCTGAGATCACCAGGCACCCTCCGCCCGTGCCCGCGCACCACGTCGAGCAGGCCGGTCGCCGCCAGATCGTCGAACACGGTCACCGCCGCCGGCGGATCCTCCAGGAGGCCCGCCGCGGCACGCGCGCCCTCCTCCTCCCCAGAACCACCAGGAATTATGCGTACGTGGTAAGCCGGCCCGTGCCGATGCCATCGCTTCCAGGTAGCCACGCCGTCGCTCCACCGACTCGTGCAGCCCGCCCCGTCCACGTGCGCGATCCGCCGATGGCCCAGCGCGAGGAGATGATCCACGTCCTGGTGCGACCCGAGCACCTCGTCGGCGCGCACCACGTCCAAGCGAAACCCCTCACCCGAGCCGCAGCCCGGCCCGGCCTGGCCCGG
>KL571318.1:3143-10890 GCA_000715855.1 Actinoplanes liguriensis
CCCGGCCTGGCCCGGCTGCACCCGGCCTGGCCAGGCCCGGCCTTGCACCGCCCAGCCCGGCTGCGCCCGGCCGGTACTCGCGGAGGTGCGGCAACACCTCCGCGAGCCCCGCCGCCGGCCCCGCGTCTACTGATTACGGCGTCGTGGTGAACCCGCCAGATAGCCGTAGGGATAGGGGAGTGGCTGATCCCCGGCGGCCGTCAGCCGATCCATCGACTTCTCGTCGAGCGACCAGCCCACCGCCCCCAGGTTGTCGTCGAGCTGCGCCCGCGAACGCGCGCCGATGATCGGCGACGTCACACTCGGGCGCTGCAACAGCCACCGGACCGCCACCTGCGCGGGCGTCCGGTCGACCTCGGCGGCGACCGCCAGCAGCGTGTCCGTCACCGACCAGGTGCGCTCGTCGACGCTGCGCTCCCAGCTGCCGAGCCAGGGCTGCTTGTCCGCCTCCCAGCGGGTGTCCGCCGGGGCCTGCGTCATCCCGCGCCGATATTTCCCGGTCAGCCAGCCGCCCCGCAACGGCGCCCACGGGATGATGCCGACGCCCTCGTTGAGCGAGACCGGGACCAGCTCGTGCTCGATGTCGCGATCGAGCAGGTTGTAGAGCGGCTGCAACGCCACGAACGGCTCCCACCCGCGGAACCTCGCGACGTCCAGCGACTTCTGCAACTGCCACGCCGCGTAGTTGCTGACGCCCAGGTGCCGGACGAGCCCGGAGCGGACGAGCCCGTCCAGCGTCGAGAGCGTCTCCTCGATCGCGGTGCCCTCGTCGAACGCGTGGATCTGATACAGGTCGATGTAGTCGGTGCGCAGGCGGCGCAGACTCTCCCGGACGGCGGTCAGGATGTGCTTGCGGCCGGCGCCGTTGTCGTTCGGCCCGGTGCCGGTGGACCAGAAGAACTTGGTCGCCACGACGAGGTCGTCCCGCGACACCCGCGACAACCAGCTGCCGATGATCTCCTCGGAGGCGCCGCCGCCGTAGACGTCAGCGGTGTCGATGAAGTTGCCGCCGGCCTCGACATAACGGTCCAGCAGGGCGTGTGAGGTCGGCTCGTCGGCCTCCTGGCCGAACGTCATCGTGCCCAGACAGAGCTCACTGACCTTGAGGCCGCTGCTACCGACGTACCGGAAATCCATGGGTTTGATCCTGCCACGGGAACCGGGCGCGGAAACCCTTCCAAAGTACGGAACCGGGTGTTGACGTCCGGTTGACGGGCGCGTTCGTAGGCTGCGCGGCATGAGGGTCCTGGTGGTGGAGGATCATGTGCGGCTCGCCGCGTCGGTGGCGCGGGTGCTGCGGCGCGAGGGCATGGCCGTCGACGTCGCCCACGACGGGACGGCCGCGCTGGAGCGCGCCTGCGAGGTGGACTACGACGTGGTCGTCCTCGATCGGGACCTGCCCGGCGTGCACGGTGACCGGGTCTGTCACGAGCTGATGAGCGAGCCGGCCCGCACCCGCGTGCTGATGCTGACCGCGGCTGGCGCCCTGGCCGACCGGGTGCGCGGGCTCACCATCGGCGCCGACGACTACCTGGCGAAGCCGTTCGCCTTTCCCGAGCTGGTGGCCCGCATCCGGGCGCTCGCCCGCCGCACCCAGACCGCCCTGCCACCGATGCTGACCTGCGGAGACGTCACGCTGGACCCGGCCCGCCGGACGGCCACGCGCAACGGCGAGAAGGTCGCGCTGAACCGGAAGGAACTGGCGGTGCTCGAATATCTGCTCGGTGCCCGCGGCCGGGTGGTCTCCCCGGAGGAATTGCTGGACCGGGTCTGGGATTCGGCGGCCGATCCGTTCACGACGACGGTGAAGGCGACGATGAATCGGCTGCGGGCGAAACTGGGTGAACCGCCCGTGATCGAGACCGTGGCCCGTTCGGGATATCGGATCTAGCGCATGGCCGTCCGGCTGCGGCTCACCATTCTGTACGGCGTGCTGTTCCTCTTTTCCGGCGGCGCGCTCCTGGTCGTCACCTATTCGCTCGTCACGCACAGCGGAACGACGGTCACCCGATCCGGCCTGAGCAATTCCGGAACGTCCACGAGCGGTTTCACCGAGACGTTGCACGGGCAGCCGGTGATCGGGCCGGACCTGTTCCTGAGATCCGGTCTGGCGCTCGCCATCATGCTGGCCGTCTCGCTGGTCGTGGGCTGGTTCCTGGCCGGCCGGGTGCTGCGCCCGCTGCACGTGATGACCCGCCGGCTGGAGACGGCGCTCGACTCGCACAAACGGTTCGTGGCGAATGCCGCCCACGAGCTGCGCACGCCGCTGACCTGGGAACACGCTCTGCTGGAGGAGGCTGTTCTCGATCCGGGCGCGACCGTGGAGACCTATCGCCGGCAATTCGCGGAATTGATGCTCGTCAGCGAGCAGAAGGCGCGGTTGCTGGAGTCGTTGCTGGTGCTGGCGACCAGTGAACGCGGTCTGGATCGCCGCGAGCACGTCGATCTCGCGGCGCTGACCGCGGACGTGCTGCGCGCCGCCCCGCCCGATCTCACCGTGGCGGCGGAACTCCGGCCGGCCGCCGTGACCGGTGATCCCGCCCTGATCGGGCGGTTGATCGCCAATCTGGTCGACAACGCGATCAGTTACAACGTGCCCGGTGGCCGCGTGGAAGCGCGCACCGAGGGCTCCACACTGACGGTCACGAATGCGGGTCCCGTGATTCCGCCGGCGATGGTGGATCGGCTTTTTCACCCCTTTCAAAGGCTTGCGCGTACGGCGGACGACCGTCACCACGGATTGGGCCTGTCCATCGTGCAGGCGATCGCGGCCGCCCATTCCGCCGATCTCGCCGTGCACGCCCGCCCGGAGGGTGGCCTCACGATCCGGGTCCACTTTGTGCCCGGGGTGTGACCGGTCGGGGCGTAGACAATACGCATGTCTCGAAAAATTGTGATAACACTGCTTTTCGTGCTGACCGTCGCCGGTTGCAGCAGCAAGACCGAGGACCCGGGCGTGGCCTCGGCGAACCCCGGCGCGAAGGCCAGCAGCAGCGCGGCAGCCACCGAGCGGTCCGCGCTGGACTATTCGAGGTGCATGCGTGCGCAGGGCCTGACCTGGTTCCCCGACCCGGACCCGCAGGGCGGCCTGACCGTGCACAACCCCGAGAACCTCGACCAGAAGAAGTTCGAGGCGGCCGAGCAGGCCTGCCGGAAGTACGCGCCGTGGGAGGGCAGGAAGAACCCGATCCCCGCCGCGGACCTGGCAAAACTGCGTCAGGTGGCGCAGTGCATGCGGGACCACGGATTCGCGAACTGGCCCGACCCGGACGTGAACGGCGGCACGACCATCGACTCCAAAAAGCTCGGCATCGAACCCGACGACCCGAAGGTCGGCGAGGCGCGGCGGGAGTGCCAGAAGTTCGCGCCCGCCCCGCAGGGCAAGCCGGCCACCTGAAGGCTCTACAGGTCGAGCACCAGGCGCTTGCCGATCGCCCGGGAGACGCAGATGAACATGGTCTCGTTCGCGGCCCGTTCCTCCGGGCCGAGCAGGTGGTCCCGGTGCTCGGCCCGGCCCTCGACGATCGGGGTCTCGCAGCTCCCGCAGGTGCCCTCCCGGCAGGAGAACGAGACGTTCACCCCGGCGTCGTCGGCGACCTCCAGGATCGACTTGCCGGCCGGCACGGTCAGCGTGATGCCGCTCTGCGCCAGCTCCACCTCGAAGCTGTGATCCACGCACCCCAGTCTGCCCAAGATCGCCCCACACCGGCCGCACCCTTGGCCTGCGCTTCCCGCGGCGCGGCTCGCTCTTGCCGGCTGGTGCTGATCGTGGTTATGAGGTCGCGATAACCACGGTGAGCGCCAGCCGGCAAGCTTGCGCGGCGTGGCGGCCTCGGCCGGTGGCGGCCTGCTGGGCCCGTTGGAGTTACTTGTCCGTGGCGATGGTGAGGCGGGCGCCGGTGAGGGTGATGTACCAGTCGGAGTCGGTGAAGCCGGTGCTCGTCTCCGGGCCGATGTAGGCGTCGATGTGGCGGGAGCCGCCGAGGCCCGGGGTGAACTCGTCGGTGACCTTCCAGGCGCCGTCCCGCAGCGCGGCGCAGACCGCCTCCTGGGGTGCGGAGCCGTCGTCCTGGACGCCGCAGCCGGTGATCGTGAAGCGGGTGGTGTATAAGAGACAGGGCGTGAGGCGCTCGCCGTCGCTGGTGCGCGGCTCCGAGTCGAGCCAGAAGCCGATGTCGTACGACCAGTTCAGGTACTGCCCTGACGAGGTGCGCCCGGTGCCCTCGTCCTTCACCGCGTCGACGAAGTCCGAGGGGTAGGAGCCCAGGTCGTCCTGACCGTTCGTGCAGTCCAGCTTCGTGCAGCCGGTGACCTCGGTGTCCGTGCCGACGTGGAAGTCCTCGACCGCGGTGTAGTAGACGGTGATCTCCCATCCCGTGCTCGGGCTGCTCGTCGCCGCTGCCGTGGTCCCGGGCGTCACGGAAGGGGCCGCGGAAGGGGCCGCGGAAGGGGCTGCGGAAGGCGCTACAGAAGAGGGAGCGGTGGTGGGAGCCACGGTAGGCGCCGGCTGGTCCGTGCCGCAGCCGGCCGTCGCCGCGACGATCATCGCGACGAGCACGAGACAGGGGCGCATCCCGTGAGCATGTCAAGCTTCCGGCCCCGGCCCTGATCACTTCCGGTAATAGGAGTGGACCGCGGGCTGACCGGTGTAGTTGGCGCCGGCGGAATCGTCGGCGCCCAGATACCCGTACGGGAAAATCAGCTCTTTGGGTCCGATGCAACTCACCCGCCGGCGCCGTGCGTCGTAGCCGACCCCGGCGGCACGCAGGATCGCGGTGAGCGGGCGGCCGGCGGGGCTGCCGTCCTCCAGCCGGACGCTGCTCAGGTCCAGGTCCGCGGCGAACCGCCCACGCGGGGTCAGCCAGCGCACGATCCGGCTGATCACACCCAGCTTGTCCCCGACGTAGTGCAGGCCGTGCACGCACGTGACCAGGTCAAACGTGCGATCCGGCGTCCACGACTCGATCGGCGCGGCCACGAAGGTCACCCCGGGCGGGCGGCTGACGAACGCGTCCACGAGATCGACGCCGACCAGGGTCACGCTGCCGTCGAGGCGCTCGGCGGCCTGGACGAGCGCCCGGCCGCTCCCGCAGCACAGGTCCAGCCACGCCCCGGTCAGGCCGTCGGCCGGGTCGAAGCCGAGGGCCTTGGCGTAGCTGTTCACACCGGCGAGCCGGCGCTCCCGGTTCATCGCGCAGTTCGCCACCACCGACGAGGCATGCAGGGCGTGATCATCGAGCAGCATCGTCTAATCCTGCCAGCCGTCGTCAGCGTGACCAGCGTTGATCAGCGAGCGCGTTCTCGTGGAAGCCGCGCTCACGGAACGTGCGCCAGACACCGTCGCGCGTGACGATCCGGCGGGCGAACTCCGACTGCGTGTCGTGAACGATCGCGGTCAGCTCGTCAGGCGTGACGCCGGCGCCGGCCGCGAACGCGTCCCGCCGCGCCCGTCGATCCGGCGGGGCCGGGAAACCACGGGCGTGGGCACGCTCGTCGTCCATGAACGGGACGGTGAACCAGGCGAGGAAACCGGTGTCGTACCAGGGGTCGCCCGGCTCGGCGAGATCCCAGTCCAGGACACCGGTGATCGTTCCGGCGTCGTCCCACAACAGGTTCCACGGGCCGAGATCGCCGTGCTGCAGCGACTCGCCGGGGCCCGGCACGCCCGCCCCGGACTGCCACCGCGCATCCGGCGGGCAGGAGCAGGCCGCGAGCACCTCCCGCAGGCGCCGCGCCAGCCGCCCGAGATCGTGGGCGCCGGCGTCGGTCAGGATGTGCGGCCGCATCGGCCAGCCCTGGTCGTGACCGGGCAGGTAGCCGAGCACCTCGCGGCCCCGCTCGTCCCGGCCGAGCGGCTCCGGCGCCGGCTCGAAGCCGCGGTCACGAAGGTCGCGCAGGAGCAGTTGCACCGACGGGCTCCACTCGCCGCCCGGTCGCCGGACCGTGTCGCCGACCCGGACCAGGCCGCGGTCGTCGAGGCCCGCGCCGTGTACCGGAATCTCGTCGCTCATGCCGTCATGATGGTGCAGGGGGACGACATTCCGGAGGTGGGTCGTGCGCGTGATCACCGTGAACCGCGGGGAAGAGGTCCTGGACATCATCCAGGCGACCGTGACGACCACCGGGGTCGTCGCCGCCTCGATCACGCTGATCGGGGCGGTGCAGCAGGCCACCGTCTCGGTGATGCGCAAGGACGACGCCCACACCGACCTGGTCCACTCCTACGATCAGCCGTTCGAGCTGACCGGCACCGGCGAGGTCGTCGACGGCCGGGTCCACCTGCACGCGGCACTGGCCGGGGAGGATCTGGTCGTCTCCGGTCATCTACACCGGGCGGTGGTCGGCGACTTCTTCGTCCGCGCCTACCTCACCCCCGTCACCGAGTGACACGTAGCCGCCGGCGGCCAGCCGCACCGGGTAACCCCAGTGGCGCAGGGCCTGGGCCATCTTCGCCGCGCCGGACGGGTTCGCCGAGTGGATCAGGATCAGGCCGATGTCGAACGGCCGCTCCTCGAACGCCGCACGCTCCAGCACCTCGACGACCGGCCAGATCGTGTCGTCCCCGCCGAGGTCGTGGTCGAGCCACAGCTCGTCGAGCCGCGCACCCCGATGCCGGGCGAGGAGCGCGATGCCGTCCGCGCTGGTCCGGGCGACCGTGGCGGCCCGCCCGTCCACGAACGAGCGCAGGTCGTCGATGAGCAGCACCGTCATCCGCCGATTATCGGACAACCTCAGCGGATCTCCATGCCGGCGACGAGGTCGTGCTCCAGCCGGTAGAGGTGGGTGACCGTGGACTCGGCGAGGACCTTGCCGCCCAGGTCGCGGACGACCTGGGCGACGGTGACCGCGACCCGCCCGTCCGGCTCGGTCTCGTAGCCGACCGGGGTGACCGACGGATCGATCTCGGTCCACTGCCGCTGCCAGTAGGCGGCGACCTCGTCCCGGCCGCGGACGGTACCGCCCTCGAACGCTTTCGGCCAGGTCACGTCCGGGGTCATCCGGGCCACGGCGGCCGGCACGTCGCGCTGGTTGAACGCCGCGTAAAGATCTTCGAAGAGTCGCATGGGCCAAGAGAAGCACTCGGGGATCCGTACCGGTGAACATCTCTGCGCAGGGCAGAATCGGGGGAATACCGGCCGGGTAAGGGAACTTGGCGACAGATATGACGACCGTATTCGATCCGCACGCGCTGATCGCGGAGAACCGCCTCGGCATCCTCGCCACGATCCGGAAGGACGGGCGGCCGCAGCTGTCGCCGATCACCCACTTCTACGACCGGGACGCGGGAACGATCTTCGTGTCGATGACCGAGGGCCGTGCCAAGACCGCCAACCTGCGCCGCGATCCGCGCGCCGCGATCGAGGTGACCAGCGCCGACGGCCGCGCGTGGGCGACCGCGGACGGTGACGCGACACTGATCGGGCCGGGGGACGACCCTCAGGGGCCGGAGGTGGAGGCGCTGGTCGACTACTACCGGCGGGCCGCGGGGGAGCACCCGGACTGGGAGGAGTACCGCTCGGTGATGGTCGCCGACCGCCGGGTGCTGCTCGCGCTCACGGTGACGCACGTCTACGGGCAGACCCTCAACGCTTGACCCGGACCCTGGGGTCCGGGTTTAGGGTTCGGCCATGCGGGTGGGGGAGCTGGCGCGCCGGACCGGGACGACGGTGCGCGCGTTGCGGTACTACGAGTCGGTCGGCCTGGTCGTGCCGCGGCGGCTGAGCAACGGCTACCGGGAGTACGAGCC
>KL571318.1:11127-11714 GCA_000715855.1 Actinoplanes liguriensis
GTGGGAGCCGATCGCCGAGCGCCAGGTCGCCCAGATCCGTGAGCTGATGGCGCTCGGGCTGGCGGTGGAGGAGACCAGGCCGTTCGTCGAGTCGATCGCCGCCGGTGACGAGGACGTCTGCGCCGCGGCGCTGGCGACCTTCCGCAGTACGGTCACCGGCCTTCAGGACCGTATCGGGGAGCTGACCGCCCAGCGGGACGCGCTGAACGCCCGCATCGACGAGGCCGCCCGCCGCGTTTTCACCGATCCGCCGACGTCCGAGAATGATCCGGCGCGGCTGGTCGGGTCGGCGTTGCCGTCGCTGCACTTCTACGCCAGTGACGGGCGTCCGGTCGATCTCGGTGACCTCGGACCGGGACGGACGGTCATCTTCGTCTACCCGCTGACCGGCCGCCCCGGGGTCGACCTGCCGCGCGGGCTCCTGGAAGTGCACGGCGCCCGCGATCAGGCCATCTGGCTGCGGGATCACCACGCCGAGCTGCTCGCGGCGGGCGCCTCCCGGGTCTACGGGCTGTCCGCGCAGTCGACCGGATATCAGCGGGAGCTCGCCCATCGGCTGCGGTTGCCGTACCCGCTGATCCCCGATT
>KL571318.1:11926-12186 GCA_000715855.1 Actinoplanes liguriensis
GATCCGAAGCTGACGCTGGCGTCGGCGGCCGGCCTGCCGACCCGTACGTCGGCGGATCTTGCTCTTTATGATCGTCTGACTTTGATCGTCGCCGACGACGTCGTCGAGCACGTCTTCCACCCGATCCCGGACCCGGCGTCGCACGCCCTCGACGTGATGTCGTGGCTCACGAAGCTCAGGCCGAGGCGCGCACCGTGATCCCGACCGGCAGCACGACCCCGGACGGGTCGTCGCCGTCGAGCTGCCGCCACAACTGCCGC
>KL571318.1:12413-14576 GCA_000715855.1 Actinoplanes liguriensis
GGCCAGGTCTCGCTCGCGACCGGCGCGTCGTCGAACCCGGCGACCGCCACATCCTCCGGGACACGCCGCCCGGCCAGGCGCAACGCCTCGATCACGCCCGCCGCCATCAGATCCGACGCGGCGAAGATCGCGTCGAGATCGGGCGCCCTGCGCAGCAGCCGCTCCGCGGCGTTCATGCCGCTCTCGTACGTGTAATCGCCCTGCGCCACGAGCGCCTCGTCCACCGCGCCGACGACGTCCCGGAACCCCGCCAGCCGCAGCGCCCCGCTCGGCAGATCGAGTGGCCCGGTGACCGTCGCGATCCGCTAGGCCACCATCTGCCGAGCGCCACCGCGGTCGTCGGAGGTCACATAGGCCACCTCGGACTCGTGCCCGGCCGGCAGCCCGCACGCCACCAGCGGCATGTGGCGGTCCTCGAAGTCCGGCGCCCGCCCGGAGAACATCAGCGCCGCGTCGGCCTGACCGTTCCCGATCTGCATGACCGTCATGATCCCCTGGTCGCCGAGCGCCCGCGTGCAGCCGAGCCAGAGCCGGTTGACGTTGGGGTCGGTGAACAGCTGCGCGGTCTCGACACAGTGCAGGACCGCGATGACGTCCGGCCGTGCGCCGGCGAGCTGCCGCGCGTGCCCGTTCGGCGTGTAACCGGTCCGCTTGATGGCCCGCTCGACGGCCCGGCGTGCGGCGGCGCTCACGTTCTGACCGCCATTGAGCAGCCGTGACACGGTCGCGTGGGAGACGCCCGCGGCCCGCGCGACATCCCGGATCGTGACGCGCCTGCTCCCGCCGTCGGGCATCCCGCCACAGTACACAGCCGGCATCCCGCCGCCCGTCGATTTTCCGGCGGGGGCGTCCCCGTTTTCGGGCGGCGTCACCGCAGGCGGGCGAGACAGGTGCCGGTCACGACGGCGGGCGCGAGCATGACCCCGGCCGCGAACCCGGTCTGGCTGATGCCCTGGTAGGCGCCCGCGTTCCGCGAGTCGGCCAGGTCGAACGCCAGCGACCACGCCCCGACCTCGGACAACACCTCCGCGGCGCTGCCCGCCAGCATCGCCAGGATCAGCACCACGACGGCGAGGACCGCGGACAGTGGGCCGGCCGCCGCATACAGGACACAGGCCAGGACCAGAAAGACGGAAGACACGATTACGGTACGGCCGGCCGCGCGCACGTCCGTGACCAGCCGGGCGGCCGGCATCTGGCACGCGGCGACCAGCACCGTGTTCACCACGAGCAGCAGTGCGACGGTGGTGGCCGGGGCGTGCGTGTGCAGCGTGACCCAGAGCGGCATCCCCACGGTGAGCAGCCCGAACTGGATGCTCATGATTCCGTAGAGCGCGGCGATCCCCAGGTATCGGAAGTCCCGCAGCGGCGACCGCGCCCGATCGTCGCGCCCGGCCGGCGCCGCACCGGGCAGCGCGATGGTCTCCGGCGGCGACGGCAGCCCGCGCAGCGGCACGGCCGAGGCCAGGACCAGGACCGAGGCGGTGACCATCGCGATCACGTACGCCGTCGCGGTCCCCGAGGCCAGCGCACCCGTCGCCGCGGCGGAGCCGAGCCCGACGAAGACGTTGGTGACCACCCGCAGCCGGGCGCGGACGGCGAGCGTCGCCTGCGCGGTGCGCTGGGCGCCCTGCGCGCCGACCGCCGCGCAGGCGATGAGCGTGAACGCTGCCGCCGACGCCGCCGAGCAGTACGTGGCGAGCGCCGCCCCCTGGGTGACCGTGCTGACGACCAGGACGCGATGCGCGCCGAGACGGTCCGCGAGATAGCCGGCGCCGAACGCGGTGGCCATCCCGGCCGCGCCGGCGATGGTGAGCCCGACGCCCACGGTCGCGGGGGACAGGCCGATGACCGTGGTGAAGAACAGCGCGCTGACGCCGAACAATACCCCCTTGGCCAGGGAGGAAGCGGCGATGGACAGGGTCAGGGCACGCTCGACCGGGTCTTTTCCGGTCAGCCGCTTGGCGGTGTGGATCACGCATCAGTTCTGTCAGCCCGGCGGTGGCGCTGCGATCGATGAAGCATATTGCTACACGCGCGAGGCGGAGAGGTAGCGTTCCGCTTCGTGGTGGTGCGCTATCAGCTCGGCGGGCGGGACCTGGGCGAGGTGCGGTTCGCGATCTCGCCGCTCAACGAGCTGGTGCTGTCACTGTCTCTTATACA
>KL571318.1:14759-15320 GCA_000715855.1 Actinoplanes liguriensis
GTATAAGAGACAGGATCTGCTGTACGAGCTGGTCAACGACGACCTGTGGACGCCGGACTTCCTCACGCCCCGGCCCTGGTCGCCACTCACTCGACTCGAGGACGAGCTGGCGGCGGTACGACGTACGGGGAAATCTGTTGTTGATCGGGATCTTCGGTTGTTGCGGGGCGGCGGGCGGCTGCCGGCGGTGCTGCGTGGAGCGGACGTGCTCGACCGCATCCTGGACGCGCTGACCGGATACTGGGAGGCGTGCTTCGCGCCGCACTGGGCGCGGATGCGGGCGCTGCTGGAGGGCGACGTCACGTACCGCGGGCGGGAGATCGCCCAGCAGGGGCTGGCCGCGATGTTCGCCGGGCTGGCCGGGCGGGTGCGGCTCACCGGGGACACGGTCGAGGTGTTCGTGCGCTCCGGGGTGCACTACACGCGGCCGGCCACCGGCGGGCTGACCCTGGTGCCGTCGATGTGGACGAGCAGCGCGTCGGCGCCGATCCTGCCCGAGGAGCCGCCGCTGATCATCTATCGGGCGCGGGGGCTGGGGACGCTGTGGGCTGTCTCTTATAC
>KL571318.1:15429-19482 GCA_000715855.1 Actinoplanes liguriensis
TGGGAGGCGCAGCCGCTGCCGGCGCCGGGCGCGCTCGCCGGGCTGCTCGGCTCGCACCGGGCCGGGCTGCTCGTCCAGTTGGCGACCCCGGCCTCCTCGACCGAACTGGCCGCCCGGCTGGGCGTCACCACGACGGCGGTCAATCAGCATCTGCGGGCCCTGCGGGCGGCGGGACTGCTGGTCAGCGCCCGTCACGGCCGCTCGATGCTGTACCGCAGGTCCGACCTCGCCGACCGGCTCGTGGCATCCTCCTCGCCCGCCGGCTGATCGTCGCGGCGGAAAAATGTCGGACCCGGCTGGCAGGATTTCGGCATGCGGACAGCGGTGGTTGCGGCGGCGAGGGAGCGGGCCTGATGGGGGCGTCGATGTGGAGCCGGACGGTTCCCTATCAGGCGGAGATCGGCGCGGCGCTGGAGCGGGCGCGGCAGGAGGCCTATGACGAGGGGGCCTTCTATCGCCAGGCGGCGGATCCGGCGCTCCGGGAGATCGGCGAGGAGGAGTATGTCGCTCAGTGGCTCGCCGAGGAGCAGGCGCGGCTGATCGCCGAGTTCGGCGACGATGCCTGGGAGCCGGGGGACGACTTCACCCGGGACGAGTGGCGGGCCGCGCAGATCGACGTGACCGGGCCGGACACGTTGCTGGCGTCGCAGCCGTTCTCCGGGACGCATTCGATCATCGACATCACCGGGGTGTCGGAGGAACCGGAGGGTGGGTGTGCGGCGCCCTATCCGCGGGACGAGTTGATCGCGCTGCTCGGCACCGATCGGCCGTCGGCTGCCGCGGTGGCCGGGGCGGTGGCGGATCAGCGGTTGGAGGGCTTCTATCGGTGGGCGGCGGCCTACGTGATCTCTTACGCGGACGACAAACCGCACACGATCCACTTCTTCGGCCACAGCGGCGACTGACCCGCCGCGGCCGGGCGGGTCCGTGCTGGTCATGCGGGCCGGCGGCGGGTGTTCGGTGGGTGGTGGGTCAGGTGAGGAGGGCTACGGCGGCGGGGAGATCCGGGACCACGGCGGTGGCGGTGGGGCTGTCCGGGGCGGTGGCGTATTCGCCGGTGCGGACGCGGATGGAGCGGGCGCCCAGGGCGGTGGCGACGGCGACGTCCTTGCCGGGGCGGTCGCCGATCACCACCAGGTCGGCAGGGTCTACGCCGAGGGTGGCGGCCGCCTTCTGGAGGCCCCCGGGGTGGGGCTTCCTCGCGGCCCGGCCGCCCAGCTCGTCGGTGATGACGATGGTGGTGAACGCGTCGGCGAGGCCGGTGGCGGCCAGCTTCGCGCGCTGGATGACCGGGTTGCCGTCGGTCAGGCACGCCAGCGGGTAGCGGGAACGGAGCGCGGCCAATGCCTCAGCGACACCGAGGTAACAGGGGAGGCGCCGGGGGCGGTACGTGGTGAACGCGGCCACCAGGGTGGGGATCAGGTCGGTGGCCTCGGCGGACGGGACTCCGTAGCTGGTGAGCGCGCGGTCGATGGTGCCGCCGCGGTCCGAGCCGGCGAGCAGCTCACGGCGGACCGCCCGGCCCAGGCGGATCGGGTCGAGGCCGACGGTGACGCCGGCGCGGCCTACCGCTCGGGCCGCGCCGTAGAGGTAGGACGCCTGCGGGTAGAGCGTGTCGTCCAGGTCGAGGACGACGGCGGCCGGGGGTGGGCCGAAGGTGGTCACGCTGCTCTCCATGGCGTGCGGCGGGGAAAACGGGAGGTCAGGCGGCCCATGGGAGGCGGCCGTCCGTGTAGTCGGGCTCGTCCAGGGCCAGCAGCGGGGTGATCGCCGGGTCGGACAGGAGGCGGGCGATGCGGGGACCGGTCCGGCCGTCGCCGTACGGGCAGGGGAGGCTCGCAATCCGGGCCAGC
This sequence comes from Actinoplanes liguriensis, assembly GCA_000715855.1. GTDB lineage: Bacteria > Actinomycetota > Actinomycetes > Mycobacteriales > Micromonosporaceae > Actinoplanes > Actinoplanes liguriensis. Next base: position 17,283 of record KL571318.1, read on the forward strand.
TCGGACGGGGCGCTGAGCTGGTGGGCGGCGGCGACCGCACGGGACGCCTCCGCGTCGGAGGAGATGCCGGTCAGGACGGCGGCGCCCGCTTCGACGCCCTCCCATCGTGGGGTCGAGCGGCGCAGCACCACCACCGGCACGCCCAGGTAGGCGGCTTCCTCCTGCAGGCCGCCGGAATCCGTGACGACCACGCGGCTCTGCGCCAGGGCTTGCAGCAGATCGTCGTACCCCAGCGGATTTTCGCAGGTCAGACCGGGCAGGGCGGTGAGGTGGGGGAGAAGGCCGTGCTGGGCCAGGCGGTCCCTGGTCCTGGGGTGGATCGGGAAGCGCACGGGACCGATGGTGGTCAGCCGGCCGAGGACGTCGACCAGGCGCCGGAGCCGGGCCGGGTCGTCGACGTTGGAGGCTCGGTGGGCGGTGACGAGGACGCCGGTGCGGTGCTCGGGCGGCACCGGGCGGATGCCGTTCGATCGCAGGGCGTCGATGACCGGGTTGCCGACCACGAAGATCCGCTCGTCGGGTACGCCCTCGCTCGCCAGGAACGCGGCGGCCCGCGCGGTCGGGGCGAAGTGGAGCTGGGCGGTGGCGGCGGCGACCCGGCGGTTGACTTCTTCGAGGCTGCGGGGGTTGAAACTGCGCAGTCCGGCTTCGAGGTGGGCGAAGGGGATACCGGCGGCGCGGGCGGCAAGCGCGTACGCGGGGACGGTGTGCGTGTCGCCCAGCGCCAGCACGAGGTCGGACGGGTGGGCGGCGAGCGTCTCCGTGGCGCCGGCCATCAGCGCGGCGAGGCGGCTCGGGCCGTCCGGGAGGGTGAGGCGCACGTCGGGGAGCAGACCGAGCGCGCGCTGCACGTCGTCGCTCATCGCGGCGTCCCGGTGTTGACCGGTATCGATCGTGGTGACGTCGTGGCCTTCCGCGCGCAGCGCCTGGACGACCGGGGCCAGTTTGATCACCTCCGGGCGGGTGCCGAAGGGGACGACGAGGTGGCGCTTCATCGGGCCAGCCCCAGGTCGGCGTGGGCCTCAAAAGACGAAATATCCGGCATCGGCGCGGCAGGAGGGAACGCGGGCGCGACGGACGTGCGGGCCGGGCTGCCGGGCGCGGAGGCGGGCGTGGTGGAGGCGAGGGCCGCGGCGCCGGGCGCGGTGGAGGCGAGGGCCGGGGCGCCGGGCGCGGTGGAGGCGAGGGCGGGCGGGGAACCGGGCGCGTCGTAGAAGACCTCGGTGAAGTGCCGCGCCATCCGCAGGTTCTCGCGGAAGCCCAGTGACGGCAGCGCCGCCTCCGGGTTCAAGATCCCCTGGAGGTACGTGTTGACGACGTCCGCCCCGGCCGCGAGCGTCAACGGCAGACCGCCGGAGAAGCGGGGGTTCACCTCCACGATCGTCACGTCGTCGTGGTCGGAGACGAAGCCCTGGACGTTCGCCGGGCCGGTGTGCCGGACCGCCCGCAGCGTCGCCGCGACCACCTCGGTCACCGCGAGCGACGCGAACGTCGTGCCCTGCACCGAGATCCCGCCCCGGGTCTCCTCCCGCCAGCGGGGCACGCACGCGACCATCCGCCCGTCCCGGTCGACCAGGGCGTCCGCGGTGAACTCGCGCCCGGTCAGCCGGGTCTGCACGATCGCCTCGGGCACCGACGCGAAGGCGTGGGACAGCTCGCGCGGGTCGTCGACCAGGATCACGTCGCGGCTGCCACGGCCGCGGGCGGGCTTGACCACCCACGGGCCGGGGACCTGGTGTGCGGTCTCCGCGGTCCAGGCGGTCACCGGGTGCGGCACGCCGGCCCGGTGCAGCGTGGCGGCGAACGCGATCTTGTCGAGGCAGACGCCGGCGTGCTCCGGGATCCAGGTGCGGGCGCCGAGCTCGGCGAGATGGCCGGTGAGCGGGGTGAGGGCGGCGTACTCCTCGGCGACGGTGCAGACCAGCGCGGCCGGACGGTGCTCGGCGATCACCGCGAGCAGCGCGCTCGCGTATCCGGGCTGGTCGGCGCGGGGCAGCACGGCAGCGCGAGCGGTCAGGCGCAGGCCGACCGCGTCCGGGTTGGCGTCCAGCGCGAGCACCTCCTCGCCGGCCGCCTGAAGAGCACGGATCACCGCGACGCCGGCGGGCCCACCGGCGCCGGTCACGGCGATGAGACGCCCGGTGGCGGCCGGGAGATCAGCCGCGGGAACGGCGACCGGGGGAACGGCCGCCGGGGCACC
>KL571319.1:0-3545 GCA_000715855.1 Actinoplanes liguriensis
GCCCGACGGTCAGCTCGCCGACCGGGCGGCCGGCCACCGCCATGCTGCGGGTGACCGCCGGGCCGGAGCGGGCCACGTCCGGGTTCTGCCCCGGCCCCTCCTGGGTGTACCGCCGGTTGCCCTGCTCGGAGCGCAGCTCCAGCTCGGCCCGGCGGGCGCCGAAGACGTCCAGTGCGCCGCGCAGCCCGGCCCGGGCGACGTCGGCCTCGGTGGCGCCGGGGAGCCGCGCGGTGGCGGCCGCGAACGCCTCCCACATCCGGCGCTGCTCGGCGGCGCGCAGGTGGAAGCGGTAGGTGCGGTGCAGCAGCCACAGGACCGGCCCGAAGGCGATCAGCCAGAGCGGCTCACGGACCAGGGCGAACACCGCGCAGAGCCCGACGATCACGTTGCCGGCCGACATCGGCGCCTTGGCGTAGAGCACCTTGGCGGCGATCTGCCCGGGCGGGGCGTCGCGCTGCAGGATGAGGGTGAGCACCACCAGGCCGAAGGTGATCAGCAGGTAGGTGGCCGCGCCGGCGGCCAGCGACAGCGCGAGGCGCCCGGTGCGCACCCCGGCGTCGCCGGCCAGCATCGAGGTGACCAGGGCGGCCGCGGACGCGCCAAGGGTCATCGACGCGACCAGGTGCACGACCTCGGCGACGTTGCGCAGCCCGGTCAGCCCAGCCCGACCACCACGGCCGCCTCGGCCCAGCTCACCGAGACCGCGTCCGGCCCGAGCCGGAAGCGCAGGCCGGCCAGTTGCGCGATGGCGGCGAGAACGGCCGCGATGCAGCCGCCGTCGACCGGCGAGAGCGGGCTGCCGGGCGGGAGGTGTACGGGTTGCAGCGCACCGAGCAGCACGGCCGCGAGAGCGGCGACGACCACGGCGACGGTGAGAACGCGTGACGGTCGCTGGGCCCAGCGTGGAACGGTCATGGCCGTGTCCACAGCCGGGCGGCGGCCGGCACGGGACGATGCACGTGCAGATGGGACAGACGGACTCGGCGCCGGAATGCACTCATCTCGGCGCCCCCTTCCGCGCAGGGTCCAGGAACCGTGTGGTCCCCGGCGGAAGGCTAAATCAATCGCGATGAACGCAACAGGGCTTGACGATGGGCGACTGACCACACTCGCCGCTCGCCGCTGCCCGGAGCACGGGCGCGGCGAGCAACGGGAAGATCACTGTGTGGTGCGGCCCGAGTCCGATGCGGACTCGCGTTTCGGCTCCGGCACCGCCGTCACCTCGCCTTCCGCGACTTCAGTGGTCTTGGTCGATCGATCCGCTTCGACACCGTCCGCAACATCGGCGCCGGAACGCTCGAGATCCGCATTGAGCCGCGCGATTTCCGCCACACGGGCGCGCTCGGCCTCATCGTCAAAACTGTCGGGAAGCCGACGAATGCGCTTGTTCATGTTGCGGATCAGCGCGACCGTCGCAATACACATCAGCACGATCAGGAACAGGCCCGCCGGCCCGGCCAGGCCGCCGTCACGGGTGTCCCCGAAGTTGTTGACCGCGATAATGTCCACGCCCTCAGAGTACTGCTCAGGCGGCTTCGACCTTCTCCCGGATGCCCGCGAACAGGTCGGACTCCGGGATCGGGCTGTCGACCAGCGAGCGGGCGAGTTCGAAGTCCTCGGTGGGCCACACCTTCTGCTGCATCTCCAGCGGGATGTGGAACCAGAACCCGTCCGGGTCGACCTGGGTGGCGTGGGCGCGCAGCGCGTCGTCACGAACGCTGAAGTACTCCCCGCACTCGACCCTGGTGGTGATCTTGTCGCCACGGTCGTTCCGGTCCGACCACTTCTCCAGCCATTCCGCGTACGGCGACTCGAGCCCCGCCGCGAGCATCCCCTCGTGCAGGGCGAGCATCCGCGCGCGGGTCCAGCCGGAGTTGTAGTACAGCTTCAGCGGCTGCCACGGCTCGCCCAGCTCGGGGTAGAGCTCCGGGTCGCCGGCCTGCTCGAACGCGACCACCGCGACCTTGTGGCACATGATGTGGTCGGGGTGCGGGTAGCCACCGTTCTCGTCATAGGTGGTCATGACGTGGGGGCGGAACTCACGGATCAGCTCGACCAGTGGCTTGGCCGCCTCCTGCGGGTCCTGCAGGCCGAAGCAGCCCTCCGGCAGCGGGGGCAGCGGGTCGCCCTCGGGCAGCCCGGAGTCGACGAAGCCGAGCCAGGCCTGGTCCACCCCGAGGATCTCGCGCGCGCGGTCCATCTCCTTGCGGCGGATCTCGGTGATGTTCTCCAGGACCTCGGGGTCGTCCTTCAGCTTCGGGTTGAGCACGCTGCCGCGCTCTCCCCCGGTACACGTCGCGACCAGCACCTGAACGCCCTCGGCGACATATTTCGCCATCGTGGCCGCACCCTTGCTGGACTCGTCGTCCGGGTGCGCGTGCACGGTCATGAGACGCAGTTGCTCTGCCACGTTGATTACCCTCTCGACCAGGCCTGCCGTCAGCGGGCCGGGACCGGCTGCGAAGATGGACTCTGCCATTCTGGCCGATCCCACCGACAACAAACGCACGAGAGGCCCCCAGGTGAGCGAGACGCGCGCCACAACTCCGGTTTACCCGCCCGGCCGGTACGGCCGGCGCCGGGAGACCGGTCGGCGCAGATCGCTGCCGCTGGTCCTGGCCGCGATCGTGTTCGGGGTCGTCGCACTCGGGTTGAGCTGGGCTTATTACCAGAAGTTCGGGCAGACCGACTACAGCCCGGAGATCGTCGGGTGGAACGAGCCGACCGACGCCCAGATGGTGATCAAGTTCCGGGTCCGGGTGCCGTCCGGCGGGACCGCCTCCTGCGTGCTGCGCGCCCGGGACGTCCAGGGCTACGAGCTCGGCACCCGGACCATCGAGGTGCCCGCGAAACCGGGTGGCGGCGAGATCGAGGTGACCGAGTCCGTGCCGACCACCGGGCGGGCCGCGGTGGGCGACGTGATGAGCTGCCGGCCGGTCGGCTGAGCACCGCCGGGGGACCTCGACCGATCCGGCCGGATGCGTACCGCTGGTAAGGTTGGTGATTCGCTGCGTTCACGACGCACTCAATTTCCGCACTGCCAGTTCCTGCTTTCGCAGTTCCCGTTCCAGCGAGGAGATCGACCGTGTCCAGTTCCGAGGCGCCGAAGACCTGGCTCTCCCAGGACGCATACGACCGGCTGCAGGCCGAGCTCGATGAGCTGATCGCTGGCCGTCCGGCGATAGCCGCGGAGATCAACGCTCGGCGCGAGGAGGGTGACCTCCGGGAGAACGGTGGCTACCACGCGGCACGCGAGGAGCAGAGCCGCGCGGAGGGCCGGATCCTGTACTTGAAGGAGTTCCTCCGCAACTCCGAGGTCGGCGAGGTCCAGGCCGCCGACACGGTGGTGCCCGGCTCGGTCGTGACGATCTACTTCGACGACGACCAGGGCGACACCGAGACGTTCCTGCTCGGCTCGCGGGAGATCTCGTCGACCACCGACCTGACGGTCTACTCGCCCGAGTCGGCGCTCGGCAAGGCGATCCTCGGCTCCCGCCCGGGCCAGACCGTGACCTACACCGCGCCCAGCGGCGCGGACATCAAGG
>KL571319.1:3748-11381 GCA_000715855.1 Actinoplanes liguriensis
ACCTACACCGCGCCCAGCGGCGCGGACATCAAGGTCACCGTCGTCAAGTTCGGCGCTTTCGAGGGCTGACCGGCCCTCACCAGTTCGCGACGGCGAGCTCGCGGCGCACCCGCTCGTAGTGCGCGGCGAGCTCTTCGTCCATCCGGGCCTGCTCCGGCTCGGTGAGCACCACCGCGGCGGGCTGTGCCGGGCGGGCCGCGATCAGGCCGGCGCGCAGTCCGGTCGGCGGGTGAGAGGCGAAAAGCGATGCCTCGGTACGCCGGCTGAGCTGCCGGAACGCGGGAACATCGGTGACCAGCCCGGCGCGTGCCTGCTCCGCGGCCGTCCGCCAGGCCGGTGCGCTGTTGCCCGCCCGGGCCTCCCGGCGCACGACGGTGTCGATCGCGTCGTGCAGCAGCAACACGTCGGACAGGCGGATCGCCGCCGCGCTGCCCGCCACCTTCGCCGACAGCTCGTCCGCCAGGTACTCGGCCCGCTGCGAGTCCCGCCGGCTGATCCAGACCAGCAGCAGGTGCAGCAGCCCGACGAACCGGGCGAGAAGCCCGCCCACGATGTCGATCACCGTCTCCACGATCATGCCCGTCAGGCCGTCGACCCGGGTACGCCTCCGGTCCGGCCGCAGCAGGTAGGCCACCGCCCCCAGGGTGCTCTCCGCCGCCTGGGTGACCAGGCTCCGGCGGATGTCCCCGTTCACGAAGTGACCGAGCTCGTGGCCGAGCAGTGCGATGCGCTCCTGCGGGTCCAGCACACTCCACAGCTGGGCGCCGAGGGTGAGCACCCGGCGCCGGCGCAGCCCCACCGTGGTGGTGGACGCGTTGAACTCGGCGGAGAGCAGCACCACGTCGGGCACCGGCGTCCCGGCCGCCGCGGCCACCCGGTCGATCACCGCGAACAGGGCCGGCGCCTTGCTCCGATCGAGCTGCTCGGCGTCGCGGGTGAGCCTGGAGAGCCGGCCCAGCCGGGGCCGCAGCACCACGGCGATCAGGACGAGCAGCGCGCCGATCAGGTTGACCGGCGAGAAGAAGTCGTACGTGAGCAACCACAGCCCGGTCAGGAACAGTGCGGCGACCAGCGCCAGCAGCACCACGGAGACAGCCACCGTGGCGATCCGGGCTGCCATCGCCGCACGGGCCGGCGTCGGCGCGTCCCGCAGCTCGGCGTACTGCCGCTCGGTCAGCCAGTACGCGGTCCGGAACAACCGCCGGTCCACCCAGCGCCAGCCGAACTCCGGCCGCCGCTCCTTCTCGAAGTGGTCCAGATTCCATTCACAGGCCGGGCACCACGGCTCGGCCGCACGCTTGCTGATCGTCGCCGCCGAACACTTCGGGCAGCTCTCCCCCGTCGACACGGATGGTGATCATGCCGGAACCCGTCGATCCCCGGCAACCCCGTTCAGGGGGTGGCGTCGGCCAGCAGCGAGACCCGGTAGCCGGCCTCGCGCAGCGCGCCGATCAGTGCGGACGAGTGGGCCGGCCCGCGCGTCTCGACGGAGAGCGCCACCTCCGCCTCGCCGAAGCTGAGCCGCGGGCTCTGCCGGGTGTGCTCGACGTCCACCACATTGGCACGCTGCTCGGCGATCTGGCTCAGCAGCCGGGCGAGCTGGCCGGGCCGGTCGGGGCAGCGCACCGCCAGGCGCAGGAACCGGCCGGCCGAGGCGAGACCGTGCTCGATCACCCGCAACAGGAGCATCGGGTCGATGTTGCCGCCGGACAGGATCGCGACCACCGGACGGCCGTCGCGGGGCGGCACGTACGCCCCGGTGAGCAGGGCGGCCACCCCGGCGGCGCCGGCCGGCTCGACCACCATCTTGTGCCGTTCCAGCAGCACCAGCAGGGCGGCCGACAGGTCCTCGTCGGTGACCGTGACGACCTCGTCGACCAGCTTGGCGACGTGCGCGAACGTCAGGTCGCCGGGCCGCAGCACGGCGATGCCGTCGGCGATCGTGGCGCACGCGTCGAGCTTGCGCGGGGCGCCGGCGGCCAGCGAGGGCGGGAACGCGGCAGCGCCGGCCGCCTGCACACCGATGATCCTGATGTCCGGGCGCAGCGCCTTGGCCGCGACCGCGAGACCGGAGATCAGGCCGCCACCGCCGACCGCGGTGACGATCGTGCCCGCCTCCGGGCACTGCTCCAGGATCTCCAGCGCGAGGGTGCCCTGGCCGGCGATCACGTCCGGGTGGTCGAACGGGTGGATCAGCACCGCGCCGGTGCGCCGGGCGAAATCGTTCGCCGCCTCCAGCGCGTCGTCGACGCTCGTGCCGGCGTACTCGACCGCCGCGCCGTACCCCTTGGTCGCGGTGACCTTCGGCAGCGGCGCGCCCTCCGGCATGAAGACGGTAGCCCGGATGCCGAGCAGGCCCGCCGCGAGCGCGACACCCTGCGCGTGGTTGCCGGCGCTGGCCGCGACCACCCCACGGGCGCGGTCCTCGGCGGAGAGCCGGGAGATCCGGGTGTACGCCCCGCGCACCTTGTAGGAGCCGGCGCGCTGCTGGTTCTCGCACTTGAGCCAGACCGGCACCCCGGTGATCTCGCTGAGCGGCCGGGAGGTCACCAGCGGCGTGGTCTTCACGACCTCGCCGAGATTTTCCCGCGCCGCTTCGACGTCGGCCAGGGAGAGCAGGTCCGTCATGGGCACCAATCGTGCCACCAATCAAAAACGGTCAGACGAGGGCGTGACGCTGCCACGGGTTCTGCAGCTCGAACTGGCCGGCCAGGGAGAGCAGCAGCAGCTCCGAGTCGGGCGGGCCGACGAGTTGCACGGCGAGCGGCAGGCCGTCCGGCCGGAAGCCGACCGGGACCACGATGGCCGGCAGACCGGCGAAGTTCCACGGCGCCTGGTACGGCGCGTACCGCGCGTTGGCCTGCATGTTCTGCACCCAGGACAGCGAGGCGAAGGAGAGCGCCGCCGGGGGCGCGGTGGCCAGCGCCGGGGTGAGCAGCACGTCCACCCCGCGGTCGGCGAAGAACCGGATCGACCGCTCCCGCCAGGCCGCCCGCTGCGACTCGCGCACAAGCCCGGCCCTGGTCACAGCCTTGCCGAGCCGGATGTGCCGCTGCGTCCTCGGCTGCAGAGAGCGAAGATCAAGACCTTCGGAATTCTTGTACGCCCCGGCGAACCACGTCGCGAGCACCCCGAGCGCCACCGAGGTCGGGTACTTCGGGTCCGCCCCGACGGTGTCGTGCCCCGCGTCGACCAGCAGCTTGGACGCCTTGGCGACGGCCGACACGTTCGCCTCGTCCGGCTTGACCCCGGCCACCGGCGAACGCAGCGACACACCGACCCGCAGCTTCGACGGCTCGACCAGTTTCGCCGGCGACAACCCGGCCAGCACGCTGAAGCCGAGCGCGGCGTCCGCCACCGTGGTGGTCAGCACGCCGTTCTCGACCAGGCCGAACCAATCGTTGTCACCGAAGTCGACGGGCACCACGCCCCGGCCCGGCTTCAGCCCGACCAGGCCGCAGCAGGCCGCCGGGATCCGGATCGAGCCCAGCCCGTCGTTGCCCTGGGCGATCGGGACCAGCCCGGCGGCCACCGCGGCAGCCGAGCCGCCGGAGGAGCCACCCGGCGTACGCTCCAGGTCCCAGGGGTTGCGGGCCGGCCCGGCCTCGTCGTCGGTCGTCGCCCAGAGGCCCATCTCCGGCATCTTCGTCACGCCGACGACCACCGCGCCCGCCCCGCGCAACCGGCGGACCACCTCGTGGTCCTGCTCGGCCACCTCACGGGTGCGGGCCGCCGCCGAGCCGTGCCAGGTGGGCAGGCCGGCGACCGGAGTGTTCTCCTTGACCGCGACCGGCACCCCGGCGAGCGGCAGGTTCGCCAGGTCCTCCTGGTCGTCGACCTTCTCCGCCTCGGTGATCGCCTCACCGCCGCGCACCACCCGGAACGCGCCCAGCGCCGGGTCCGAGATGGCGATCTGTTCCAGGTGGTCGGCCACGACCTGGGTGGCGTTGGTGTCCCCACGCCGCACCGCACGGGCGATCTGCTTCGCGGTGGCGCCCACCCAGGTCGTGCTGTCCATCGAGAATCTCCCGCGTCTCCGGAATGTGCGCAAGAACCCTAGCCGAGCGCCTGCTCCAGGTCGGCGAGCAGATCGTCAACGGTTTCGATGCCGACAGACAGTCGCACGAGATCGGCGGGAACTTCAAGCGCTGAGCCCGCAGCCGACAGATGTGTCATCTGGCCCGGGTGCTCGATCAGCGACTCGACTCCGCCCAGCGACTCGGCCAGCACGAACAGCTTCGCCCGGTTGCAGATCTCGATCGCCTGCTCGGCGCCGCCGGCCGCGCGGAACGACACCATCCCGCCGAAGCGGCTCATCTGCTTGGCGGCGGTCTCGTGACCCGGATGGGTGTCCAGCCCCGGGTAGAGGACGCTCGCGACCTTCTTGTGCTCGCTCAGGTAACCGACGATGCGCTCGGCGTTGTCACAATGCCGGTCCATCCGTACACCCAATGTCTTGATCCCCCGCAGGGTCAGCCACGCGTCGAAGGGACCGTTGACCGCGCCCATCGCGTTCTGATGGAAGGTCAACTCGTCACCGAAGCCGGCGTCCGACACCACGAGCGCGCCGCCGACCACGTCGGAGTGCCCGCCCAGGTACTTGGTCGTCGAATGGATCACCACGTCCGCGCCGAGAGCCAAAGGCTGCTGGAGGTACGGCGAGGCGAACGTGTTGTCGACCGCGAGCAGCGCGTCGTACTCGTGCGCGAGCGCGCCCAACGCCGTGATGTCGGCGATGTTGAGCAGCGGGTTCGTCGGGGTCTCCGCCCAGATCATCCGCGTGTGCCCGGGGCGGAACGCGGCCCGCACCGCGTCCAGGTCGTCCAGCGGGGCGGCGGTCCAGTCCAGGCCCCAGCGCTCGGCGACCTTCGAGAACAGGCGGTACGTGCCGCCGTACGCGTCGTTGGGGATGACCACGTGGTCGCCCGGCCGGCAGACCGTACGCAGCAGCGTGTCCTCGGCCGCGAGGCCGCTCGCGAAGGCCAGGCCGCGCCGGCCGCCCTCGATCGCCGCGAGGCACTCCTGCAGCGCGGAGCGCCGACCGCGTCCTGCGCATACGTACTCGTCTGATAGATGGGCGGAACCACCGCGCCGGTGCGGGGGTCCGGGTCCTGGCCCGCATGGATCGCGAGGGTGTCGAACCCGTAGTCATCGGTCGTCATGTAGCGCAAGGCTAGTCTCACCCTGTGGCCGACTGCGTGTTCTGTGCGATCGTGGCGGGATCGGTGCCGGCGTTCGTCGTCGCCGACTCCCCTTCCGGCCTGGCGTTCCTCGACACCCGGCCGGTGTTCAAGGGGCACGTCCTGGTCGTCCCGCGCCCGCACATCGTCCAGTTGACCGATCTCGGCCCTTCCCTTCTGCCGGGATATTTCGAATTCGTTCAGCGGATCGCCCGAGCCGTTCCCACCGCACTCGGATCGACCGGCACGTTCGTCGCGATGAACAACCTCGTCTCCCAGTCCGTCCCCCACCTGCACACCCACGTCGTCCCCCGCACCAAGGGCGACGGCCTGCGCGGATTCTTCTGGCCCCGGCACAAGTACGAGAGTGACGAAGAGGCCACCGCGATCGCGGAGAGCATTGGTAAGGAGTACGGCCGCTCCGGTGTTACAGACATCGGACGAAGGGAGTGACCGTGTTCCTGCGGCACAAGAAGCTTGACCTGCCCACCGCCGAGACCGCCCTGCCGGGCCGGCTGATCTCGATGCCGGTCGCCGATCGCCACGAGGTGCTCGGCAACCCGCTGGAGGGCCCGTGGCCGGCGGGCTACGAGGTCGCCGTCTTCGGAATGGGCTGTTTCTGGGGCGCCGAGCGAATCTTCTGGCGCCTGCCGGGCGTCTGGTCCACCTCGGCGGGTTACGCGGGCGGTTTCACCGCGAACCCCACGTACGAGGAGGTGTGCTCGGGAACGACCGGCCACACCGAGGTCGTGCAGGTGGTCTACGACCCCAGCAAGATCAGCTACGAGCAGCTCCTGAAGGCGTTCTGGGAGAACCACAACCCCACCCAGGGCATGCGCCAGGGCAACGACGTGGGCACTCAGTACCGCTCGGCGATCTACACCACCACCGAGGCCCAGGCGGAGACCGCGCGCGCGTCACTGGCCGCGTTCCAGCCGGTCGTGACGAAGGCCCGCCTCGGCGATATCACCACCGAGATCCGGCCGCTCGGCACGTACTACTTCGCCGAGGACTACCACCAGCAGTACTTGGCCCCGACCAAGAACCCGAACGGTTATTGCAATCATGGCCCCAATGGCCTGACTTGTCCGGTTGGAGTCGCGAAGACCGCCTAGCCACCATAGGCCACCGGGTTCGAGTTACGGCCCGGTGGCCTCGGCCGAAAGTCTGTACGGACTTCGCGCCAGAGTCTGCCTACACCACCGCTCTTCTCGACAACCCACATCGCGTGGGAAACGACTGCTTCTGCCGCCGTTCGAGGGGACCTGGTCGGCCAGACGGGGCACGTATCGCGTCCTCTACGAAATCGACGAGGACGACCGCGTCGTGACCGTGACGGCAATCGAGCACCGCGCCGACGCCTACCGATCGCGTTGACTCGACGTCGGCTTCGCCAACCTGTGGGCGGCGGCGAACGGCAAGTGGTGGCGGGGGCGTTCACGCTGACGGGGGTAAAAAATCGACATGTCCCGAAATCCCGCCCACACTCGAAAGTGAGACACGCGGGAGGTGGATCATGTCACCGAGTTCGACAAACGAGGCGCGGTATTCCGGTTATCGCGACGGTTCCGAGCGTTTTCGCAATCCTGACGAGCACGATGCCTGGGCGGCGGCCGAGGCCATGATGGAACAGGCTCGGGCCATGATGCGTGAGGCCGAGAGCGCGCTGAACCTCTGGAAGACCGGCAAGGAGATGAACCGGCTGCGCTGCGAGCGGCGGGGCATCAGCCAGACCGATGCGGAGATCCGCTGGTCGGCGACGACGACCGCGAAGAACGCGATCACGAACAACAACTTCTACGTCTCGCTGGCGAGCATGTATTACGGCGCGGCGGCGGCGAACTACTCGCGCGCGTTGTATCTGCGCAATCGTGGCGCTGCGCACGTCTGAGGCGTGGCAAACGACGTACGGAAATAAAAGCCGGCAAAGCGGAAGTCGCGGCCGGAGCCGGAAGGAACCGCCCTGCCTAGCGGTCGGGGTTGGGCACGTCGTGCTCGGCGACCGGCGTGTTGTCCGGCCGCGGGGGCGCTGCCTGCGCGGCGCCACCCGGCGCGACCAGCGCCAGACCCAGGACCGCACCGGCCCCGATCAGCTTGAGGCCCTGGAGGGCGACCTGGCGGCGATCCGACTTCTCCATGAACAGCTCCTTAACCTGCGACGGGTCCCCACGATGACAGGGCAACCTGAGGGATCGCTGTGTCAAAGCGCTCCGGCCGGGCACCATTGATCGGGTGGAGACCGCGACCGAGACCGAACGCAAGTACGACGTACCCGAGACCTTCGAGCTTCCGGACCTGGCCGGTGCGGCGGGCATCGCCAAGGCCGACGGCGCCGAGACCCACGACCTCGACGCCACCTATTTCGACACCGACGACCTGCGGTTGATGAAAAACCGCCGGACTCTTCGGCGGCGGTCCGGCGGCCACGACGCCGGCTGGCACCTGAAGACGCC
>KL571319.1:11510-15682 GCA_000715855.1 Actinoplanes liguriensis
TGTGTATAAGAGACAGGGTGGAGACTCCGCTGCGCGACAAGAAGGGCCGCACGCTGGCGCTGATCGCGCAGGATCAGGTCCGGGCCGAGTCCGGAAATGATCGCAGCGCCTGGCAGGAGATCGAGGTCGAGCTCGTCGACGGCGACGAGCGGGTCCTCGACGCCGTCGAGAAAGTCCTGCTGAAGGCCGGCGCGAAACCGGCGGCCGGCCCCTCCAAGGTCGCCCGTGCCCTCTCCGGGCGCCTGGAGAAGAGCACCCCCAAGATCAAGATCAACCCCGTTTCCCGGTACGCCCGTGAGCAGCGCGACGCGATCCTCGAACACGATCCCGCGGCCCGCGAGGGCGCGGAGGAGGCGGTGCACAAGATGCGCGTCGCCACCCGGCGGCTGCGCAGCACCCTGAAGAGCTTCCGCCGCTGGTTCCCGGAGGAGGAGACCGCCGAGCTCGGTGACGAGCTGCGCTGGCTGGCCGCGGTGCTGGGCGGGGTCCGCGACCCGCAGGTGCTGGAGGTGAAGCTGCTCGCCGGCATCGAGGAGTCCGGCCCCGAGTTCATCCCGGCCGCGCAGCGGATTCGCGCCGCGCTGGAGCACCGGGTGGCCAAGGGCCGTGCGGAGCTGGGCGCCGCCCTCGAGTCGGACCGCTACCTCGACCTGCTGGACCGGATCGACGCGCTTGTCGACCGCCCCCTGCCGGACGCCGGCGACCCGGCGAAGCGGGCCCGGAAGGTGCTCGACAAGGCCGACGACCGGCTGGACACGGCACTGGCCGACGGCGTCGACGAGGAGGTCCACGACGCGCGGAAGAAGTACAAGCAGGCGCGGTATGCGGTCGAGGTCCTCGCTCCGGACCACGGAAAGTCGGCCAAGGGGCTCGTCAAGGCGCTCACCGATCTGCAGGACGGGCTCGGCGCGCACCAGGACTCGAGCATCGCCAGGGAAACACTGCATGAAATCGGGCCGGACAGTTTCCACTTCGGCGTTCTCTACGGTCGACAGGAAGCGGTGGGTAAGGAGACGCTCATCGCTGTCCCCGCGCTGGTGCGGGCATCGCGGCGCAAGAAGGTCCGTCGTTGGCTGGTGAAGGCGTGAGACATGAGCACTGAGGTCGAGAACACGGAGTTCGACGGGTTCGAGGAGGCGGTCACCCATCCCTATCAGGGACCGATCGCCGAGTTGACCGGATATCGGGTGGTGGACGACGAGGACGACGATCCGCGGCTGCTGAAAGCCGACGGGAGCCCGGTGGACACGTGGCGGGAGGATTATCCGTACGACGAACGGCTGTCCCGCGCGCAGTACGACCACCACAAGCGGCTGCTCCAGATCGAGCTGCTGAAGCTGCAGAACTGGTGCAAGGAGACCGGTGAGCGGCTGGTGATCCTCTTCGAGGGGCGGGACGCGGCCGGCAAGGGCGGCACCATCAAGCGCTTCATGGAGCACCTCAACCCGCGAGGCGCCTCCGTGGTCGCGCTGGAGAAGCCGAACCAGCGGGAGAGCACCCAGTGGTACTACCAGCGCTACGTGAAGCACTTCCCGTCCGCCGGTGAGATCGTGCTCTTCGACCGGTCCTGGTACAACCGGGCCGGCGTCGAGCGGGTGATGGGCTTCTGCACCCGCCAGGAGTACCTGGAGTTCCTCCGCCAGACCCCGGAGCTGGAGCGGATGCTCACCCTGTCCGGGATCAACCTGATCAAGTTCTGGTTCTCGGTGACCCAGAAGGAGCAGCACACCCGCTTCGCGATCCGGCAGGTCGACCCGGTCCGGCAGTGGAAGCTCTCCCCGATGGACCTCCAGTCCCTGGACAAATGGGACGACTACACCGAGGCGAAGGAGGCGATGTTCTTCTACACCGACACCGCCGACGCGCCGTGGACCGTGGTCAAGAGCAACGACAAGAAGCGCGCCCGCCTGGAGGCGATGCGCCACGTCCTGTCCCGCTTCGACTACACCGGCAAGGACGAGGAAGTGGTCGGCTGCCCCGATCCGCTGATCGTCGGCCCGGCCTCGCTCCTGGTCGAGACCACCGATACCTCCCCGCACGTATTCCCGCGGCTCTAGTGATTCAAAACCGTTGGCGCGTACGGCGGTGGGTGGTTAACGTGGCCGTACACGTGAAGGGAGGTGGTCCGAAGTTGTATAGCAACGGGACTCGTGAGGTGGCTGTCCGCTAGCCGCTGTCCTTGACAGCTTCGATTTACAGCGTCGAGACCGTGTGGCAGCGGCCGGCGAGTACCAGACAGCCACCCGACCCCCGGGGATCCGGCCTTGTCCGACCGGACCACGTTCTCTTCGGAGATCGTGGAAGTCCCCGGGGGTCGCTTCATATCCGGGGGTGTTCGATGCGTGAACTCGTCGTGCTGGGCACCGCCAGCCAGGTGCCGACGCGGCACCGCAACCACAATGGCTACCTGCTCCGCTTCGACGACGAGGTGATCCTCTTCGACCCGGGCGAGGGCACCCAGCGCCAGCTGCTGATGGCCGGCCTGCCGGTCACCCCGATCAAACGGATCTGCATCACGCACTTCCACGGCGATCACAGCCTCGGCCTGCCCGGCATCCTCCAGCGCATCTCTCTGGACCGGGTGCCGCACCCCGTCTCGGTCCACTACCCGGCCGGCGGCCAGGAGTTCTACGACCGGCTCCGGCACGCCACCAGCTACTGGGACAACGCCGACATCCTGCCCGCACCGGTCGGCGCGGGGTTCGTCGCGGAGACGTCCGCCGGGCGCCTCACGGCGCTGCCACTCCAACATTCCATCGAGGCGTACGGATACCGCCTCACCGAACCCGACACCCGCCGGATGCTGCCCGAACTGCTGACCGCGCACGGCATCAGCGGGCCCGCCGTCGGTGAGCTGCAGCGCGAAGGCCACCTCGGCCCGGTCACGCTCGACCAGGTCAGCGTGAACCGCCCCGGGCAAAGCATGGCCTTCATCATGGACACCGGCCTGTGCGACAACGTGTTCACCCTGGCCCACGGCGTCGACCTGCTGGTGATCGAATCCACGTTCCTCGCCGAGGACGCCGGCATGGCCGCGCAGGTCGGCCACCTGACCGCGGGGCAGGCGGCCACAGTCGCCCGGGAGTCACAGGCGCGCCACCTGGTGCTGACCCATTTCTCCCAGCGCTATCCGGATCCGTCCCGCTTCCTGGAGGAGGCCCGCAAGGAGTTCGACGGCCCGATCACCATCGCCGAAGACCTCCAGCGGATCCCGTTCCCGCAACGCCGCTGAACATGCCGCCGCGCATGATCGCGCTGTCCGCGCTGGTCGCGCCGGCTGTCCGGGGCGCTTGACCGGCCCACGCCACTTGACCGGCCCACGCCACTTGACTGGCCCACGCCACTTGACTGGCCCACGCCGTGGGTGGCCCACGCCGCTTGGCTGGCCCGGGCGCCTGGCTGCCTACGCCGCTGATTCCCCCCGGCCGGTGGTTGCTCCGGGCGCACGACACACCCCGCCCACCCAGGGGGCCTGACCGCCTCCGGCCGGCGGCACCGGCGCCGGACATCGACCATTCTCGCGCAGAATCGGGCCGGCCGCCCGAGGCCCTGTGGATAACGTGCCGATGTGGATAACTCGGGTCGTGCCGGCCGGCGGGGCTAGCCTCGTCCGCATGGCTGTTCTGCTGCGTCCCGCAACCGAGTCCGATCCCGTCCACGTCGGCGCGCTGCACCAGCGGTCGCGGCTGGCGGCCTATGCGGGCTTCATCGACCCCGACGTGCTGGCGGCGCGCACCGCCGAGTCGTTCGGCGAGTGGTGGGCCGAGCGCTTCCGCTGGGAGCACGACACCCACCGGATGACAGTCGCGGAGGAGGACGGCGAGCTGGTCGGTTTCAGCTACATCGGGCCGAGCGAGACTCCTGGCGCCGCCGAGCTCTACGCCATACACGTCGACCCGTCTCGCGTCGGCACCGGCGTCGGCCGTGCCCTGATGGTCCAAGCCCTCAAGGACCTGCCCTCGATCGGAGGCGACCGTGCGGTCCTCTGGGTTCTGACCGAGAACGAGACGGCTCGGACGTTCTACGAGAGCGGCG
This sequence comes from Actinoplanes liguriensis, assembly GCA_000715855.1. Taxonomy (GTDB): domain Bacteria; phylum Actinomycetota; class Actinomycetes; order Mycobacteriales; family Micromonosporaceae; genus Actinoplanes; species Actinoplanes liguriensis. Next base: position 15,546 of record KL571319.1, read on the forward strand.
GCTGGAAGCCGGACGGCGAAACCCGGACCGAGCCGATCAACGACGTCCCGGTCCCTCAACTCCGCTACTGCCACCCGCTGTGATGCGCGCCCACAGCGCCCCGCGCGCGGCGGTGACCGTGACGTCGGCGGTGGCGG
>KL571319.1:15945-16201 GCA_000715855.1 Actinoplanes liguriensis
TTCGTGCCTCATAACCACAGTGAGAACCAGCCGGGAAGAGCGAGGCGCGGCAGGGCCTTGAGCCGTTGCCTGGCCGCGTTGGGGCGCGGGCGGGCGCGCTCAGTGCGGGCTCGCTCCGGGCGGGCGGCGCAAAAGCCGGCACGGGCCGGGGCGGGCGGCGCGGGCCGGGGCGGGGCGCGCGGCGCGGAGGCCAGCATGGGCGGGCGGCGTGGGCGGGGGTTGTGGTTTGAGCGGGACCACCCACGGAGATCGCCCT
>KL571320.1:0-1067 GCA_000715855.1 Actinoplanes liguriensis
CCTCATAACCACGGTGAGCACCAGCCAAAGACCGCAACCCGCGCCTCGGTCCGGACCCCGGCGCGGCTCGCGCCGCTCGGCTGGCGCTGACGGTTGCTTTCGACCCGCTCGGCGACCGTGATTGCCAGCCGATCGCCCGGCCTCGCGTGGCGGTCGGGCTCGGCGTGTGCTCGCGCTTCTGCTGGGCGGGGTGGGCTCGGCGTGTGCTCGCGCTTCTGCTGGGGCGGGGTGGGCTGGGCGCGGGAACGTACCCGGAAATAATTTTGATCTTGTTTCTTGAGTGACGGCGAGGTTTCGTGGCGTCACTGGAACCAGCCGATCGGGCCATCAGGGGATGGTTGATCGGGCGCCCCTGCCCGGCCGAGCGGACTACGGCAAAACGGGCGCAAGTTGGACATGTGATGGCGGCCACGCCGTAAAGGTTATTTCAGGATTGATGACCGTCATCCGGCACCTCCGAAACACGCGTTCATCGGCCCAGGTCAGGTAACGGTTTGAAAACTTCACCCACAGTCTTGACACAGGGGGGCGGTTAGTAAGAACTTTTACCGCGACAGTAAACAGTCCTTCCTGAAAGGGTGTCCGATGGCTGAGCCGGAGATGGACGGCACCGCGTGGACCGCGGTCGCCTTCTCGCCGGCCCGCGACCAGGCTGCGCCCGACGGGAGCGACCAGACGATGCGGGACCGGCTTGAGCAGGGCCTCTGGGTCCGAGGTGAGTCCCGCGCCAAGGCGGAGAACGGCCGTTCCGAGCGGGCCGAGAAGGACGCCCAGCGCGCGGAGCGGGAGACCGGGAAGGACACCGGGCGCACCGAGATGCCGGACCACGGCCGTACCCCAAATGAAAAAAGCGACCAAGGGATTCTCGTCCGGGTCCGCACGCAACTGACCGAGTTCACCGGCGCCCTGCAGCGCGTCGCCGAGCAGGTCCTCGCGGACCCCGCGGCTGCCTCCCGGGCGACCATCGTCGAGCTCGCCGAGCGCTCCGGAACCTCGCCGGCGACGGTGACCCGGTTCTGCCGGGCTCTCGGGTTCGACGGCTACGCGGATCTGCGGCTGGGTATCGC
>KL571320.1:1256-3370 GCA_000715855.1 Actinoplanes liguriensis
GCCGAGACCGGGCGGGCCCGCCTCGCCGGCTGGACGGTCGACATCGGCCGCGAGATCCAGCCCAACGACCCCCTGGAGCGGGTTCTCGGCCAGATCATGGCCGCCGACACCAGGGCCATGCACGACACCGCCTCGCTGCTGGATCTGGCCGAGGTGGAACGGGCCGCGGTGGCGATCGCCGGCGCGGCGCGGGTGAACATCTTCGGGGCCAGCGGAAGCGCGCTGGTCGGCGAGGAGATGCAGTTCAGTTTGCACCGCATCGGCATCCCGGTGTGGGCCTGGACCGACGTGCACAACGGTCTGGCCAGCGCCGCGCTGTCCAGGCCCGGCGACGTCGCGCTCGGCATCTCGCACAGTGGCGAGACCGGCGAGACGATCGAGCTGCTCGCGGAAGCGAGCAGCCGTGGCGCCACCACCATCGCGCTCACCAGCTTTCCCCGTTCCCCGCTGGCCGAGCTCGCCGACATCGTCCTCCTCACCGCCACCCAGGCGACCACCTTCCGGCCGGATGCGCTTTCGGCGCGCCATCCGCAGCTGGTGGTTCTCGATCTTCTGTACGTCGCCGTCGCGCAGCGGACTCACGAACGCTCGCACGCCGCTTTCCAGCGGACCGCCCAGGCGGTTCACGGGCACAAAGCGGCGAAAGACGCCTGACATGCACCACACCCACCCCTTTTTGAATTATTTCCCTTCGGGAGGAAAAGTGAAGCGCAAGATCGCGGTCGCCGCGGCGCTCGCTGCGACGCTGCTCGGCACCGCCGCGTGTGGTTCCAGCGGCGACGACAACGGGACCGCCTCGACGAACACCAAGGTCGACGGCACCGGCAAGACCATCAAGGTCTGGCTGATGGTGGACGCGCAGACCGCCTGGAAGGGCGTGGTCGACGACGCCACCAAGCGGTTCACCGCGGCGACCGGCGCGCAGGTGAACGTCGAGTACCAGCAGTGGGCCAACCACCTCACCAAGCTGGACGCGACGCTGGCCGGCTCGGACGTCCCGGACGTGGTCGAGCTCGGCAACACCGAGTTCTCCAAGTACGTCTTCAACGGCGGCTTCGCCGAGGTCGACAAGTCCCAGTTCGAGAACTCCGACAGCTGGCTCTCGGGTCTCTCCGGCGCCTGTGAGCTGGACGGCAAGTACTACTGCGTGCCCTACTACGCCGGCGCGCGGGTGCTGATCTACCGCACCGACCTGTTCAAGGCGGCCGGCATCACCGCCGCGCCGAAGACCTATGACGAGTTCCTCGCGGACGCCGACAAGCTGCAGGCCGGGAACAAGGACGCCAAGTTCGGCGCGGTCTACATGCCGGGTCAGTACTGGTACGCCGCGATGTCCTTCGTGAAGTCGACCGGTGGTGACATCGCGAAGAAGGACGGCGACAAGTGGGTCGGCCAGCTCTCGCAGCCGGCCTCCCAGCAGGGCCTGCAGCGCTGGGTCGACATGGTCAAGAAGTACTCGAAGGCCGACGTCACCAAGAACGAGAACGACCAGGCCGGCATCTTCTCGCAGGGCCAGGCGGGCATGTTCTACGGCAACGCGTGGGAGCAGGGCTCGGCCGAGGAGGTCCACAAGGACCCGAACGACCCGACCTCGGCGATGGTCCCGACCAAGGTGAAGGGCAAGCTGGCCGCCGCGCCGATGCCGGAGATCCCGTCGTTCCTCGGTGGCTCGAACCTGGGCGTGACCCAGAAGAGCGCCAACAAGGAGCTCGCCGCTCAGTGGATCAAGGCGTTCACCGACAGCACCTCGATGGCCGGTCTGGTCAAGGCCAACGCGCTGCCGAACGCCACCTCGCTGATGGACAAGGCCGCCACGGACAACCCGGCGATCGCCCCGGCCGCGCTGGCCGCGAAGCTGAGCTGGTTCCCGCCGAACGCCGAGAAGTGGGCTGACGTCGAGAAGGGCAACGTCCTGCAGACCATGCTGACCGACGTCCTGACCGGCAAGAAGTCCGTCGCCGACGCCACCAAGTGGGCCGACGACCAGATCAACGCGACCCTCAACGAGTCCTGACGACCTCGTGCCGCCCGCCCCGGCGGGCGGCACGCCCCATCGCGGAAGAGGACGTGACTGATGCACGCCGTCGAATCCCCGACGACCCGGCCGCAGGCGG
>KL571320.1:3589-8841 GCA_000715855.1 Actinoplanes liguriensis
ACCCCGGCCCCCCGCCGGCCGTCGCGGCGCCGTCGCCGTGACGCGCGGACGCCCTGGCTTCTCACGCTGCCCACGCTGCTGGTGCTGGCGCTGATGCTGGGCTGGCCGCTGTACCGCATGATCGTGCTCTCCTTCCAGAACATGCGGCTGCGGGAGCTGCTGACCGGTCTCACGCCGTCGTGGGTCGGTTTCGAGCAGTACCAGAAGGCGCTGACCGACTCGGCGTTCTGGGGCGTGGTCGGGCGCACCGCCGCCTTCACCGTGGTCTCGGTGACCGTCTCGGTGCTGTCCGGCCTCGCCGTGGCGCTGCTGATGCGCCGCGTGCACCGCCGGGTCCGATTGGCCATGATGGTCGCGATGATGTTCGTCTGGGCGCTGCCGCAACTGGTCGCCGCGCAAGCCTTCGTCTGGCTGACCGACTCCGACTTCGGCGTGCTGAACTACCTGATCGACAAGATCCCCGGGGTCGACTACGCGAACCACAGCTGGTTCGTGAACCCGTGGCAGGGCTGGACGCTGATCACCGTGCTGGTGGTCTGGGCCGGCGTCCCGTTCCTGGCGATCTCGCTGAGCGCGGGCCTGACCCAGGTGCCGAAGGAGCTGCTCGAAGCGGCCACGGTCGACGGCGCGACGGCCTGGCAGGCGCTGCGCAACATCACCCTGCCGATCCTGAAGCCGCTGCTGACCATCGTCACCACGCTCTCGGTGATCTGGAACTTCGGCCTGTTCACCCAGACCTGGGTGTTCCGCGCCGGGCACCCGGAGCCGTACTACCAGACGCTCTCGACGTACTCGTACACCCAGGCGTTCGGCCAGGCCCGGTACAGCTACGGGTCGGCGATCGCGGTGATCACCGTGCTGCTGATGCTCGGCGTGATGGTGTTCTACATCCGCCAGATGTTCAAGATCGGGGAGGTGGACTGATGGCCGCCGCGGGACATGATGACGGCGTGGTGACCGTCGGTCGCAGCAGGATCGGCACGATCTTCGCGAACACGGGCGGGATCCTCTTCGCGCTCGTGATGATCTTCCCGGTGTACTGGGTGCTCAACACCGCGCTCAAGCCGCGCGACGAGGTGATGAGCTTCAAGCCGTACTTCATCCCGGCGCACCCGACCCTGGACAACTTCACGTCCGCGATCAAGGCGGAGAACTTCCTCTCCGGCCTGGTCAACGGCTTGGCGATCACGGCGATGGCGGTGACCGCGGCGCTGGTCATCGGCTTCCTCGCGGCTCTTGCCATCGCGCGCTTCAACTTCTACGGTCGCCGGGCGATCATCATGATCATCCTGTGCGTCCAGCTGGTGCCGCTGCTGGCCCTGCTCATCCCGCTCTTCCTGATGCTGCAGGGCTGGCACCTCACCAACAGCCTGGTCGGTGTGGCGCTGGTCTACCTGGTGCTGCTGCTGCCGTACACGGTCTGGACGTTGCGGGGTTTCATCGCCGGCATCCCCAAGGAGCTGGACGAGGCCGCGATGATCGACGGCTGCACCCGGGCGCAGGTGTTCTGGCGGATCATCCTGCCGCTCACCGGCCCCGGCCTGGTCGCCACCGCGGTCTACGGGTTCATCCAGGCCTGGAACGAGTTCATCATCATCAACACGCTCAACAGCCCGGACAAGCAGAACCTGATGGCCTGGCTGCTGCAGAACCAAACCGAACGCGGTACCGCCTGGGGGCCCCTCATGGCCGGTGCGATCATCACTTCCCTGCCTGTGGTGATCTTCTTCCTGTCGATCCAGCGGAACATCGCCACCGGGCTGACCGCCGGCGCAGTAAAGGGCTGAACCAACTCCCTGTTGCACCTTGAAAGGACAACGATGTCAGAGATGACTTCCTCTTCGGTGGACCGTCGCACCCTGCTCCGCCGCGCCGCCGCGGTGGGCCTGGTCGCGGCTCCCGGCGTGAGCTTCCTGAGCGCGTGTGCCGGCTCCGACGACAGCGGCGACACGAAGCAGGCGACCGGCACCAAGTCGGCCGACAACCCGCTGGGCATCGACACCAAGGCCGGCGTCGAGATCGTGATCTTCGACGGTGGTCTGGGCACCAAGTACGCGACCGACGTCGACACCCCGCTCTTCAACAAGAAGTGGCCGGACGCCAAGATCACCTACTCGGCGACCCAGCAGGTCTCCACGACGATCAAGCCGCGGCTGAACGCCGGCTCCCCGCCGGACATGATCAACAACTCCGGCTCGGACATCATGGACTTCGGCGCGATCGTCAAGGCCGGCCAGGCTGCCGACCTGAGCGACCTGTTCGCCGCCCCGTCGCTGGACATCACCGGCAAGACCGTCGCCGAGACGCTGGTCCCGGGTGCGGTTCAGCAGGGCACGTACGACGGCAAGCCGTACGCCGTGAACTACTCGTTCACCGTCTTCGGCCTCTGGTACAACAAGAAGCTGTTCGACAAGAACAAGTGGACGATCCCGACCACGTGGGCCGACTTCACCGCGCTGCTCGACAAGATCAAGGCGGCCGGCATCACGCCGTTCGGCTACGCGGGCGCCAACGCGTCGTACTACATGGTTCGCGCGATCATGACCAGCGCCGCGAAGATCGGCACCGAGCAGGTGCTGAAGGACATCGACAACCTGAAGCCGGGCGCCTGGACGAACGACGCCGTCATGCAGGCCGCGAAGGCCTGGGGCGAGATCGGCAACAAGTACATCGACAAGTCCTTCCTGGGTCTCAAGCACACCGAGGTCCAGCTGCAGCAGGACCAGGACAAGGTCGCGTTCTACCCCTGCGGCTCCTGGCTGGAGAACGAGCAGGCGGCCAGCACCCCGGCCAGCTTCGAGTACGCGATGATGGCGTTCCCGAGCGTCACCACGGCGGACAAGCTCCCGGCGACCGCGATCAACGCCGCGGCCGGCGAGATCTACTTCGCGGCGGCCAAGGGCAAGAACCCGCAGGGTGGCAAGGAGTACCTGCGCACGATGCTCTCCAAGGAGGCGGCGCTGGAGTTCACCAAGCTCACCAAGTCGCTCACCGTGGTGGCGGGCGCGGCCGACGGCGTGGTCATCAGCCCCGGTCTGACCAGCGCGAACGACGCCCTGAGCAAGGCCGGGCAGGACGTCTTCATGGGTTACCTCTTCGACACCTGGTACAAGAAGCTGGACGACGCCTCCCGCGAGGCCGCCAACCAGCTCATGTTCAAGGGCGGTGACGCGAAGAAGTTCTGCGACACCATGGAGGCCGTCTCGCAGGCGGTCGCGAAGGACTCCTCGATCACCAAGTTCACCCGTTCCTGATCCGTCTTTCACACCCCTAGGCAGGCGTCATGCGGCACGGCAAGTATCCCTTCATCATCGGTTTCCTTGTCGTGCCGCTGGCGCTGTACCTGGTCTTCGTGGTCGGCGCCTATCTGCAGATGTTCCAGCTGTCCTTCACGGACTGGTCGGGCTTCGGCGGCTACCACTACATCGGCTTCGACAACTTCGGGAAGCTCTGGGACGACCCGGTCTTCTGGATCGCCCTGCGGCACAACGTCTACATCCTGATCGCGATGCCGATCGTGACCATCGCGATCGCCCTGTTCTTCGCGTTCCTGCTGAACGTCGGCGGCAAGAGCAAGGGCGGCGTCACGCAGGGCGTCTGGGGATCCAAGGTCTACCGGATCATCTTCTTCTTCCCGCAGTTGCTGGCCCTGGCCATCGTCGCGGTGATCTTCGGCCGGGTGTTCGGCTCGGACCGCAGCGGCATGCTCAACGGCCTCTTCCCGGACTCCTGGTCGCCGTGGCTGTTCCTGGCCGACGAGCGCTGGGCGCTGGTCTGCATCGCGGTCGTGCTGATCTGGCAGCAGATCGGCTTCTACGTGGTGCTCTTCTCGGCCGGCATGGGCTCGATCTCGCAGGACATCTACGAGGCCGCGGCCCTGGACGGCGCCACCAAGGTGACGCTCTTCTTCCGGATCACGCTGCCGCTGCTCTGGGACACGCTGCAGGTCGCCTGGGTCTACCTCGGCATCGCCGCGTTCGACCTGTTCGCCCTGGTCAACATCATGTCGGTGAACAAGGGCGGCCCGAACAACGCGACCCAGGTGCTGAGCTACCAGATCTACCTGAACGCCTTCCAGAACTCGCAGGCCGGTTACGCCTCCGCGATCGGTGTGGTGCTGTTCTTCCTGACCCTGACGTTCGCCGCCCTGACCCTGCGGGTCACCCGTCGCGACGCCGTCGCCTGATCGCGGAGATTGTCATGACGAACCTCGTTACCACCCCGCCCGCGGTCACCGCCCGGCCCGCCGCCGCCGTGGACAAGGGCCGCAAGGCCAACCCGCTCAACGGCCTCGCGCACATCGCCCTGTTCGTCTGGGCGCTGGCCACCGCCGGCCCGCTGATCTGGGTGCTGCTCGCCTCGTTCAAGAGCAACACCGAGATCTTCCTGGGCAAGCCGTTCGCGCTGCCGGAGCACTTCTCGTTCAAGACGTACACCGATGCCTGGAGCGAGGCGCACATCGGGCAGTACTTCATCAACAGCGTGATCGTGGTCGCCATCAGCACGGCCGGCACCATGCTGCTCGGCTCGATGGCCGCCTACGTGCTGGCGCGCTACCGGTTCCCCGGCAACCGGGCGATCTACTACCTGTTCGTCTCCGGCCTGGCGTTCCCGACGTTCATGGCGCTCGCGCCGATCTTCGGCATCGTGAAGAGCCTGGGCCTGCTGAACACGTTCACCGGCCTGATCCTGGTGTACATCGCGTACTCGCTGTCGTTCACGGTCTTCTTCCTGACCGCGTTCTTCCGCACGCTGCCGCACGAGATCGACGAGGCGGCGCTGGTGGACGGCGCCGGGCACCTGCGGCGGTTCTTCCAGATCATGATGCCGATGGCGAAGTCCGGCCTGATCAGCATCACGATCTTCAACATCGTCGGCCAGTGGAACCAGTACCTGCTGCCCGTGGTGATCATGCAGGGCTCGGGCTCGGACTCGAACTGGGTGCTCACCCAGGGCATCGCGAACATCAGCGTCTCGGCCGGTTACCACGCCGAGTGGTCCACGCTGTTCGCCGCGCTGACCCTCTCGATCCTGCCGATGATCGTCGTCTACGCGATCTTCCAGCGCCAGATCCAGGCCGGTCTGACCGCCGGAGCGGTCAAGTAAAGCTGTCGTACCCGGCGAGCACAATGATCCTGTGCTCGTAGCGGTTCTCCCTGACGGTCGGATGCAGGATCTGCATCCCGACGGGCGGCCGGTCGGAGCGCCTCACCAGGCGCCCGACCTGCCGGCGGCGATCGCTGCGCGTGAGG
>KL571320.1:9061-16643 GCA_000715855.1 Actinoplanes liguriensis
GCTGCGCGTGAGGCCGCCGAGCAGCCGCGCTGGGTGTGGCCGGCCACCGCCGACGTCTATCCCGCGCTGCTGCGCGCCGGTGTCCGCGTCGCGCGCCGTCATGATCTCGAGCTGACCGAGGCGCTCCTGCTGGGGCACGCCGGCCGCTGGGGTGAGCCACGGGGGCTCGCCGCGGCGACCGCCCGCCTGCGGGGGCTTCCCGTGCCGCCCGATCGGCACCGGCTCGACGCCGAGCCGCCGGGTTTCAGCCAGGGTGTCCTCTTCGAGGCTGCCGCGGGCGGCCGGGCCGAGATCAAGGACCTGATCGAGGTGTACGCCGATCAGCAGCGCCGCCTCGCGGAGACCGAGCACCCCGGCCGCTTCCGGATGCTCGCGGCCGCCGAGTCGGCCGGCGCCCTGATCGCCGCCGAGATGGGCCACACCGGGCTGCCCTGGCGCGCCGACGTGCACGACGAGTTGCTGCGCGAGCTGCTCGGCCCGCCCCAGCCGATGGGCCCGCCGCGCCGTCTCGCCGAGCTGACCGCCGAGATCAACGAGGCGTTCGGCACCCAGGGCCTGCATCCGGACCTGCCGGCCGAGGTGGTCCGCGCGTTCGCGAGGGCCGGCATCCAGATCCCGAACACGCGTCGCTGGGTGCTGCGTGAGGTGGACCACCCGGCGGTCCGCCCGCTGCTGGAGTTCAAGGAGCTCTACCGGATCTGGACGGCGAACGGCTGGTCCTGGCTCGACTCCTGGGTCCGTGACGGCCGCTTCCGCCCGGAATACGTGCTGGGCAACGTCGTCTCCGGCCGCTGGGGCGCCCGGGGCGGCGGCGCCCTCCAGGTGCCGAAGGTGGTCCGCCGCGCGGTGATCGCCGACCCCGGCTGGCGGTTCGTGGTCGCCGACGCCGGCCAGCTCGAGCCCCGGGTGCTCGCCGCGGTCTCCGGTGACCGCCGGCTGGCCCAGGCCGCCGCCGCGGGCGACCTCTACGCCGCGCTCGCGAGGGACTCGTTCGACGGCGACCGCGCCAAGGCCAAGGTCGCCCTGATCGGCGCGATGTACGGGCAGACCGGCGGCGACGCGATCCCGGCCCTGGCGGTGCTGCGCCGGCACTATCCGACCGCCTTCGACTACGTCGAGCAGGCCGCCCGGGTGGGGGAGAACGGCGGGCTGGTCCGCTCCTGGCTGGGCCGCACCTGCCCACCGGCCTCCGCGCCGCGCGACGCCGGGCTGGATCCCCCGGACGAGGTGGCGCCACCACCCGGGCGGGCGAGGGGACGATTCACCCGGAACTTCGTGATTCAGGCCACCGCCGCGGAGTGGGCGCTGATCCTGCTGGCCACGCTGCGCACCGCGCTGGCCGGCACGCGCGCCGAGCTGGTCCTGTTCGTGCACGACGAGGTGGTCGTGCACTGCCCCGCTGACCAGGCCGGACAGGTCGCCGAGGCGGTCCGGGAGTGTGCCGCGCGGGCCGGGCGGATGCTTTTCGGCGCCAGCGAGGTCCGGTTCCCACTCGACGTCTCAGAGGTTGGTTCCTACGCCGATGCCAAGTGAGAGAGTGGGTAAAGTTGGTGGTCCGGCCGAGAGGCGCTGCAGCGGGACAACCCGTCACGCTCGACCGGTGATCAACCCGAAACAAGGGCGCCTCCGACTTCTCTCGGAGGTGTACCCGTGACTCAGTCCGTCACCACGCTACGTGAGCTGCTCGCCGAGCGGATCCTGGTGCTGGACGGCGCCGCCGGCACGATGCTGCAGGGGGCCCGGCTCACCCCGGCCGACTACCGTTCCGCCCTGATCCCGGCCGACCACGAGCAGGACGTCACCGGCGACCCCGACCTGCTGAACCTGACCAGCCCGCACGTGATCCTGGACATCCACCGGCAGTATCTCGCGGCCGGCGCCGACATCATCACGACGAACACGTTCACCGCGACCACCATCGCCCAGGCCGACTACGGGCTGGAGCACCTGGTGCACGACATGAACGTGCAGGCCGCGCGGCTGGCCCGGCAGGCGGCCGACGAGGCGGAAGCGGCCGACAGGCGCCCGCGGTTCGTGGCCGGCGACGTCGGGCCGCTGAACGTGACGCTGTCGCTGTCACCCCGGGTCGACGACCCCGCCTACCGTGCCGTCACCTTCGATCAGGTCAAGACGGCGTACGCCGATCAGATCTCCGCCCTTGCCGAAGGCGGTGTCGACCTCCTCATGATCGAGACCGTTTTCGACACGCTCAATGCCAAGGCGGCGATCGCGGCGGCCAAGGAGGCCGCCCCGCACCTGCCGATCTGGGTGTCGGTCACCATCGTCGACCTCTCCGGCCGCACGCTCTCCGGGCAGACCGTCGAGGCGTTCTGGCGCTCGATCGAGCGGGCCCACCCGCTGGTCGTCGGGCTGAACTGCGCGCTCGGCGCGACCGAGGCCCGCCCGCACGTGGCCGAGCTGGCCCGCCTCTCGGACACGTTCGTCGCCGCCCACCCGAACGCCGGCCTGCCGAACGCGTTCGGCGGCTACGACCAGACGCCCGAGGAGACCGGCTCGCTGATCGGCGAGTTCGCCGACTCGGGCCTGGTCAACATCGTCGGCGGCTGCTGCGGCACCACCCCGGCCCACATCGCGCGGGTCGCCGAGGCGGTGGCCGGCACCGCCCCGCGGGTCATCGACCCGCCCGCGCCGACCACCCGGTTCAGCGGCCTGGAGCCGTTCGCGATCGGGCCGGACACCGGCTTCGTCATGATCGGCGAGCGGACGAACGTGACCGGCTCGGCCAAGTTCCGCCGGCTCGTCGAGGCCGACGACTACCAGGCCGCCGTCGACGTCGCGCTGGACCAGGTCCGCGGCGGCGCCAACCTGCTCGACGTCAACATGGACGCCGACCTGCTGGACAGCGAGCGGGCGATGACCACGTTCCTCAACCTGATCGCGACCGAGCCCGAGGTGGCCCGCATCCCGATCATGATCGACAGCTCGAAGTGGAACGTGCTGGAGGCCGGCCTCAAGTGCGTGCAGGGCAAGGGCGTGGTCAACTCGATCAGCCTCAAGGAGGGCCCCGAGCAGTTCCTGGAGCACGCCCGGCGGATCCGGGACTTCGGCGCCGGCGCGGTCGTGATGGCCTTCGACGAGCAGGGCCAGGCCGACACCACCGAGCGCAAGGTGGAGATCTGCGGCCGGGCCTACGACCTGCTGGTCGAGGACGGGTTCGACCCCACCGACATCATCTTCGACCCGAACGTGCTGGCCGTGGCCACCGGCATCGCCGAGCACAACGGCTACGCGAAGAACTTCATCGAGGCTCTCCCGCTGATCAAGGCGCGCTGCCCGGGCGCCCGCACCAGCGGCGGCATCTCGAACCTGTCGTTCGCCTTCCGCGGCAACGACATCGTCCGCGAGGCCATGCACTCGGCGTTCCTGTTCCACGCCGTGCAGGCCGGGCTGGACATGGGCATCGTCAACGCCGGCCAGCTCGCCGTCTACCAGGACATCCCGGCCGAGCTGCTGGAGCTGGTCGAGGACGTGATCTTCGACCGCCGGGAGGACGCCACCGACCGGCTGGTCACCTTCGCCTCCACGGTCACCGGCAGCGGCGCCAAGCGCGAGATCGACCTCTCCTGGCGCGAGACCGACGTCGAGCAGCGGCTCAGCCACGCGCTGGTGCACGGCATCGTCGACTTCATCGAGGCGGACACCGAGGAGGCCCGGCTGAAGCTGCCCCGGGCGCTCGACGTGATCGAGGGCCCGCTGATGGACGGCATGGGCATCGTCGGCGACCTCTTCGGCTCCGGCAAGATGTTCCTGCCCCAGGTGGTCAAGAGCGCCCGCGTGATGAAGCGCTCGGTGGCCTACCTGTTGCCGTACATGGAGAAGGACAAGGCCGAGGGCGCCCGCGGCCAGGGCAAGGTGGTGCTCGCCACGGTCAAGGGTGACGTCCACGACATCGGCAAGAACATCGTCGGCGTGGTCCTGGGCTGCAACAACTACGAGGTGATCGACCTCGGCGTGATGGTCCCGACCGCGAAGATCCTGGACACCGCGATCGCCGAGGGGGCCGACGCGATCGGGCTGTCCGGCCTGATCACGCCGTCGCTGGACGAGATGGTCGCGGTCGGCGCCGAGATGCAGCGCCGCGGGCTCAAGCTGCCGCTGCTGATCGGCGGCGCGACCACGTCGAAGCAGCACACCGCGGTGCGCATCGCTCCGGCGTACGACGGCTCCACCGTCCACGTCCTGGACGCGTCCCGTGTCGTCGGCGTCGTCTCCGACCTGCTCGACGCCGACCGCGCGGTGAAGCTCGACGAGGCGAACCGCGCCGAGCAGGAGCGCCTGCGCGTGCAGCACGAGAACCGGCGCTCCCAGCCGCTGCTCACGCTCGCCCAGGCCCGGGCGAACGCCGAGCGGGTCGACTTCTCCGACCTGCCCACGCCGGCGTTCACCGGCGTCCGGGAGGTGCAGCCCACTATCGCCGAGCTGCGCGAGATGATCGACTGGCAGTTCCTGTTCCTGGCCTGGGAGCTCAAGGGGAAGTACCCGGCGATCCTCAAGGAGCCGGTCGCCAAGGAGCTCTTCGACGACGCCAACGCGATGCTCGACCAGATCATCGCGGACGGGTCGTTCCAGGCTCGCGGGCTGTACGCGTTCTGGCCGGCGCACAGCCACGGCGACGACATCCTGCTGGAGAACGGCCGGAGTTTCCCGATGCTGCGTCAGCAGACCGAGAAGCCGGCCGGCAGGGCCAACCGCTGCCTCGCCGACTACATCGCCCCGGCCGGCGACCACCTGGGTGGCTTCGCGGTGGCGATCCACGGCGCGGAGAAGCTCGCCAAGAAGTACGAGGCCGAGCAGGACGACTACAAGGCCATCATGGTCAAGGCCCTGGCCGACCGGCTGGCCGAGGCCTTCGCGGAATACCTGCACCTCAAGGCCCGCCGGGAATGGTTCGAGCCGGGCTCGCAGCCCAAGCTGGAGGATCTGCACGCCGAGCGGTTCCGCGGTATCCGGCCCGCCCTGGGCTACCCGGCCAGCCCGGACCACAGCGAGAAGAAGGACCTGTTCCAGCTCCTCGACACCAGCCGGATCGGAGTCCACCTGACCGAGTCGTTCGCGATGACCCCGGCCGCGGCGGTCAGCGGCCTGATCTTCGCCCACCCCGACGCGAAGTACTTCACCGTCGGCCGGCTGGGCAAGGATCAGGTGGAGGACTACGCGGCCCGGCGCGGCATGCCGGTCGCCGAGGTGGAACGCTGGCTGCGGCCGAACCTGGCCTACTCGATCGACTGACTCAGGGGGAGCGTGGATGGCGCCGATCGTGGTGATGGGGGTCGCGGGCTGCGGCAAGAGCACGGTCGGCAAGGCGCTCGCCGAGCGTCTGGGCCTGCCGTACGCGGAAGCGGACGACTTCCACCCGGCGGCCAACGTGGCGAAGATGCACAGCGGGGTGCCCCTGACCGATGAGGACAGGGCGCCCTGGCTGGCGGCGATCGCTTCCTCGCTCGGCGCCGGCGATGTCGTGGTGTCGTGCTCGGCGCTCAAGCGGGTGTACCGGGACGTGCTCCGCGGCGGCAACGCGGACGTGTTCTTCGTGCACCTGGTGCTGACCCCGGAGGCGGCGACGGCCCGGGTGAGCGGGCGAGCGGGGCACTTCATGCCGAGCACGCTCGTGGCTTCGCAGTTCGCCATCCTGGAACCGTTGCAGCCGGACGAGAACGGGGTGGGCGTGGACGCCATGTTGCCGTTGGACAAGATTGTCGAAAAGGCGATCAGCCGGCTCTGACCGTACCGAATCGGATTTTTCGGGGTTGAAAGAAGGCCGCTCCCCGGGAGCGGCCTCTTGCCCTACTTGGACGCCCACACGTCCAGGTGGAGGCGTTCCAGGAGCACCGGGGCGAACAGCCCGGCCAGCGACACGAACGACACGATCGTGAACGCGGTGGTCAGGATGACCGTCTCGGTCTTGCCGCCGACCTTCACCGCGAACTGGTTCGGGATGCCGATCATGCGCCACATCCGGCCGCGGCCGGTCGGGATCGGCCAGAAGATCGGCACACCGTTCTTCGTGATCATGTCGCCGAGCAGGTGCACCACGCAGCCGGCGCCGACCGCGAAGCCGAGCAGCGGATAACCGCGGTCACCGGCCAGGTTCGCCGCGGTGAACCAGGCGATGCCGGCCGAGGCGAGCGTCACGATCAGCCAGCCGGCCTTCTCCGCCCACTTCTCGAACAGCCCGCGCAGGGCCAGGCCGGCCATGAAGAAGATGATGCCGACCACCGCCCACTTGCCGTAGTGCGCGGCCAGCGCGGTCGTGCCCCAGCCGACCAGCGCGGCGAACGGCAGCGTGTGCGTGAACGTCCGGTGCCCGTGATCCCGCTTCGGGTCCCGGCTCTGCCGGGTCGCGGTGTAGATGCCGAGCGAGATCTTCTCGATCACCTCGGCCACGAACAGCGAGAACACGCCGAACGTCCGGGCCACGGTGGCGCCACCCTGGTTGGTGGTCACCTTCCCGGACAGGTCGAAGTCGGGCAGCAGCGCGCCGCCGGCGGCCATCGCGGTGCCCACACCGATCATCAGCGGCGTCTGGTGATAATCAGCGAACTGATCGAGCGCCCAGCTGCCGGCGAGCCAGGCGGCCGCCCCCGACAGCGCGTGCGATGGACCCATCATGTGCGTCGTCCCTCCCCGAACAAACTGCGACACTGTCGCAGAGGCGGGGACGAAGATCAACGACCGGGACATCCGCAGCGGAGTGGAGTCGGCCACCCGACACTTTCCGGTCAGTGACTCAGGTGCATCCGGTGCGGGTGGCGTCCGTGGCGGGCATGCCGGAACAGGCTCGTCACCAGGAAGAACAGCGGGATCGCCGGCCAGAAGAAGTGCGCTCCGGAGAGCACCCAGAGGCCGATCAGCAGACCCGCGACGATCATGACGAAACTGAAGTGCCGCTGCACCGACCGGCGTGTCGCGGGCTGCCGCCGCGGTTCCGCCGGCAGATCCCCGGTCAACGCCGTCAGCTCGTCACGGAACGTCGCGGCATACGCGGCGGTCAGCCGCTCCCCGCCCTCGTCCAGGGTCAGCCGGCCCTCGGCCATCGCGGCCCGCAGGACCTCGGCGATCGCCTCGCGCTCGGTGTCGGAGGTCCGCAGCCGGGGCCGCCCGGCCGCTGTCGCTTGTTCGGGATACACGATGTCCTCCTCGGCGGTTTACCTCACCCCAGGGTCCGCTCCGGCGGGGCGCCCGGCGTCGGCCCGGCGACGCATTCGATCGAGGTGCTTCGCAAGGGCAAAACCCCTTTCCCGTACGCCCGTGGGCGTACCCGGAGGCCGGGGATACGCCCGGGGTCGTACGTGGGGAGCCGGGCCTGGGGCCGATGCCGCGGGCGGCGTGGTGACGTAGTTTCGGCGGTATGAGGGAGCGGGGCCGGGGCGGGGACCCGTCGGACTGGCGTCATCGGGTCCGGCAGGTGCACCACGGCTGGCCGCCCGGCGGGGTGATCGTGACCACGGTCATCCAGATGATCGCCACCAACGTCCTGTCCACGCACGGCCGCCTGCTCCGCCCCTGGGATCACGTCACCACGCTGCTGATCCTGGCCGGGCCGTTGATGCTCTACTGGCGG
>KL571320.1:16912-23102 GCA_000715855.1 Actinoplanes liguriensis
CTGCCGCTCACCGTCTTCCTCGCGACCTCGGCCGTGGCGATCATCTGCTGCACCCGGCTGGCGATGCACGGGGTCTACGCCGTCCCCGCCGTCGTCGCGCTCTACTCCCTGGCCCGCACCGGCCGCCGTCAGACCGCGCTGATCAGCGCCGCGACCGTCTGGGCCGTCTGGCTGGGCCTCACCCTGGGGCTCGCCGGGCCGCTCGACATCGCCGAGGCGGTCCGGCCCAAGACCGGTCAGGCCTGCCTGGTCGCCACCGGGCTCGGGCTGGTGATCCTGCTGGGCGGCGCCGCCCGGATCCGCGCGGAGAACTACGCCGAACAGGCCAAAGCCCGTGCCGAGCAGGCCCGGGCGCGCGCCGAGCAGGAACGCCGGCAGGCCTCCGAGGAGCGGCTCCGGATCGCGCAGGAGCTGCACGACGTGCTCGGCCACCACCTGTCGCTGATCAACGTGCAGGCCGGGGTCGGGCTGCACCTGATGGACCAGCGCCCGGAACAGGCCCGCGAGGCGCTCACCGCGATCAAGAGCGCCAGTGCGGAGGCGCTGCGCGAGGTCCGGTCGGTCCTGGGCGTGCTACGCACCGAGGGGGAGGCCGCGCCCCGGCAGCCCGTCCTCGGCCTGAAACGCCTGACCGAGCTGACCGCGTCGGCCGGCATCCCGGTCCGTACGACGGTCACCGGTGAACCACGCGAGCTTCCCGCCGGGGTGGATCGGGCGGCCTACCGGATCGTGCAGGAGGCGCTGACCAACGTCCGCAAGCACGCCGGGCCGGAACCGGAGGCGGAGGTCGCCGTCGGATACCTGCCGGCCGCGCTCTACCTGTCGATCCGCAACGCCGGGCCGGCCACCGCCTCGGCACCGTCCGAGGACGGCAGCGGCATCACCGGGATGCGGGCGCGCGCGGAAAGCCTCGGCGGGCGGCTGGAAGCGGGGTGCCCACCGACCGGGGGCTTCCTGGTCACCGTGATCCTGCCGACCAAGGGCCCGGTGCCCGAGATGTGCGACGAGCTGGCTTCGGAAGGGGAAAAATGATCTCGGTGGTGCTGGCGGACGATCAGGCGCTGGTCCGGGCCGGTTTCCGGGCGCTGCTCGACGCCGAGCCCGACATCCGGGTGGTCGGCGAGGCCGCGGACGGGGTGCAGGCGGTGACCCTGGTCCGGGCCACCCGGCCGGACGTGGTGCTGATGGACATCCGGATGCCCGGCGTCGACGGGCTCGAGGCGACCCGGCGGATCGCGGCCGACCCGGCCTGCGCCGACACCCGGGTGGTCATCCTGACGACGTTCGAGCTCGACGAGTATGTGTTCGAGGCGCTGCGCACCGGCGCCTCCGGCTTCCTGGTCAAGGACACCGAGCCGGTCGAGCTGATCCGGGGCGTCCGCGCCGTGGCCGCCGGCGACGGCCTGCTGTCACCGAGCGTGACCCGGCGGGTGATCGGCGAGTTCGCCGGGTCCGGCACGGGCCGCCGCCCGGAACCACCCCGCGAGCTGGACCAGCTCACCGACCGGGAACGCGAGGTGATGGCGCTGGTCGCCGAGGGCCTCTCCAACGACGAGATCGCCGCCCGCCTGGTGATCAGCCCGGCAACCGCCAAGACCCACGTCAGCCGGACGATGATCAAGCTGGGGGCGCGGGATCGGGCCCAGCTGGTGGTCTACGCCTACGAGGCCGGCCTGATCCGCCCCGGCTGGCTCGCATAGCCCTACTTCCGCGCGCCTCCCGTCCGGCGCTGGGGGTGCCCTGCACGGCTCCGGTCTGGTGCTGGGGCGTGCCTTTCGCGCGTCTCCGGTTCGGCGCTGGGCGTGCCCTTCCCCCCGCGTGTCCTTTCCGCGCGTGTCCCGTCCGAGCGTGTCCCGGCCGGCGCTGGGGCGCGGCCCCTGTGCCCGCCGTCGCCCCGTCAGAAGCCGCCTTCGCCCGGGGCGGCGAAAAACGGTGGGGCGTTGTCGTCGAGCGCCAGGGCCATCATGCGGTGGGTGAACCCGTCCAGCTCGGGCAGCGAGTCCAGCGGGAACCACCCGACCGCCAGCGACTCGCTGTCGTTGACCCGGGCCTCGCCGCCGACCGCGTGACAGCGGAAGAAGATGTTGACCATCTGGCAGTGGTCGCCGTTCAGATACGTGACCTCGTGCGACACCACACCCGCCAGCCGCTCGATCTTGACCTGGACCGCGGTCTCCTCCTCGACCTCACGGACCACCGCGTCGGCCGGCTGCTCGCCCGGATCCATCAGACCGGCGATCAGGTTCCACTTCGCGTTGTCGCTGCGCTGGTGCAGGAGCACCTCACCGCGGTCGTTCAGCACGATCGCCGAGACGGTCGGGAACATGATCAGTTCATGGCCGACCCGGTCGCGCAGGTTCCGGACGTAATCGGAGGCAGGCATGCCCCGAACCTATCCACGACCGGTTGCCACGGTGTGAACTCCCGGCGCGCCCACCCCCACGCCCGGTCCCGGCAGCACCGGCTGGGCCCCACCGGGGTTACCGCGGCCTGCGGCCCGGCTGGCCGCTCGCGGCTGGGTCCCAGCGTGGTTGTGGCGGGCTGCGGCCCGGCTGGCCGCTCGCGGCTGGTGCTCACCGTGGTTATGGCGGCCCTATAACCACAGTAGGGGCCAGCTGGCTGGTCGCGGCTGGGGCTTGCTGTGGTTATGGCGGGTCTATAACCACGGTGGGGCCCAGCCGACTGGTCGCGGCTGGGGCTCACCGTGGTTTTCGCGGGTCCATAACCACCGTGCGGCCCAGCTCGCTGCTTGCGGGCGGGGCAGCGTGGCCGGCCGGCGTGCGTAGACCCCACCCTGACCAAGGGGGCAGACCGCCCAAGCACCCATTATCCCGGAATTCGGGGGCCGGGGCCGCGATCGGGCGGCGAGCCTGTGGACAACCGCGTGGTGTGGACAGCGGGCGGGGTGGCTCAGTTTCTGGTAGGGGCCGGCGCGTGGACCTCGGGTGCGAGCACGGCCCGGTTCCGACCGGCGGACTTGGCGGCGTAGAGGGCTTCGTCTGCCGCGCGCAGCAGTTCGGTGGGCTCGGCGAGGGGCCCGGGCGCGCTGGCGGCCCCGATGGAGGCCGTCACCGTGATCAGGGTCTGGTCGGTGACTTCGACCGGCAGGTCGGCGATGGCTTTGCGGGTCCGTTCGGCGAGGGCCGGCAGTTCTCCGGCGGTGATGTGCGGGATCAGGGCGATGAACTCTTCTCCGCCGTATCGCGCGAAGGTGGCCCCGGCCCGGGCGCCGGCGGCGAGCCGCTGGGCGAGTTCGCGGAGGACCCGGTCGCCGCCCGGATGCCCGTACGTGTCGTTGATTCTTTTGAAATGGTCGATGTCGATCATGACAAGACCGATGCGGTAGCCGGCGCGGGCGGCCCGCCGGCACTCGGTGACCAGGGCTTCTTCGAAGTATCGGCGATTGCGCACCCCGGTGAGGCCGTCGGTGTCGGCGGCGCGCCGCTGTGCCGCGACCAGGGCCGCCATCCGGGCCAGGACCAGCAGGAACATCACCGCGCAGGCGGCGCTGGTGAGCGGGATGTTCACGGTGCGCCCGGCCAGGTTCTCGCCGAACTGCAGGCCGGGCACCATCAGCACGGCACAGGTGAGCAGGGTCAGCCGGGCCGGGGTGGCGTCCGGCGCGGCGACCTGGCTGCGGGAGTCGAAGTCGCGCATCGCCGGGTGCAGCGCGGCCGCGGCGAGCAACCCGAGGGAGACGATCCAGGTGGCGCCGGTGAACGGCTCGGTGGTGTTCGCCCCACCGAGAAGACCCACGATCGCGTACGCGGTGTCCGCCCCGAACATCAGCAGCAGGTAGCCGAGGAGCAGCCGCAGCGCGGGGCTGCGCCCACCCGACCGGAGCACGAGCCGGATCGCCAGGATCAGCAGCATCAGGTCGAGGATCGGGTACGCGGCCTCGGTCAGTTTCGCGGACATCGTCAGGTCCGAGTCACCAGCGACCGGCTTGATGAAGAACTCCCAGCTCAGAAGGCTGGCGCTGATCGCCACGACGAGCGCGTCCAACCCGGTGGCGAGGTCCCAGCCGGGGGTGCGGCGCCGGATGAACGTGATCACCGCGATCCCGGTCAGCGCCGAGCTGCTCAGGTAGAGCACGTCGCTGGGGGTCGGCTCGGTCATCGTCCCGGTGGACCAGAGGTCGAAGCTGTAGAGCATGTCGGCGACGGCGTAGCAGACCTGTCCGACGGCGAGCGCGATCCAGCCGGCCGGACGCGCCGGCCGGTTGATCAGGATTCCGGCCACGATGATGATCGGGGTGGTGCAGGTGATCGTCATGTAGGCGGTCTCGTAGCCCAGGAACGGCCATCCGAGCAGCTGGCCCACGCAGCGGAGCAGCGCGCACACGGCGACCACGACGAGCCACAGCTGCCAGGGCCGGATGCGATCCATGTGCCAAGCGTCGGGTCCGCCGGTTGCAGAACGGGTGCGATGCCGCATCCTCAGAGTTTCCGTGCCCGGAGTTGCTCGGCGACCGACCAGGCCTGGAACGGGCAGCCGGTGCCGGTGTGCGGGGCGTCGCCGTCGGCGGTCTCCGAGATCGATCCGAGGCCGTGCTCGCTCAGGTGCGGTTCGGTGTCGGCGAGGACGTCGGGCACGCCGATGCCGAGGCGGTGCCAGGCTTCGACGTACGGGCCGGTGAGCCACGGCCAGACCGTCCCGGTGTGGTATGCCCTGTCCCGTTCGGCCGGGCCACCCGCGTGCCGCCCGTGATAGCCCGGCGTCCCGGGCGCCTGGCTGCGCAACCCCATCGGCGTGAGCAGTGCCGCCCCGATCCGTCCGAGCACCGCCGGGTCCGGTCGCAGCGGCGCGTGCGGCAGCGACCAGGCCAGCAGTTGGTTGGGCCGCATCGTGTGATCGCCGAGCACGTCCTGGAGCTGCCCGGACAGGGTGGGGAAGGAGCGCGCGAAACTGCCCCGGGCCGTGGCGTGCAGCGAGTCGAAGCCGAGCGCGGCGAGCGCGTTGATCCACAACGCGTTGACTTCCACCGCTTTCCCGGTACGGGGTGTCACCGCGACCCCGTCCACCCGGGCGTCCATCCAGGTCAGCGCCTCGCCGACCGCCCCCTGGGTGAGCAGCCCGTCCACCGGGTCGGCCGTGATCCCGTAGCGCGTGCCCGCGAGATGATGCTCGATCACACCGCGTAAATCAGTCTCCAGCTCGGCGAACAGGTCGTCATCGCCGGTGACCGTCACGTGCCGGTCCACCGCGTGCAGGAACCAGAGGGTCCCGTCCACGGTGTTGTACTCCACGCTGCCGGTGTCGGCGGTGTTCGCCAGCATCCCCTCGGAGAGCGTCGCGGCGTAGGCGCGCAGCAGCTCACGGCCCTCGTCCGCGCGCCGGGTGGACAGGAACAGCCCCTCGTAACCGATCATCGTGTCCCGCGACCACGCCCCGAACCACGGGTAACCGGCGACGACGTCCGGCCCCCGGACGATGAACGCGTCCGCGGCCAGGGCGAGCGCGGCCTGGACGGCATCGGCGGGCGCGGCGGCGGCGACCACCTCGCGATTCCGGCGACGGGCGGCTTCCACCGTGCCCGGGGGCGGCGGGGTGGCCAGGTCACCGGCCCACGCGACGACCTCGACGTCACTTTCCAGCGCGGCGTGGAAGCTCCCGGCGTACCACAAATTCTCTTGATCCTGCAGTCCGCGCGCGGCCTCCTCGCGGTAGCGGACCCCCTGGAACCACTCCCCGGCGGACGCGAAGCCGGGCCCGGCGATCCGGTAGGAGTCCTCGACCACGCAGCCGTCCGCGGCCGGCGTGACCGAGATCGACGACCCCTGCTCGCCGTGCGCGTCCCGCCAGGCGCAGAGCGCCTCGAGGGTGATCCGGACCGGCCCGCCGGCGACCAGCCGGTGCACGACGGAGACCGCGGCCCGCCCGTGTGCCGTCGCGATCTCCCGCTCGATCACGACGTCCCCGATCCGCCACCGCCACCGCGGCACCCCGTCGATCAGCTCGAACGAGGTCAGCAGCTCGTGCCCGCGCGGCTCGATCGCCCCGCCGGCCCACTCGTGACAGCCGAGCCGGACCAGCGCCCCGGACGGCAGCGTCACCACCGCGTCGAGCGCGGCAAGGCCCAGCATGCGGGACGCCGGTGTTGCGCCCGCCACTGTCAGCAGGCCGTGATACCTGCGGGTCGCAGCCCTGTGACGGTGCCCATGGCGTAGCCGCCGAGGCCGTCGGGTAG
>KL571320.1:23366-26804 GCA_000715855.1 Actinoplanes liguriensis
GCTCAGAGATGTGTATAAGAGATCAGTACATACCTGCGGTCCGAACGCGATCGGTCGCACGGTGGACATGGAAGGGGACCTCCGACCATGGGGAAGAATCGGCGAGGCCGACACACTTGACACCAGACCGTGACAGTCTCAGTGTGATCGACTCCGGACAGTAATTCGTGGGGATGGTGAGAACGGACGTGTCGGAGCGGGATCGGCTGGCCCAGGCCGACTCCGGCGAGCAGCCGTGGCGCGCCTGGGGTCCCTATCTCTCCGAGCGGGCGTGGGGGACGGTCCGCGAGGACTACAGCGAGCACGGAACGGCGTGGGACTACTTCCCGCACGATCACGCGCGGTCCCGGGCGTACCGGTGGAACGACGACGGCATGGCCGGGGTCTGCGACGACCGGCAGACGTTCTGCTTCGCGCTCGCGCTCTGGAACGGCAAGGACCCGATCCTCAAGGAGCGGATGTTCGGCCTCGGCGGCGACGGCGGCAACCACGGCGAGGACGCCAAGGACTACTGGTGGTACCAGGACTCGACGCCGACCCACTCGTGGATGCGCTGGCGCTACCACTATCCGCAGGCCGAGTTCCCGTACGACCAGCTGGTCCGGGTCAACGGACAGCGCTCCCGGACGGAGAGCGAGTACGAGCTGGTCGACACCGGCATCTTCGACCAGGACCGGTTCTGGGCGGTGACCGTCGACTACGCGAAGGCCGGCCCGCAGGACATGTGCGTCGCGATCACCGTCTCCAACCGCGGCCCGGAGAAGGCCACCCTGCACGTGCTGCCGACACTGTGGTTCCGCAACACCTGGTCGTGGGGCCTGCCGAACAAGCCGATGCCGTCCCTGACCGGCACCCCCGGGCGGATCGCCGGGCGGCACCGCTCGATCGGCCACATCACCCTCGACGCCGAGGGCGAGCCGCCGGCCCTGGTCTGCGACAACGAGACCAACGCACAGCGCCTGTGGGGACTGCCGGGTCGCAGCCCGTACCCCAAGGACGGGATCAATGATTTTCTGATCTCCGACATGCCGACGGTGAACCCGGCGGGCGTCGGGACGAAGGGCTCGCTGCACTACGAGATCACCTGCGGGCCGGGGGAGACCCGGACGATCCGGCTCCGCCTCGCGCAGACCGACGCGCCGTCGCCGCCGCTCGACCTCGGCGACGAGTGGGCCGCGGTGATGCGGGACCGGCTCGCCGAGGCCGACACGTTCTTCGGCGACCTGATCCCGGCCGCCGCGTCCGAGCAGGAGGCGGCGGTCGCCCGTCAGGGCATCGCCGGGCTGATGTGGGGCAAGCAGTTCTACCACTTCGACGTCAAGCAGTGGCTGGTCGGCGACCCGGCCAACTCGCCACCGCCGCCCGGCCGGCGCTACGGCCGGAACAACGGCTGGTGGCACATGAACAGCTTCGACGTGATCAGCATGCCGGACCCGTGGGAGTACCCCTGGTATGCCGCGTGGGACCTGGCCTTCCACTGCGTGAGCATCAGCCGCGTCGATCCGGGATTCGCGAAGTCCCAGCTCCTGCTGCTGCTCCGCGAGTGGTACATGCACCCCAACGGCCAGATTCCCGCGTACGAGTGGTCGTTCGCCGACGTGAATCCCCCGGTGCACGCGTGGGCCGCGCTGCGGGTCTTCGAGATCGACGGCGGCCGTGACTACGACTTCCTGTCCAAGGTGATGCACAAGCTGCTGCTCAACTTCACCTGGTGGGTCAACCGCAAGGACGTCGGCGGCAACAACGTGTTCGAGGGCGGCTTCCTCGGCCTGGACAACGTCGGCCCGTTCGACCGGTCGGCGGCGCTGCCCGTCGCCGGGGTGCTCGAACAGTCCGACGGCACGGGCTGGATGGCGATGTACGCGCTCAACCTGCTCGACATCTCGATCATCCTGGCGCTGCACGACCGGGCGTACGAGGACATGGCCACGAAGTTCCTGGAGCACTTCACGTACATCGCCGAGGCGGCGTACCGGCAGGGGCTCTGGGACGACGAGGACAGCTTCTTCTACGACGTGCTGCGCCTGCCCGACGGTCACAAGGTCCCGTTGAAGGCGCGCTCGATCGTCGGTCTGCTGCCGCTCGCCGCCACCACCCGGCTCACGTCGGACACGCTGAACCGGCTGCCCGAGGTGAACGCGCGCGTGCGGTGGATGCTGCACAGCCAGACCGACTACGGCGACGTGATCAGCGCCCGGCGTCTGGGCGGGGTCGACCGCCGCCGTCAGCGTCTGCTCAGCATGGTCGGGCAGGAGCAACTCCTGCGGATCCTGGCACGGTTGCTGGATCCCGAGGAGTTCCTTTCGCCGTACGGCCTTCGCACCCTCTCCCGCGCACATCTGGAGAAGCCGTTCACGGTGTCGCTCGGCGGCTCCGACTTCACGGTCGGTTACGAGCCGGCGGAGAGCACGAGCGGCCTGTTCGGCGGCAACTCGAACTGGCGCGGTCCGGTGTGGATGCCGGTCAACTACCTGCTGGTCGAGGCGTTGCGGGAGTTCGCCGAGTTCTACGGCGAGGACCTGCGGGTGGAGTACCCGACCGGCTCGCAGACCAAGGTCGCCCTCAGCGAGGTCGCCGACGACCTGGCCCGGCGCCTGATCGCCCTGTTCGTCCCGGACGAGACCGGCCACCGCCCGATCTACGGCGCGACCACACTGTTCCAGACCCACCCGGACTGGAAGGACCTGATCGTCTTCCCGGAGTACTTCCACGGCGACAACGGCGCCGGCCTGGGCGCCTGGCACCAAACGGGTTGGTCCGCCCTGGTAGTCGACCTGATCCTCACCCTGCACTCACCCGGCAAAACCCCATAGACCGGCGCGATGACGCATCGGAGCCGGACTTGGACGCGGCTACTCGGGCGGTGAACCGGTGATCAGGTCTCGACGCCAGGCCTCGAACCGGATCCGGACGCCGTCGAGCACCCGACCGGTGATCCCGTACTGCTCGAAGTCCGCCGGATCCAGCACCTCGGCCTGCCCGAGCGCGTCGGCGAATATGCGCCGGTCGAAGCCGGAATCGGCACGCTCGGCAAGGCGCAGGAGATCTTCGCGAGAGTATCGGCCAGATCCCAGCGCGGCATCGATATCGATGAAGTCGCGCGCGAACGCCCGGCCGTAGAGCGCACTCATCTTGTTCGCGACCGCGTCGTCGGGATGGAGGACGGGGCCGACGGACATCAGGATCGGATCGTTGGCCCGCCAATCCACACCGAGTTCCACCTTGGCGGTGCGGTCATCGAGGGTCACCACCAGGCGGGCGAAGGTGTCGTAACGCCGTTCGACGTCAACTATCACGCCGTGATCGTGGTAGGCCTGGGTCACGGCCGTGACCGCCATGCTGAACTCGTCGCGGCGATCCCAGGCGGTGAAAAGATCCACGTCCTCGCTGGGGCGCTCGAGAAGGCCGGCTGCCTGAACCTGTCTCTTATACACATCT
>KL571320.1:27001-32904 GCA_000715855.1 Actinoplanes liguriensis
AAGCGAAACCGTACCGGCCGGCGGCCGCGAGCCCGACACGAGCGAGCCGTTCGTGAAACGGGTCCACCGGCTACGCGGCAACCGTGCGGGCGGCGGCGAGCTCCGGGAAACGTTGCTCCCAACGCCGCCGGAGCTGCGGCGGCAACCAGAGCGAGGGCCAGAGACGGAGGAGCATCTCGCCGTCGAGCCAGGTACACAGATCGTCGACACCGGCGGCCTCGCTGAGCACCACCTTGTACATGCCGGCCAACCGCGCGGGCCGGCTCAGGTCGTAGTCCGCGCGGCCGGACCAGTCGAGGTGGCGCGGCAGAGAGACCACGCCGTGCGTCGGGCCTGTCAAATCGGCGAGTGAGTCGGCCACGACATAGGGCTTCCGGTCGCCGTACGGCAGATAGCCGTTCGGCGGCCGAGCCGGACGCGCGCCTTCGCGCTCAGTGAACTCACCCACCTCGCCAGCGTACTTCCCACGCACCGTGCTGGTCGCAACGGCGGACCGGAGGTCGGAGGAAGAGGGCGCCCCGGGATTTCCGGGGCGCCTCTCAATGTGAGCGGCTGACGATCTCTTCGGCGACGTGCCGGAGCTGCTCGGGGTCGGGGTGGAAGCCGGCGGCGATGTCCGGGTGCAGACCGGCCCTCGCCTGCTCCAGGAGCATGCTGGTGACCTGCTCGACGCTCTCCCCGGCGTACTGCTGCTGGATCTTGACCGTCGCGGCCTGGAGGGCCGAGCTGAGCTGGTCCTCCAGCGGGCCTTGCAGCTTCTGCTCCACCGGGTTGAGCGACTGCGGATCGAGGGTGACGTGCGGCTCGGCCAAGGTTTTCCTCCGAAGGTCAATGACGCGTGCGGGATACCCGCCTTCCATCGCCGGGTAAACGTTCAACGAGTCAGGCGGCCCAAGGGAGATCCCATTCGCCCTCGAACACGATCTCCTCGATCAGCTCGCGGCGGGACAGCCGGGGCAGGCGGGCCAGCACCGGCCGGATCTGCGCCGAGCTGACCAGCCGCTGCTCGTGGACCGCCCCGAGCACCAGCATCGCGGCGAGCGTGTCCTCCGCCCACTCCACCGCGTCGACCAGGGCGCGGGCCGCCGTGGTGCACGGTGGACCGATCGTGGGGCACTGGTCCACGCTGCTCAACCGGCGGGTGCGGTGGACCCGGACGGCGGGTGGCGGGTCCCGGTCGGGCCGGCTGCTGTGCACCAGCACGTCGATCGGGCCACCGCCGGGCGGCCGGTCCAGGCCGAGGAGCCGCAGCGCGGTCGTGCCGGCGAGCAGCGCGGGCTGCCCGTTGCCGGCGCCGAGGCTGGCGATCCAGAGGCGCTGCTGTTCGGTGACCTCGCCGTCGCCGGTGAGGTAGAGGCCGCGGTGCACCCGTCGCCACCGCCCGGTCCGGACGCGGTGGCGGACGGTTTTCTCGCTGAGTTGCTGCCGGGCCTGCTGCCAGGTGATCAGACCGTCCTGCCGGGTCAGGATCGCGGAGAGGGCCCGGGCGCTGCGCGGGGCGGTTGCCGTCATGCGTCCAGGATTCGCGCTCTGACCTGCGGTTTCCAGCCCCTGTGGACAACGCCGGCGCGCCCCCGGACCACCACCTGCGGCGGAGGCCCGCCCCGGGGCGCCAACTGAACACACAAACGGGTCGGTGGCCCAAGGTGAGGCTCTCGATCGCCTTGGACCACCGACGCCATATTCGCTACCCGTTCGTGAGCGGGCTAACCACTTCCGCCAGCAAAGGTGGGAGAAGTTCACGAAGAACGTCGATTCCGTCCCGGCTGAGCACCGACTCCGGGTGGAACTGCACCCCGGCGAACGTCGTCCCGCGCAGCGCGTGCACCGCCTCGTCCCCCGGATCCCGGGCGATCTCCACCGGCCCGTAGGGCGACGTGATCGCGGACGCAGGGGAGAGCGCCGCGAAGCTGGAGTAGAAGCCCACCCGCCGTACGCTCCCGAAGAGATCGACCTCACGGGCCATCCCCTGATAGGTCACCTCCCGCCGGAACAGCGACAGCCCCAGCTGCGCCGCCAGCAGCTGCTGCCCGAGACACACCGCGAACAGCGCCCGCCCGGACACCAGCCGCGCGACCAGGGTCTCCCGCATCGCGGTCATCTTCGGGTCGGTGGCGTCCGAGGGGTCGCCGGGGCCGGGCCCGACCACGAGCAGGTCGGCGTCGGGCACGGGCGCGGACCACGGCACCACGGTGACGGCGAGCCCGAGCGCCTTCAACTGGTGCGCCAGCATCGCGGTGAACGTGTCCTCCCCGTCCACGATCACCGCGGACCGCCCGAGCAGCGACGGCACGGCGAGCGCGCCCTCCTCCCGCGAGTCGAGCCAGAACCGGGCCAGGTCGGCGTTCCGGGCCGCCAGCAGGCGTTGCTCGTCCTCGCCGGCCACGGGTGGGGCGTCCGTCCGTACCGGAATGGTCGCCGCACCCAGGGCGGAGAGCACCCCGGCGGCCTTGGTGTGGGTCTCGGCCACCTCGCCCGCCGCCGTCGAGTGCCGGACCAGCGTGGCGCCGACCGGGACCCGCAGCGTGCCGCCGGGGGTGATCTCCGCGGTGCGGATCAGGATCGGCGCGTCCAGCGACTGCACCCCGTCGTCGGAGACCGACAGCAGCGCGAGCACGCCCGCGTAGTAGCCCCGCCCGCGGCGCTCGTGCCGCGCGATGACCCGGCAGGCGTTCTCGATCGGGCTGCCGGTGACGGTCGGCGCGAACATGGTCTCCCGCAGCACCTCCCGGACGTCCAGCGAGCCCCGCCCGGCCAGCAGGTACTCGGTGTGCGTGAGGTGTGACATCTGCTTCAGGTACGGCCCGGCGACCTGCCCGCCGTGTTCGGCCACGGTCGCCATCATCTTCAGTTCCTCGTCGAGGACCATGTAGAGCTCCTCGACCTCCTTCGGGTCGCGCAGGAAGTCGATCAGCTCGCCGGAGCCGTGCCGGAACGTGCCGCTGATCGGGTTCATCATCACGATGCCGTCGTTGACGCTGACGTGCCGTTCCGGTGTCGCCCCGACCAGCGTCCGGGCGCCGGTGTGCACCAGGAACGTCCAGTACGTGCCCTGCTCGCTCGCCAGCAGCCGGCCGAACGCGGCCCGCGCCGCGTCCACCGGGTCGCCGTCGACGGACGCCTCGAACACCCGGTGGATCACGAAGTTCGCGCCCTCGCCGTGCCCGATCTCGTCGCGCAGCACGTCGTCGACGATCGTCGCGTACTCGTCGTCGCTCAGGTCGAACCGCCCGCCGGAGACCCGCAGCTCTCCGGCAGGGAAGTCGCTCAGCGGCCGGGTCTCGCGGGCGGTGACGAGCAGGCATTCCAGGGGCGCGCCGTCGTCGACGCAGTCGAAGCCGCGTTCGGCGATCTGCCGGTAGGGCACCACGGCGAGCACCGGCCGGCCGGGTTCGAGCGGGATCTCGGCGAGCGTGCCGACGGTGATCACGTCACCGGTGAGCACCTCGACGTGGTCGGCGCCGTCGCGGTGCAGGTAAGCGAAGGGCATGGGTCCTCGTTCCGGACTGGGACCGCCCGCCGGGCCCGGCCACGAGAAACGGCCGCCTCGACGAGGCGGCCGCGGTTGGTTACGCGCGAGTTGTGGCCGCCGTCAGGCGGGCCACCACATGCTCAAGCGCGTGTTCATGCCCGTCACCCTAGCCGTGCGTGCGCCGCCCCCGCCATCCCGCCGCGCGCATTTCCCGCGATGAGAGACCAGACCTTGCGCGTACGCCGTGAGCACACGCCCGTGAGCGGGCGGCTCATGACGTACGCGCAGATCAGGCGGCGAAGGCGAGCAGGACGGCGGACCGTGCCCACCGCATGCGGCCGATCGCACAGTCCGGATGTTCGCCGAACTCCTGCGCGACCAACTCGGCGCAACCGGTCTCGCCCAGCCGGCTCACCGTGGACGTGACCGCCTCGCGGATCACCTCCACGGTCGGCTCCTGCGAACGCTGCAGGTACGAGACGAAGAGCGCTTCGGTGCGGACATCCTCGATCATGGCGGTCATCGGTCCCTCCCGGTTCGATTCGTGCCTGTCGGCGGTGCGGTGATCAGCACACTCCCGCCGGGTGGCAGACCGGGCGCACCCGGGTTGCAGGCAGGTTGCACAGAAAACCGACATAGCGCTGAATAAGCCGATATGGTTTACCGAGCGTGATACCGATCGAGGGGAGCTGCCGTGACCACGGTCCTGGTGGCCGACGACGACGCCGACATCCGGGATCTGGTTGCCTTCAAGCTGGAGCAGGCGGGGCTCGAAGTGATCACGGTCGGCGACGGTCAGGCCGCCGTCGAGCAGGCCCGGGCGCACCGCCCCACCCTCGCCGTGCTGGACGTCTCGATGCCGCTGCTGTCCGGGATCGAGGTGTGCCGGATGCTGCGCTCCGAACCCGCCACCGCCGGGATGCTGATCATCATGCTCACCGCCCGGGTCCAGGAGCAGGACGTGGAGGGCGGGTTCAGCGCGGGCGCCGACGACTACGTGACCAAGCCGTTCAGCCCGCGTGAGCTCGTGTCCCGGATTCAGGCACTGCTCACGCGGGCTCGCACGTGACGGGGGATCAGCGGAAGTCGTAGCTCCCGCCGGTGCCGGGCACCTTGCCGGGGAGCCCGCGCCGGGTCCGCTCGGCCCGCAGCGCCGTGTCGACGACGTCCCACACCGCGCCGATCGCCACGACCGCGATGATGATGGTGTTCAGCCACCCCCGGAAGTCCCCGCCGTCGTGATCGAGGAAGCCGTGGAACGCCGGGTTGAAGAACCGGTCGGCCGAGAGCAGCCAGATCAGCGGGGCCGCCCACGCCACGGTCAGCACCGCGTTGACGACCGCGACCTTCCGCGTGGTCCTGCCCAGCTGGTTGACCCACACGTAGTAGAAGCCGCGCAGCACCAGCACCGCGATCGTCACCGGCCACCAGAACGACCAGTTCGCCGGGTCGAGCAGCGGCACGTCGGAGAACGTGAACTGCTGCAGCACGAGCGCCGCGATCAGCAGCACCACCCACACGACCCCGGTGAGCATCTGGCCGAGGCCGGCGCGCTGCGCCTCGTACCGCGGAAGGTCCTTGAGCGACCAGTTGACCTTTATGATGTTGCCGGTCCGCTCGGCGATCGCGAACACCAGCGTCACCCAGAAGCAGAGGTGCGCCCCGACCGTGAGCAGCCCGGACACCGCTCCGCCGATGATCTTCCCGATATTCGGATCGTCGAAGATCTGCACGACCACCCCGACCGTCACGACGATCGGCAGCACGGTCCACAGCAGGATCGTGAGCAGCCGCCGCCAGACCGGGAACAGCTCCGGCCCGATCAGGTAGGCCGGACGGCCCGCATACTGATCCGCCAGCCGCTCCGGATCGCCGAGCTCGGTGAGCGTCGTCTCGACCGCCGCCTCCCGGGTCTCCCCGGCCTCGACCCGGGCGTCGACCGCATCCTCGATGGAGGCGCGCAGCTCCCGGTCGATGTCGGCGCGCTGCTGCTCCGGGATCCGGCGCAGGGCGGTGAACACGTAGCGATCGACGAGGTCGTTCATTTCTCGCTCCCCAGATTCGTGTCGGTGAAAAGGTCGCCGATCGCGGCGTCGAGTCGTGCCCACTCGCCGCGCAGGGTCGCGGCGAGGGCGTCACCCTGCTCGGTGGTCCGGTAGAACTTCCGCGGGCGGGCCTCGCCGGTGTTCCACTCGCTGGTCAGCAGCCCCTGCGCCTCGAGCCGGCGCAGCAGCGGATAGAGCGTGTTGGCCTCGACCTCGAAGCCGGCCCGGCTCAGCGTCTCGAGCAGGGAATAGCCATAGCCGGGCGTGCGCAGGACGGTGAGGCTGGCGACGACCACGGTGCCGCGCCGCAGTTCCTGCAGATGCCCCGCTAGCGTCGCATCCATTGTCATGCCTGGAACGATAGCTGTCTCTTATACACATCTCTG
>KL571321.1:0-1209 GCA_000715855.1 Actinoplanes liguriensis
GGCGGACGTGGTCTCCGACGCGGTTGCCGCCGTGACGCCGCTGGCGGTCGGGCGCGGGATCCGGGTGGTGGCGGTGGGGGACGCGTGGCCGATAGTTTCCGGCGGCGCCGCCGAGCTGAACAGAATCGTCAGCAACCTGCTCACCAACTCGGTGCGGTACACGCCGGTGAACGGTGTGATCCAGATCGAGGCCGGGCGGGACAGCCGCGAGGTCTGGCTCTCCGTCTCCGACAGCTGCGGTGGGATCCCGGACGAGGATCTGCCCCGGCTGTTCGACGTGGCGTTCCGCGGGACCCGGGCCCGCACGCCGGAGGGCGCCGGTGGGGGTGGGCTCGGGCTGGCCATCGTGCGGGGGCTGGTGGAGGCGCACGGTGGCCGCGTCCGGGCCGGCAACATCGCCGGGGGTTGTCGCTTCGAGGTGCGCCTGCCGGCCGCGACGTAGGCAGGCACCACCCGGTCCGGAAGACCCCGATCCGGAAGGCCGTCCCTTCGCGGGGCCTTCCGCTCTGCGGGTCCGTCCTTCCGGTTCCGGCCCGGCGGCGACGGATCTGCCCGGGTCGTCTTCGCCGGGAACCGGGCGTCCTGGACGGATCTGCCCGGGTCGTCTTCGCCGGGAACCGGGCGTCATGGGAAGGCCCCCGGTTGGTGTGCGCCGTCCAGGTCGACACATCGGTGAGGATCCGATCCCGGCCGCCGCCTGTTGGCTTGTTGCCGCTGGGTTGGCGGGTCAGTGGCCGGCGTCGATGCGGTGGGAGACGTGGTAGTGGGCGATCTTCCCGGCTTGCACGACGACGGTCAGGCTGACCGGGAGGGGCGGGCGGGACCCGTCGGCGAAGGAAAATTCCGCCGCGACCCAGCCCAGGGCGACGTCGTCGGCGAGGTGCCGGCTGTTCAGGACCCGGTAGTCAACGGTCATGCCGAGGGGCTGGGAGGCGTAGTAGGCGGCGACTCCGGGCCGGCCGACGCTGAAGGGATGCAGGCCCTGGAAGACGGCGTCTTCGGTGAAAAGTTTCGCCACACCTTCGTAGTCATGTGCGGCGATCGCCTGCTGCCAGGCATCGAGCACATTACCCAGGATCGGCTCGGCGGAAAGATTCGTCATCAGAAGCTCCAGACGGGTGGGAAAGTAACCACCGCACGGATCAACGGCGGTCATGGGTCTTGGGTTGACCGCGCCCCGCCACGGAGGTCGCCCTTTCGGGCTGAGCG
>KL571321.1:1471-7944 GCA_000715855.1 Actinoplanes liguriensis
CCGCGGGAGCGGCGGTCCGGACCACAGCGGACATAGGAAATGAAGAATTTTTTTGGGCACTTCGGCCGCGACGTGGGAAGTGGCCGTGAGGGGCCGCGACCCGGGGGAAGGCCGCGGCCGGTTTCGGTGCTGCGGCAGTAGGGCCACGCCAGCAGGGCCACGTCGGTCAAACCACGTCGGTTGGGCCACGTCGGTCTGGCCACGTCGGTCTGGTCGCGTCGGTCTGGTCGCGTCGGTCTGGTCGCGTCGGTCAGGACGCGGCGGTCAGGACGCGGCGGTCAAGACGCGGCGGTCAAGACGCGGCGGTCAAGACGCGTTGGTTGGGCTGTGGTGATTGGGCCGCGGCGGTTGGGCCGCGGCCCGGTGGGTCAGTGGCCCGCGCTCTGGCCACCGTCGACGTGCAGGATCTCGCCGGTGACGAACGGGGCGCCCTCCAGGTAAAGGATGGCGTCGGTCACCTCGCTGGTCTCGCCGAGCCGGTTGATCGGGTGCAGCGCCGCGAGGAACTCGTGCGTCTCCGCGGGGTGCATCGGCGTGCGGATGATGCCGGGCGACACCGCGTTGAAGCGGACCCCGCGCCCCGCGAACTCGACCGCGAGCGAGCGGGTCGCCGCGTTCAGGCCGCCCTTGGTGAGCGACGCGAACGACGCCGGGACGCTGCTGAGAGCGTGGTCGACGAGGCTTGTCGTGATGGTCACGACGTGCCCGCCGCCCTGCTCGACCATCGCGGCGACGGCCGGCTGGGTCACGCTGACGAAGCCGCGCAGGTTGATGCCGGTGACCGCGTCGAAATCTTCCGCCGTGTAGTCGGTGAACGGCTTCGCGATGAAGATCCCGGCGTTGTTGATCACCGTGTCGACGCGACCGAACTCGGACAGCGCGGTCTGCACGATGCGGGCGCCGACCACGGGATCGGCGATGTCGCCGGGGACCGCGATGATGCCGGGTTCGTCGGACGGCTGGATGGTGCGCGAGTTGGCGACCACGTTCCAGCCCAGCTTGCGGTACGCGGCGACGGTGGCGGCGCCGATGCCCTGCGAAGCCCCGGTGACGATGACAGCCTTCGACATTTTCTTACTCCCTCGATGAGCTGGGAAAACCTTTCTGGCAAGACCATCTCTCGGGGACGGGGCAGTCGGCACGACCGGCTTTCTCCCGGCTGAGAGGCTGCGCCTATCAGCGGCTTAGGCTGGGGCGATGGAGCTACGTCAGCTGCGGTACTTCGTGGCGGTCGCCGAGGAGCTGAGCTACGCGCGGGCGGCCGAGCGGCTGCGGATCGCCGGGCCGTCGCTGTCGCAGCAGATCAAGGCTCTGGAGCGGGATCTCGGCACCCGGTTGTTCGACCGCGATCGGCGCACGGTCGCGTTGACGGCCGCGGGCACGCTGCTGCTGCCGCGCGTGAAAGCTCTCCTCGACCAGGCGGACGATCTCCGGCGTACGGCGGCGGGCCTGTCCGCCTCGGGCCCGGTGCGCCTCGGCTACGTCAACTGGCGCCCCGCGGGTCTGGAGGAGCAGACCGCGGGAACCGCGCAGCTCATCGTGGACGCGTGGGTCCTGCCGTCGCACGCCCAGGCCGCGCGCGTCGTCGACGGCGGCCTGGACCTGGCGATCTGCTGGGTTCCGGCGGACATTCTCGCCGCCGAGAACCTGGAGGCCCGGCTGCTCGGCGCCGACCGTCTGTTCGCGGTCAGCGCCGGCGCCGACACCGGCCCGGTCCGCGCCCGGGACACGATCGTCCTGGTCGATGCGGACGAGACGAGCTGGTCGTCGTGGAATCGCTGGGCGCTGGCGATGGCCGCGGAGACCGGGGCGCGGGTGGAGCACGTGTCCGAGGGCGGGTCCACCGGCCACGCGTTCTACGACCACGTGCGCCGGCTGCGCCGCCCGGTGGTGAACAATCCGAAGAGCCAGACCACCCCGGTGCCGCAGGATCTGACCGCGCGCCCGATCCGCCATCCGGCTCCGTATTGGACCTGGTCCCTGGTGTCGCGCGGGGATGAGCCGCGACCCGTGGTGCGGGCGGTCGTCGAGGCCCTCACACGGTCGGTGGACCGGCACTGCCTCGACGACCCGGACGCGTGGCTGTCCCCGGAGGACCCGCATCGCGCCTGAAAGTGAAGGATTCTTCCGTCGCGCAGCGTCAAGTCGTTGGTGGTGAAATCCACCGGCCCGAGCCACCAGGAACGTGTCGGCCGCGACCTCCCGCCGTGGCCGGAATGCCCGCGACGCCCACTGCCACCTCGCATTAGGCTCGGCCGATGGACCCACTCCTCGATGGACTGGTGGCGGCACGCGCGGCCTGGCTGAAGGAAATCGTCGCCGGCTCCGACGCGGAGGCGATCTGGCTGGCGGGATCGCTGGGCCGGGGCGCCGGCGACGCGTGGAGCGATGTCGACCTGCTGGTGGTCGGTGCGGAACTGCCGCTGGACGACGCCGTCCTGACGCTGGAGGCGCCGCAGAACGGCCCGGCCGGCGGGCGGTATGTCGGAGCGATGTACGACGTCGGCTCCCTCCCGTTGTGGGTCGACTGGTACGCCTGGCCCGCCGATCTGCCCGCGCCCCGCGACGCCCGTTTGCTGGCCGGCGACGGGCGCCCGGGGGAGCGGACGCTCTTCGAGGCACTCGACCACCACGGCCGCGGGTTGCCGCTGGACGCTCCCGACACGGTGGCCTTCACCCTCGCGATGGTGCCGCTGACGGCGAAATTCATCGCCCGCGGCGACCTGTCCTCCGCCACCGCGATGGCGGCGATGCTCGGTGTCGCCGAGGGCACGCCCCTCCTCGACGGCCTGCGCTACGTCCTCGCCAACACTCCGGGCAGCCCGGTCGTCCACGCCCTGGTCACCCGTTTCCTCGACGTGGTGGCCGCCGCGGATCAGGGCCAGAGAAGTTCGCGGGTCCAGGCGGCAGAGCCGGCCGTGTAGCGGAGACGGGTGTGCCGGCGGTGCTTGTCGCCCTGCCAGAACTCGACCTCGGTGGGCGCCAGCGTGTAGAGGGTCCACTCCGGAAGCACATCATCGGGGTTGGCGAAAATTTCCGTCGCGGCCCGGTCGGTGCGGGGCCGGCTCTGGCGGCCGAGCGAGGCCTCGGCGCGCGAGCTCAGTGGTCGCGCCAGGAAGTCGGCGGCGCTCTCCTCGGCCGGGGCGGCGCGGACCGGGCCGCGGACACGGACCTGGCGCGCCTGCGCCGACCAGTAGAAGGTCAGCGCCGCGACCGGGCGACGGGCCAGGTCAAGGCCTTTCGGGCTGGTCGCGTGCACCGCGAACTGCCAGCCGCTCGCATCGACGTTCTTGACGATCAAAATCCTTGCGGAGGGTACGCCGTCAGGACCGATCGTCGACAGCGTGGTCGCATGCGGTTCACGGACTCCCGCCTCGACGGCCGCGACGAGCCACGTCACGAACAGTTCGTCGGGGCGGTCCGGGGCCGCCTCCGGGTCGAAGGTGGGCAGGTCACCGGCGAACACCGGCAGCGCGCGGAGGTACTCACGGATCATGGGGGCGACGCTAAACCCGTACCCCCGGGGGTGGGTCAAGAAAAAATTCTGCGGAGAGATGTCGAGAAACGGCGGGCCGCTCCGTCCCCGCGGCGAAGGACAACGAGAATGGAGCACATCATGGCGAAGTACCTGCTGCTCAAGCACTACCGCGGCGCTCCGGCCCCGGTCAACGACGTCCCGATGGACAAGTGGACCCCGGAAGAGGTCACCGCCCACATCCAGTACATGAACGACTTCGCGTCGCGGCTGGAGAAGAGTGGCGAGTTCGTCGACGGTCAGGCGCTCGCGCCGGAGGGCACCTGGGTGTCCTACGACGGTCCGGGCCGCCCGCCGGCCACCGACGGCCCGTTCGCGGAGACGAAGGATCTCATCGCCGGTTGGATGATCATCGACGTGGACAGCTACGAGCGCGCATAAGAGACAGGACGATCACGGAATGAACGCGGAACTCCTCCGGAGTCTCACGCCCAGCGTGATCGGGGTCCTCGTCCGCCGCGGAGCAGATTTCGCGGCGGCCGAGGACGCCGTCCAGGACGCGCTGGT
This sequence comes from Actinoplanes liguriensis, assembly GCA_000715855.1. GTDB lineage: Bacteria > Actinomycetota > Actinomycetes > Mycobacteriales > Micromonosporaceae > Actinoplanes > Actinoplanes liguriensis. The sequence continues at coordinate 5,514 of KL571321.1, forward strand.
CGAGGCGGTCCGGTCCGCCGGGTCCGCCGAGCAGCCGCGGGATCCGAAGGGGTGGCTGGTCACCATCGCCTGGCGGAAGTTCCTCGACGCGGCGCGGGCCGACACCGCGCGCCGGCGCCGCGAGGAGCTCGCCGACCAGGAGCCGGTGGCCGGCCCGGCCGGCACGTCGGACGACACGCTGCAGCTCTACTTCCTGTGCGCGCACCCGTCGCTGACGCCGTCGTCCGCGGTCGCGCTCACGCTGCGTGCGGTCGGCGGGCTGACCACCCGGCAGATCGCCGACGCGTACCTGGTGCCCGAGGCGACCATGGCCCAGCGCATCAGCCGCGCCAAGCGGACCGTCTCCGGGGTGCGGTTCGACCAGCCCGGCGACGTCGCGACGGTGCTGCGGGTGCTGTATCTGGTGTTCAACGAGGGCTACTCCGGCGACGTGGACCTGGCGGCCGAGGCGATCCGGCTCGCCCGGCAGCTGGTGACCGTGATCGATCATCCAGAGGTGGCCGGGCTGCTCGCCCTGATGCTGCTGCATCACGCCCGTCGCGCGTCCCGGACCGGCCCGGACGGCAGTCTGATCCCGCTCGCCGACCAGGATCGGAGCAGGTGGGACACGACACTGATCGCGGAGGGCGTCGACATTCTGCAGGGAGCGCTGGCCCGCGACCGGCTGGGAGAGTTCCAGGCGCAGGCCGCGGTGGCGGCGCTGCACGCGGATGCGCAGACCGCGGACGAGACCGATTGGGTTCAGATCGTCGAGTGGTACGACGAGCTCGTGCGTCTGACGGACAATCCGGTGGTCCGGCTGAACCGCGCGGTCGCGCTCGGTGAGGCCGACGGGGCCCGTGCGGGTCTGGCGGCGCTCGCCCCGCTGGACGAGACGTTGCCGCGGTACACGGCGGTCGCGGCGCACCTGCACGAGCGGGCCGGTGACCTGGACGTGGCTGCGCGACTCTACGCGGAGGCCGCGCGCAAGGCCACCAACGCGCCTGAGCGCGACCACCTGACCCGCCAGGCCGCTCGCCTCAACAGCCGCTGACCCGGCATCCGGGCGGTTGTCCCGGACTGCGATTGATCCATGAACTTCAACCCTTGCCGACTGGCCCGGGCCCGTCTATGTTAATGAAAAATCACAGACCGGCCATCATCGAAACATGCTTGTATCGGGCCCGGGAAGTAGGTAAGCGAATGCAAAATCTCAGCAGGAGGCGTGTCCTCACACTTGGTGCCGCGCTGGGCGTGGCGGCTGCGGCCGACCCGTCCGCGGCGTGGGCCTGGTCCTCCAAGGACTCGATCGCCGCGACCGACACGATCACCAACCCCTGGAGCGTCTGGGACGACGCCACCGACCCCCTCGTCGCCTCGCTCCTCGACAACGGCCAGATCCCGGCCGTCAACACCGCGTTCGACGCGTGGGTCAAGAACGGTGACGCGCTGCCCGCCGGGCTGCCCGCCGACCTCGTCACCTATCTGCAACAGGTCAACACCCTGCCGTCGTGGGCCGACCCGGTGAAACTCGAACGTGCGGCCCAGTTCAACAAGCGCATGAGCATGTATCTGTTTCTGCTGTACGGCCTGGGCAGCGGCATCATGAGCACGGTCATCCCGCGCGAGGCCCGCAACGTGTACTACTCGGCCGGCGGCGCCGACATGCAGTCGCGGGCGGCGAAAACCTTTACCTACGGGTACGACCTCAGCGCGGTCGACGCGTTCAAGCCGACCGGCCACTTCGTGGTCACGTCGAACAAGACGCGCCTGACCCACGCCGCCGTGCGGCACCTGCTGCCGCAGTCGCCGGCGTGGCGCGCGGTCACCAACGACCAGGACTTCATCCCGATCAGCAACGGGGACATCCTGGTCACCTTCCACAGCCTCGGGACCTACGTCTACGGCAAGCTCACGTCCTGGGGCATCAAGATCTCTGCCGCGGAGTCGGACGCGTTCCTGCACATGTGGCAGGTCGCGCTGCACCTGCTCGGTGTCCGGGACGATTTCATCCCGGCCAGCTGGGCGGCGGCGAAACAGCAATCCGCGTACGTGTTGACGCCGATCATGGCGTCGACCCCGGAAGGGATCAACCTGGCCGACGTGCTGCTCGGGCTCGTCTCGCAGGTCGACCTCGGGGTCACTCAAGGGTTCCAGCGCGAGTTCGCCCGATATGTGCTCAGCGACAAGATCGGGGACTGGCTGAAACTACCGCGTGACTACGCCTCCCGCGCGTTGATCGAGGTGGGCTGGCCGGCGTATGTGGCGTTCCGCGAAGGACTGTCGCCGATCATCCCGACCGGGTTCTCGCTGTTCGACCAGTTCGTGCGCGGGCTGGCGATGCTGTTCCTCAACAACGGGACGTCGGCGAGCTACACGCCGATCACCATCCCGACCGGCAACCGCCCCTGAAGTGATGATCCCTTCGCCCCGCGAACGTGGGTTCACTTCG
>KL571321.1:8161-8373 GCA_000715855.1 Actinoplanes liguriensis
GGTTCACTTCGCGGGGCGGCCGGGCGCGGCGGCGGCCACAGCCGGGGAGAGCCGGGGCGGCAGGGGAGCGGCGAGCCGGCTGAGGGAAGTCGCGGCGGTGGTGGCAGGCGGTTGGGAAGGGACGGCGCCAGGGTGGCTGGGCTCAGAGGGTCAGAGCGCCGATGACCAGCGCGGTCACGGCGTCCCGGTGGCCGGGTGTGTCCTCCCAGTGG
>KL571321.1:8567-9333 GCA_000715855.1 Actinoplanes liguriensis
TCCCAGTGGAGAGCGCGCCCGGCCTCCACCACCACCCCGAACCCGGCGTGCACCAGCACCCGGACCTGACGCGGATCCAGATCCGGCCGCGCGGTCCGCAACTGCTGCTCCCACACCGCGATGTGATCACGCTGGGCCAGGATCAACGGCCGCTGCAACTCGGCCGGCAGCCCGGCGATCTCCGCCTCCGCCACGCTGTTCAGCGCATTGTGCTCGAAGCTGTAGGCCACGTAGGCGGCGGCGAGCGCGACCACGGACTCCCGCGGATCGGTCGCCTGGTGCAGACTCCGGTCCACCGCCTGGGCCAGCAGCCCCGCGGCCTGCAGACACGCGGCCGCCAGGATGTCCACCTTGCCGGGATAGTGCCGGTAGATCGCCGACGGCGCCAGCCCGACCGCCTGCGCGATCTGCACGTTCGTGACGTTCGCGAACCCGTCCCGCCTCCGGATCCGCCGTGACCACGCCCATCGCGGACGCCAGCACCAGGTCCTCGATCCGGCGCTGGGCGATCGACGTGTGGTGCATCGTCATCGACCCGATCGCGCCGAGCGCCGCCACCGCGCGCAGGGTCCCGTCCGGCCGCGGGTGCTCGCGCTGAACCATCTCGGTCATCCGCCCGACGACCTGCCCGAACTTCGCGCGCAGCTTCCGCCGGTCGTCGCGCTCCAGGAAGCGCGCCTCCCACCGGTACAAACCGCCCGACGAACGGTGCGCCACGGTCACCCGGATGATCGCCGCGAGCACGTCCGCCAGGCTCGCGTCGGCC
>KL571321.1:9576-17143 GCA_000715855.1 Actinoplanes liguriensis
CCATGACGTCGGCGCACTCGGCGAACAGCGCGTACTTGTTGGGGAAATGCCGGTACAGAGCGGCGGCGCTGATGCCGACACCGGCGGCGATTTCCTCCATCGAAGCCGCGTGGTAGCCCCGCTCGCTGAAGACCTGGCCGGCCGCTTCGACGATGAGTTGCTTGCGGTTACGGGGCCGGGTGGCCGCGGTGGGCTCGGCGGTCATGCGTGTTAGTCAATCACAGACCACCAGGCACGATGTGCTCCCTGTCGCCGGGTCAGAGGAAGCTGACGTTCTGGGCCAGGGACAACGTGCTGGAGTAGTTGATCGTGTTGGTGGCCCGCCGCATGTAGGCGCGCCACGCGTCGGAACCGGACTCGCGCCCGCCGCCGGTTTCTTTCTCACCACCGAACGCGCCGCCGATCTCCGCGCCGGACGTGCCGATGTTGACGTTGGCGATCCCGCAGTCGGAGCCGTCGGCGGCCAGGAATCGCTCAGCCTCCTGCATGTCACGGGTGAAGATCGAGGACGACAATCCCTGGGGTACGTCGTTGTGCAGCGCCACCGCCTCCTCGAACGTGTCGTAGGTGAGCACGTACAGGGTCGGGGCGAAAGTTTCCTCCCGGACGACCGGGGACTGCCGGGGCATCCGCACGATCGCCGGTTCGACGTACGCGCCGCCGGTCCTCTCGATCCTCCGGCCACCGGCGATGACCTTGCCGCCCTCGGCCTGGGCACGTTCCAGCGCGGCCGCCATCGACGACGCGGCGGCTTCCGTGATCAGTGGACCGACCAGCGTCTTCCCGTCGAAAGGGTCACCGATCGGCAGGCGGCCGTAGACCTCGGCCAGCTTCTCGGTGAGCTGGTCGGCGATGTCACGGTGGACGATCAGCCGGCGCAGGGTCGTGCAGCGCTGCCCGGCGGTCCCGGCGGCCGCGAACACGATGCCCTGCAGTGCCAGATCGAGGTCGGCGGAGGGCGCCACGACGGCCGCGTTGTTGCCGCCCAGCTCCAGGAGCACCCGGCCGAACCGGGCGGCGACGCGCGGCCCGACCGCACGGCCCATGCGGGTGGAGCCGGTCGCGCTCACCAGGCCGACCTGCGGACTGTCGACGACGAGAGAACCGATCTCCGGGCCGCCGAGCAGCAGCCGGTGCAGGTGGGCGGGCGCGTCGGCCTGGGCGATCGCGCGGTCGAGCAGATGGCTGGTGGCGAGCGAGACCAGGGGAGTGAGCTCGCTGGGCTTCCACACCACGGCGTCGCCGCAGACCAGGGCGAGCGCGGTGTTCCACGACCAGACCGCGGCCGGGAAGTTGAACGCCGAGATCACGCCGACGACGCCGAGCGGATGCCAGGTCTCGGCCAGCCGGTGACCGGGCCGCTCGGAGGCGATCGTCTTTCCGTAGAGCTGCCGCGACAACCCGACCGCGAACTCGCAGATGTCGATCATTTCCTGCACTTCGCCGAGTGCTTCCGACCGAATCTTTCCGACCTCGATGGTGATCAGGTCCGCGAGGTCCGACTTGTGCACGCGCAGCAGGTCGCCGAGCGTGCGGACGAGCTCGCCGCGCACCGGCGCCGGGGTGGTCCGCCACGTGCGGAACGCCTCCGTGGCCTCGCCGATCGCCAGGGTCGCCTCCTCGGCGGTGACGGCTCGCAGCCCGAAGAGGCTCTCGCCGGTGATCGGGGAACGGGCGTAGAGATCGGCGCCGTCCGGGACGGTGGCGCCGATCCGGCTGAGGCTGTTCCGGGCCTGTTCGCGCAACTGGTCGGTGTTCATCGGGTGACCTCCGGGATGCCGAGTTTCGTGGTGACCGCCGTGATCGATGCCGCCTGCTCGGCGGCGTACAGCGCGAACGGGTCGTGGATGTCCCGGCCCACCGCGGTGGCGAGCCAGTCCTGGTCGTAGGCGACACCCGCCTGGCTGGTGTCGCGGGTGCCCTCCGCGCTGAGGTTCGACTGAAAGATTCCGGCGGCCGACCGTGGAAGGAAGTCTTCGTACACGATCGGGGTCGCCGTCACCCAGCCCTGGTCGACCAGCTCCGTGAGGGTGCGCGGGGGAGGGCCGCCGGGCGGAGCCGGGCTCACCGCGAAGGAGAAGTAGGCGAGACCGGCCTCGCGAAGCCCGCGCTCGGTGTCCGGCAGACCTTCCTCCCACACGGCGACGGCAATTTCTGCCCGGCTGGGCCCGGCGGCGGCGCAGCGACGGTCGATCTCGCTGAGCAGGGTGTCGTAGCGCGCGCGTCCGGTCGGGGTCAGCGCTACGCCCCGCGCCTCCACCTCGCCGAAGCGGACACGCAACGAGCCGGTTGCGACAGTGCCGTCCGGATCCCGCATGGTCCGAGCCTCGGCGAGCGCCCGGAACGACGTTTGCCTGAGCAGGACGTCTGGGCCTCGCCACCGGGGCGGCCCCTGGATATTGTCGATCATGGCGATGCCGCGGTCGGTCATCCGCCGGTAGAGATCGTCGATGTCCAGCACGCGCGGCGTCAGATGGTTGATGTGCGTGCTGCGTACCCCGCCGATGTCGGCGGCTACGGCGGGGATTTTCTCCAACTCGGCGTACCAGGCGCGGTCGACGGGTTCGGCCGACAGCTCGAAGGCCTGCACCGCCAGGCGAAGGAAATTTTCTGCGTCCCGTTCGCCGAGCCCGCCGTCCCGTTCCGCTCGATCGGCGAGCTCCAGGAGTTCCGGGCGGAAGAGCTGCCGCCCCGCGAGGAAACTTTCCAACCGGGCACGCAGCTCGGGTGTGAAGAACCGCGGATCGGCCGGGGTCAGCATCGACGTGAACACCCGGAACGGGTTGAGCGCGAGTTCCGCGGCGTCGATCGGCCGGAACGCGGTGGAAATCACCGGCACCGAACTGCTCGCGGCGTCGCGCAGATCGTAGAAACCGACCGGGTGCATGCCGAGCGCGCCGAAGATCCGGGCGACCTGTCCGAGTTCGGTCGGCGTGCCCACCCGGATCGCGCCGTGCCGCTCGGCGGTGATCCGGCCGATCGAGCCCAGGCGCTGCGCCGCGTCGCCGTCCCGCGCCACGACGTCGCGGTTGACCTGCTCGGAGACCTCGACGAGCGTCGTGTAGGCGGGTACCTCCCGCCCGTACATGGTGGAGAGCTCCTGGGCGAATCTCGCCCGCAGCCGCCATTGCGGAATCATGCTCGTTCCCCTGTCCAGACAAACGGTCAGTCGAAGCGGTCAGTCGAAGCGGTCAGACGATGTGGGACTCCGGGCGGCCGGAGGCGTCTGCCAGAAAGCGTGTGGTGGTCAGAGGGCCTACGTCGATGACCGGCGTCCGGTTCAGGTAGAGGTCGCGGATTACCTCGCCTACCGCTGGGGCCTGAAGGAAACCGTGGCCGGAGAAGCCGGTTGCGTACAGGAAGGCGTCCTGGCGGCCGATCAGTGCGTTGTGGTCAGGGGTCACCTCGTACAAGCCTGCCCAGCCATTGCGCAGACCTACCTCCGCCAACTCTGGCGCCCGGACCCCGACCGCCGCGGCGAACCGCGGCAGCCACTCCTCCGAGTAGTCCAGCCGAAAGCCCGGCTCCTGATCCGGATCGGACATCCCCATCAGTAGCCCGGCCCCTTCGCGGTGGAAGTAGAACGTGCTGCCGAAGTCGATGGTGAACGGGACGACCCCGGCCAGCGACGGCATCGGCTCGGTGCAGACGATCTGCCGGCGCAGCGGTGTGACCGGCAGCGGAACGCCGGCCATCTCCCCGATCGCCGCCGACCAGGCCCCGGCCGCGCAGACCACCGCGCCTGCCGTGATCGGCCCGCGGGAGGTGCTGACGATCCCGGCCGTCATGTCGATCCCGGTCACCGTGACCCCGGTCAGCAGCGTGGCGCCGTGCCTGCGGGCGGCGCGGGCGTAGCCGAGCACCACCGACTCCGGCGTGCAGTGCCCGTCGTCGGGGGACCAGGCCGCGGCGAGCAGGCCGTCGGTCGAGATCAGCGGGGAGAGCCGCTTCGCCTCGGCCACGGAGATCATCCTGCTGGTGACGCCGAGTTCGTTCTGCAGCCGCACGTCGCGCTCGAACGACGCCACGTCGTCGGGGGTGGAGAGCAGGAACAGGTAGCCGACCCGGTGCAGGTCGATCTCCTGGCCCGGGCGCCGCCCGAAATCGGCGAACGCCCGCAGGCTGCGCGCGCCGAGCTCGATGTTGATCCGGTCGGAGAACTGTGCGCGGACGCCGCCCGCCGCCTTGCAGGTCGATCCGCTGCCGAGCTCGTCGCGCTCCACGAGCACGACGTCCCGGACACCGGCCTCGGCCAGGTGAAACGCGACGCTGGCGCCGATCGCGCCGCCACCGATCACGACCACTTCCGCGGAGCTGGGGACGGTCATAGGCCCATCATGGGGCCCCTTTTTCGTGCAGGTCCATTCTCAATTCGTACGGGAAATCGTTTAATTTCTTTGAAAGATCGGGGGCGCGGGTGGACTGGTCGAGCGTGCAGTTGCGGTCGCTGGTCGAGCTGCGGCGGCGCGGCACCGTGACGGCGGTCGCGGCGGCGCTCGATTACACGCCGGGGGCGATTTCGCAGCAGCTCAGCGCCTTGGAGCGAGCGGCCGGGGTGCCGTTGCTGCGGCGGCTGGGCCGGCGGGTCGAGCTGACCGAGGCGGGGCTGGCGCTGGTCGAGCACGCCCAGCGGATCCTGGACATCGAGGCGTCGGCGACGGCCGCGCTGGAACGCAGCGTGGGTGCGGTCGCGGGGGAGTTGCAGGTGGCGCTTTTCGCCACCGCGGCGGCGGACATCCTGCCGGTGGTGCTCGCGCGGGTCCGGCAACGGCATCCCGGGCTGGTGGTGCGCAGCCGCGAGATGGTGGTCGACGAGGTCTACGACGCGGTCGCCTCCGGCGCCGCCGACCTGGCGATCGGCCTGGAGTACCCGGATGTGCCGATCCGGCGCGACCCGTCGCTGCGCGTGGTCCATCTCTACCGGGAACGGTTCTCGCTGGCGGTGCCGACCGGCTTGATGCCCGCCGGCGAGGCGGTGAGCCTGACCGCGACCGGTCCGCCGCTCGGCTGGATCCTGCCGCCCGAGAACACCCATTACGGCCAGGCGATCCGGGTGGTGTGCCGCCGGGCCGGGATCGAGCCGGAGCTGCGGCACGAGGTCAACGACACGGCCGCGTCCCTGGCGCTGGTCGAGGCGGGGATCGGGGTGAGCCCGGTGACCGGGCTGATGCTGCGGCTGCGGCCGTCCCGGTTCGACGTGGTGCCGATAGCGGAAACTTTCGAACGGGACATCGCCGCGGTGTTCCGCTCCTCGGCCGAGCACCGCCCGGGGGTCGTCGCTCTGGTCCGGGTCCTCCGTGAGCTGGCCCAGGACGCCTGACCGTCCACGTTGATCGGTGGGGACCGAATTCGATAGTCTCCTGTCGATTCACGGGAGGGTTCGTGCGCATCACCCTGGTCAACATGCCGTGGCATACGCTGTCCTGGCCGTCGCTGGCGATCTCACTGCTGGACACCGTGCTCACCGATCTCGGTCATCAGGTCACCCAGCAGTACGAGAATCTGGTCTTCGCGCAGCACGTGTTCGAGGCCACCGGCGGCGAGGTGACGCCGGACGACTACCTGCTGATCGCGGACACCGGTCACGATCAGGGCGCCGGCGAATGGGTGTTCACTTCGTCGCTGTACCGGCCGGGCTGGCGGGTCGACGAGTTCACCGACCGGCTGCGCGCGGAGGGCTTCCCGCTGGTCGACAAGGTGGTCCGGATGCACGGGCTGGCGCCGGCCTACATCGCGGCGGCGGCCGACCGGGTGCTCGCCGGTGACCCCGAACTGGTCGGCCTGACCAGCACGTTCGCGCAGACCGTGCCGATGCTCGCGCTGGCCTCGGAGCTCAAGCGTCGCCGGCCCGGGCTGCCGATCGTGGCCGGTGGCGCGAACTGCGACGACACCATGGGCGTGGCGCTGCACCGCAACTTCCCGGTTCTCGACTTCGTGGTCCGGGGCGAGGGCGAACGACCGCTCACCGAGCTGATGGCCGCGCTGGCCGGGGAGCGGGAGCTGGGCACGGTCTCCGGCCTCTGCTGGCGCGACGAGCGTGGCGTGCCGGTGGTCAACCCGATGGGTTCCGCGATGACGCCCGGGGATCAGCTGCCGGTCGCGCACGTCCGGCCGTACTTCGAAATCCTGGCCGAAGGCCCGATCCGTTCCTGGATCGAGGTGCCCTTCATGCGGCTGGAGACGTCGCGGGGTTGCTGGTGGGGTGAGAAGCGGCAGTGCACGTTCTGCGGCCTGAACGCGTTGACCATCGGTTACCGCAGCAAGCCGGCCGACCGCGCGTGGGCGGAGATCGAGCGGGCGGTCACCGAGTTCGGCGTGCTGGACGTTGCGCTCGCCGACAACATCCTCGACCCGGCCTACTTCGACACGCTGCTGCCGCGGCTCGCCGCGACCGGCTGGGACCTGCGGATCTTCTACGAGGTGAAGTCCAACGTGCGGCCGGACCAGATGCGGATGCTGGCCGCCGCGGGGGTCGCCGAGGTGCAACCGGGCATCGAGAGCCTGGCGTCCGGGCCGCTGTCGCTGATGGACAAGGGTGTGACCGGCGCCGCCCAGGTCCGGGCGCTGCGGCTGTTCCGCGAGCACGGAATCTTCCCGGGGTGGAACTACCTGTTCGGCTTCCCCGGCGAGGACTGGGCCCGTGACTATGCTCCGGTGGTCGCGCAGATCCCGGCGCTGGTGCACCTGCCGCCGCCGGGCGTCGCGCAGCGGATCATCCTGGAGCGCTTCGCGCCGCTGTTCGAACGGCCCGAGTTGGGCATCGACGACCCGCGCGCCGCCGCCGCGTGGTACGAGCTGGTCTACGATCTGCCCGCGGACGAGCTCGCCGAGATCGCCTATTTCTTCCGGTACGAACCTCGTGGCATCACCGTCGAGCAGGGCGCGGAGCTCGCCGCGGCGATCGAGCGCTGGCAGTGGGCGTACCAGCACTCGACCCTTACGTATCGGGCGGTCGGCGAGGACCTGCTGATCAGTGACCGGCGTGTCGGCCTGCCGCACCGCGATCCGGTGCTGTCCGGGTGGGACGCGGTCGTCTACCTGACCCTGGAGCGGCATCTCACCGTGCCCGGCCTGGTGGCGGCGTTGCGGGCGGGCGGCCACGAGGCCGAGCCGGAGCGCGTTCTCGACCTGCTGACCCGGTGGCAGCGGGAGGGCCTGGTCTACCGGGACGGGGACGGGTGGGTCGCCCTCGCGCTCCCCGCCGATCCGCGGATCACCAACGGCTGGCGGGAGAACCGTGACCTCGTCGCCGGCTGAGCGCCCGCCGCGGCCGCTGCCGCTGGCCCACGTGCCGTACCGGCTGCCCCGTACCACCGGCGCGGGGCGGGCCGTGGCACCGTCGCTGCCACTGAACGATCCCGGCCCACTGGTCGCGGCGCTGCGCGGATTCGGCCCGGTCACCGTGACGCCGCGCCTGATCTCGGTCGGCTGCCCGGCGGACCGGCTGCGCGCGCTGGCTCAGGTGATCACCCCGGGGCCGGCCGTCGAGGTGCGGGTGGAGGTGGTGCCGTCCGCGGGCACGGCGGCGGCGGACGCCACCGCGCTCGCCGGGGCCGGCGTCGCACGG
>KL571322.1:0-1895 GCA_000715855.1 Actinoplanes liguriensis
GATCTACTTCGTGATGATCAGATAGAGCCAGCCGGCCAGGATCAGGCCGAGGATCGCCGCCATCAGCCAGGTCGGGATGATCTGCCGGCCGTGGCGGGCCTGAGAGACCTGCTGGCGGATCTTCTCGCGGCGGCGGTCGGTGCGGTTGAGCCGCCGGACTTCTTCGGGATCGGGCTGGCCGGAGTGGGTCATCATAGCCCGGCCAGCCTACTCCCGGCGGCATCACATGCTCGCGATGAGCCTCTCCACCCGCTCGTCATAGGCGCGGAACGGGTCCTTGCAGAGGACCGTGCGCTGCGCCTGGTCGTTGAGCTTGAGGTGCACCCAGTCGACGGTGAAGTCGCGGCGCTTCTCCTGGGCGTGCTTGATGAACTCGCCGCGCAGTCGCGCCCGGGTGGTCTGCGGCGGAGTCTCCTTGGCCTCGAAGATCTGCAGGTCGTTGGCGATCCGGTCGACCTGCTTGCGCTTCTCCATCAGCGCGTAGAGGCCGCGGCCGCGCCGCACGTCGTGGTACGCCAGGTCCAGCTGGGCGATCCGCGGATGCGACATCGGGATCTCGTGTTTCGCCTGGTAGCGCTCGATCAGCTTGTACTTCGAGACCCAGTCGATCTCGCGGGCGACCGGGTCCAGGTTCTCGCTCTCGATCGCGTCGAGGACGCGGCCCCAGAGCTCGACGACGCGCTTGGCGACCGGGTCGCCGCCGCGGCGCTCGACGAACTCGATGGCCTTCGACAGGTACTCCCGCTGGATGTCCAGCGCGGAGACCTCCTTGTTGTTCGCCAGGCGGATCTTGCGGCGGCCGGTGATGTCGTGGCTGACCTCGCGGATCGCGCGGATCGGGTTCTCCAGCGAGAGGTCGCGCATCACCACGCCGGCCTCGATCATGCGCAGCACGATGTCCGCACTGCCGACCTTCAGCAGCGTGGTGACCTCGTTCATGTTCGAGTCGCCGACGATCACGTGGAGGCGGCGGTAACGCTCCGCATCCGCGTGGGGTTCGTCACGGGTGTTGATGATCGGGCGGCTGCGCGTGGTCGCGCTGGAGACGCCCTCCCAGATGTGCTCGGCCCGCTGCGAGAGGCAGAAGACGGCGCCGCGCGGGGTCTGCAGCACCTTGCCGGCGCCGCAGATCAGTTGCCGGGTGACCAGGAACGGAATGAGCACGTCGGCCAGGCGGCCGAACTCACCGTGGCGGCTGACCAGGTAGTTCTCGTGGCAGCCGTACGAGTTGCCGGCGGAGTCGGTGTTGTTCTTGAAGAGGTAGATCTCGCCCGCGATGCCTTCGTCGTGCAGACGCTTCTCCGCGTCGACGAGCAGGCCTTCCAGAATCCGCTCGCCGGCGCGGTCGTGGGCGACCAGGTCGGTGACGGAGTCACATTCGGGCGTCGCGTATTCCGGGTGGGAACCGACATCGAGGTAAAGACGGGCGCCGTTACGGAGGAAGACGTTGCTGCTGCGACCCCACGACACCACTCGGCGGAACAGGTAGCGGGCCACCTCGTCCGGCGACAGCCGCCGCTGTCCCCGATAGGTGCACGTGACTCCGTACTCGGTCTCGAGGCCGAAAATTCGCCGTTCCATGACGAAACACTAGCCGCATCCGGGGCGCATTGGCAGCCACCACGGGCCTCTAAGAATCAGCCCCGCCATCGCTTGCGGTGCTCACCCCGCCACCAGCAGCGACGAGATCGACCGCGCCGCGCCCGGGTGCGTGGCTCGCCACCAGCCCGGCTCCCGGTCCTCGGCCGGCGTTCACGGTCGAAAAAATGGGGTGGAAAGAGCCCTCAGTGCCAGCCGGGTGAGCGGGATGCGGCCGCAGCCCGGACCACGGCGAAGATCGCGCGCGGGTCGGCGGGCACACGCCGCCGGGGCCCGGAACGGGCACGGGTGTGCGC
>KL571322.1:2126-9681 GCA_000715855.1 Actinoplanes liguriensis
GGCTGTGACAGCCGTGCCCGTTTCAGCGCTGAACGAACGGCGCTACTCGGTGTCCTGCGACGCGGCCGACTCGGTCGGCTTGGCGTCGGCCGGCGCGGGCGGGGCGGCGTCGGTCTCGCCGAGATCCGCGTCCGCCACCTCCTCGTGGCCGAGCAGCGTCGTCAGCGTGGTGTCGGCCAGCCGGCGGAACGTGCGACCGACGCGGCGCCGGTCCAGCACCGCGACCTCGAGCTGCTTGGCCCCGAGGGTGCGGGTCTGCCCGTTCTCCCCGCCGACGCTGCCCAGGGCCTCGGCGGCCAGGGCGAGCGCGGTGTTCAGATCGGCGTTGACGTCGTGCCGCTCCTTCAGGACGTTGGCGATCGCCTCGGCCTGGCCGCCCATCGCCATGAAGCCCGGCTCGTCGAGCGCCGAGCCGTCATACATGATCCGGTACAGCTCGTCCTGTTCCGGGGTGGCGCCGACCTGCGCGATGCAGATCTCCACCTCGTACGGCTTCTGGGTCTCCGAGAAGATCGCACCCAGCGTCTGCGTGTACGCGTTCGCCAGCGCCCGCCCGGTGACGTCACGCCGGTCGTAGGTCAGGCCGATCGTGTCGGCCATCCGCACGCCGGCCCGCCGCAGGCTCTCGAACTCGTTGTACCGCCCGACGGCGGCGAACGCGATCCGGTCGTAGATCTCGCTGATCTTGCGCAGGGTGGTGATGTTCTCGGCGACGAGCAGGATGCCGCCCTCGTACGACAGGACCACGGCCGAGCGGCCGCGGGCGATGCCCTTGCGGGCGTACTCCGAGCGGTCGCGCTGGACCTGCTCGGGCGATGCGTAGAACTGCATGGCCACGGGTGGCTACTCCTTTACCTCGATCATGCGGATCAACCGCCCGGGTTCTCCATGCGTCCGGTGACGACCTGCTCGGCCACCGTCGTGATGTCCGCGTCGCTGAGGCGGTGCGTGCCGTTCGCCGTCGCGGTCATCACCACCGGGAAGATCTTGCGGGTGAGGTCGGGACCGCCGGTCGCGGTGTCGTCGTCCGCGGCGTCGTAGAGCGCCTCGACCGCGAGCCGGATGGCGTCCTCGGTGCTCACGCCCACGCGGTACTTCTTCTTCAGCGCCGACTTGGCGAACAGCGAACCGGAGCCGATCGCCTCGTAGCCGGTCTCCTCGTAGAGGCCGCCGGCCACGTCGAAGCTGAAGATGCGCCCGGCGTGCACGCCCTCGGCCGGAGCCAGGTCGAAGCCGGCGAAGAGCGGGACCACGGCCAGGCCCTGCATCGCCGCGCCCAGATTGCCGCGGACCATCGCGGCCAGCCGGTTCGCCTTGCCGTCGAGCGAGAGCATGGCGCCCTCGGTCTTCTCGTAGTGCTCCAGCTCCACCTGGAACAGCCGGATCAGCTCGATGCCGATGCCGGCGGTGCCGGCGATGCCGATCAGGGAGTAGGCATCCGCGGGGTGGACCTTCTTGATGTCCCGGCTGGCGATCAGGTTGCCCATGGTCGCCCGGCGGTCACCGGCCATCACGACGCCCTCGGCGGTCGCGATCGCGACGATCGTGGTGCCGTGCGGTGCGATGTCGCCCCCGTTCAGACCGGGAGGCAGGGGACGCCGGCCCGGCAGCAGCTCAGGGTGCGCCACACTCAGGAACTGCGTGAAGGAGGACGTCCCCGTGTTGAGAAAGATATCCGGCAGTCGCCCGGATGGATCAAAACCCGTCGCCACGTGGTTCCTTTCAGATACGTGTTCGCACCGGCGCGGAAGGGCCGCCGCTGCGGTTGAAGCACCATATCCCGCACACCCATCCAGTGCGATGATCTCTCATTTTCGTGTCGCGACCGCGGTGGATCGTCCTACGACAACCGGGCGCCCATAACGGACGCCCGGCCAATCGGACAACTAGGTTTACTCTCCACCCTTTTGGACATAGCCGCGGACGAATTCCTCGGCGTTCTCCTCCAGGACGGAGTCGATCTCGTCCAGCAGGTCGTCGACGTCCTCGGTGATCTCCGCGTGCCGCTCCGCTACCTCCGGGTTGGCCTCGACGGTGACGTCCTCGATCTCCTGATCGCTGGAGCTCTTGCCGCTCTGCGACTGACCACCTGTGTCTCGGGTTGCCATGGATGTCCCCCTTCTCAGCCACCCGAAGTCTCAAGCAACATCGGGTACGAAAAACCTACCTCGCCCTTGTGACAAAACACATCACCGGCTGGT
Source organism: Actinoplanes liguriensis (assembly GCA_000715855.1). Lineage (GTDB taxonomy): Bacteria > Actinomycetota > Actinomycetes > Mycobacteriales > Micromonosporaceae > Actinoplanes > Actinoplanes liguriensis. Next base: position 4,328 of record KL571322.1, read on the forward strand.
GATCACCTCGAGCAGATCCTTCGCACTCTCACAGGTGTCGAACAATGCGCCGACGTGCTTCTTCGTCCCGCGCTCCGGCTCCATCATCGGCACCCGGACGAGCGACTCGCGCCCGACATCGAAGATCACCGAGTCCCAGCTGGCGGCGACCACTTCGGAGGCGTACTGCGCGAGGCAGCGGCCGCGGAAGTAGGCGCGGGTGTCGTCCGGCGGCTCGTACATCGCGCGCTGGGTCTCCTCCGGGTCGAGGATGGTCTTCATCGACCCGCGGGCGACCAGCCGGTGGTAGAGGCCCTTCTCCGGGCGGACGTCGGCATACTGCAGGTCGACCAGCTGGAGCTTGGGCGAGGACCAGTTCAGGTTCTCCCGCTCGCGGTAACCCTCCAGCAGGCGCAGCTTGGCGACCCAGTCCAGGGTGTCCGAGCAGAGCATCGGGTCGCGCCCGAGCTTGTCGAGCACGTCCTCCCAGCGGTCGAGCACGTCGGTGGTCTGCTCGTCGGCGTCGGCACCGTACCGCTCGTCGACGAACGCCTTGGCCCGCTCGAAATACGCCCACTGCAGGTCGAGCGCGGTGAGCCGGCGGCCGTCGCGCAGCCGCATCAGGTGTTTGAGACTCGGGTCGTGGCTGACCGACTTGAGCTCGCTCACCGGGTCGGCGATGCCGAGCTCGCCGGTGAACACCTTCTCCTCGATCATGTTGAGCACCAGGGCGGTGGTGCCCATCTTCAGGTACGACGCGATCTCCGACAGGTTCGCGTCACCGATGATCACGTGCAGGCGACGGTACTTGTCGGCGTCGGAGTGGGGCTCGTCACGGGTATTGATGATCGGCCGCTTGAGCGTCGTCTCCAGGCCGACCTCGACCTCGAAGAAGTCGGCGCGGGACGACATCTGGAAGCCGGAGCCGCTGCCGTCCTGTCCCAGGCCGACCCGGCCGACCCCGGTGAAGATCTGCCGGGTGACGAAGAACGGGGTGAGGTGCGCGACGATGTCCGCGAACGGGGTCTGCCGGCGCATCAGGTAGTTCTCGTGCGACCCGTACGACGCGCCCTTGTTGTCGGTGTTGTTCTTGTAGAGCTGGATGCGGTGCGTGCCCGGGATCGACGCGGCCCGCCGGGACGCCTCGGCCATCACCCGCTCGCCGGCCTTGTCCCACTTGACCACGTCGAGCGGATTGGTGCACTCGGGCGTGCTGTACTCCGGGTGCGCGTGGTCGACGTAGAGTCGCGCGCCGTTGGTCAGTATCACATTGGCCAGGCCCAGATCCTCGTCGGCGAGAGCCTCGGCCGGGTCGTAGGCGGCCCCGGAGTAGGTGAACCCGCGCGCGTCGCGCAGCGGGGACTCCTCCTCGTAGTCCCAGCGGGCACGGCCGTTGCGGTTGAGCTCGGGGCGGGCGCCGTAGGCGTTGACCACCTGGGAGGACGTGACCATCGGATTGGCGCCGGGCTGGCCGGGCACCGAAATCCCATACTCGACCTCGGTCCCCATAATCCGTCGAACGCTCATGCGACCACCCTGTCCGCCACGAAGCCAAGCCTGCTCATGCATCGAGCCTAGACGCTCTGCGGATGCTTTCCGAGGCTGCCCGTGCTCGGCGTGCCACCTTCGGTGCGCTCAGTGATCACCGGCGTGTCCGGTCCGAGGCGGGCGTCGAGGTACCCCTGGACCCGGCGTCCGCACTCCTGACCGGGGCGTTCGACGAGGTGGTGGGCCGCCCAGGAGACCGCGAGGGTGCCGGCCACGAAGGCCACGGCGATCAGGAGCCGGTGCCCGTGCAGCAGATGCGACGCGACGACGAGCACCGGCATGTGCAAGAGGTAGACCGGGAAGCTGACCACGCCCAGCCAGGTCAGCAGACCCGGCACGGCCCGGTCCCGCAGCAGGAAGGCGATCCCGAAGGTGCCGGCGACGGCCAGCGCGACCGAGCTGTCGCGCAGCAGCTGGGTCCCGTTCAGCAGCCACTGACCGGCGCCCTGCACGACCAGGACCAGCACGAGCACCGCCGCGGCGAGCCGCCGATCCGTCTGGCGGTGCTGGGCGCGGTAGACGACGGTGCCGGCGAACATCACCGCGAGCAGCAGGGTCGCGGCGCTGGACGAACCCGCGGTGGCGAAACGGGTGGGCCGGCCGTCGAGCACGGGCAGCAGGACCATGGCGACACCGGCGACACCGGCCGCCAGGGCGAGCGGGCGACGGCCGCTCAGGTAGGCCGCGACGCTGCCCGCGATCAGCAGCACGAGCACCGCACCGGTGATCCGGCGGCCGTCGAAGGTGCCCGCGAACAGGGCCGCCGGCAGGTCCCGGCCGGCGATCAGCGCCAGCAGCGCGAGGCCCGCGGCCCACCAGGCGCTGTCCCGGTGCCGCCGCCACGCGAACAGGCCGGCCACGATCAGGTAGAAGACCATCTCGTACGACAGCGTCCACAGCGGACGCACCACGCCGCGCACGCCGAGCAGGTCGGACATCATCGTCACGTGGCCCAGCAGGGCGGTGGTGGTCTCCCGGTGCAGGGACACGTCCAGCCGCAGCCCGCCGGTGGCCGCCAGGAGCAGACCGGCCGCGATCGCTAGCAGGTACGCGGGATAGATCCGGAAGAGCCGCCCGATCCAGAAGCGGCGCAGGGAGCCGTGCCGCTCCAGCGACATCGGGATGACGTAGCCGCTGACCAGGAAGAAGAGCAGGACGCCGTACCGGCCGAGGTCGAAGTGCCGGTAGATCAGCAGGTGCCGGTCGGCGCCCAGCAGCGTGGGGCCGAGGTGGAAAAGGGCAACCACCGCGGCGGCGAACCCGCGGAGCGCGTCGAGCCAGGCCAGGCGGGATCGCATCACAGCGGGTAGAACGAGCGGGAGGATGACGGGGAAACCCCGCCACCCTCCCGTTGCCGCTCGTTACAGGTACTGACCGGTGTTGCTGGCGGTCTCGATGGACCGGCCGGCCTCCGTGCCCTTGCCGCCGGAGACGAGCGTGCGGATGTAGACGATCCGCTCGCCCTTCTTGCCGGAGATGCGGGCCCAGTCGTCCGGGTTGGTGGTGTTCGGCAGGTCCTCGTTCTCCCGGAACTCGTCGACGCAGCTGTCCAGCAGGTGCTGGAGTCGCAGGCCCTTCGTCCCGGAGGTGAGGAACTCTTTGATCGCCATCTTCTTGCCGCGGTCGACGATGTTCTGGATCATCGCGCCGGAGTTGAAGTCCTTGAAGTACAGGACCTCCTTGTCACCGTTGGCGTAGGTGACCTCGAGGAAGCGGTTCTCCTCGGACTCCGTGTACATCCGCAGGACGACCGCCTCGATCATCGCGGCGACCGTGGCGTCCCGGTTCCCGCCGTGCTCGCCGAGGTCGTCCTCGGAGAGCGGCAGGTCGGACAGGATGTACTTCGCGAAGATGTCCTTCGCCGCCTCGGCGTCCGGACGCTCGATCTTGATCTTCACGTCGAGACGGCCGGGGCGCAGGATCGCCGGGTCGATCATGTCTTCCCGGTTCGACGCGCCGATGACAATCACGTTCTCCAGGCCCTCGACGCCGTCGATCTCGCTGAGGAGCTGGGGAACGATCGTGTTCTCCACGTCGGAGGAGACACCCGAGCCACGGGTCCGGAAGATCGAGTCCATCTCGTCGAAGAACACGATCACCGGGGTGCCCTCGCCGGCCTTCTCCCTGGCGCGCTGGAAGACCAGGCGGATGTGCCGCTCGGTCTCACCCACATACTTGTTCAGCAGCTCCGGGCCCTTGATGTTGAGGAAGTAGCTGGTGTGCTTCTCCTCACCACGTCGCTCGGCGATCTTCTTGGCCAGCGAGTTGGCCACCGCCTTGGCGATCAGGGTCTTGCCACAGCCGGGCGGGCCGTAGAGCAGGATGCCCTTCGGCGGGCGCAGCTGGTGCTCCCGGAACAGATCGGCGTGCAGGAAGGGCAGCTCCACCGCGTCGCGGATCTGCTCGATCTGCGAGTGCAGGCCGCCGATGTCGGTGTAGTCGACGTCGGGGACCTCCTCCAGAACCAGCTCCTCGACCTCGCTCTTCGGGATCCGCTCATACGCATACGCAGAGCGGGGCTCGATCATGAGCGAGTCGCCGGCGCGCAGCTTGGTGATCTCCAGCGAGTCGGCGAGGAACACGATGCGCTCCTCGTCGGCGTGCGAGACCACCAGGGCCCGATCGCGGGGGCCGCCGGACGGATTGTCCAGGACCTCCTTGAGCAGGACCACCTCGCCGGTGCGCTCGAACCCGAACGCGTCGACGACGTTGAGCGCGTCGTTCAGCAGGACCTCCTGGCCCCGCTGGAGCTCGTCCACCGCGAGCGACGGCGAAACCGCCACCCGCAGCTTGCGGCCGCCGGTGAACACGTCCACCGTGCCGTCCTCGTGGGCTGCCAGGAAAACGCCGTAGCCGCTGGGCGGCTGGGCAAGGCGGTCAATCTCTTCCTTGAGAGTGACGATCTGGGCGCGGGCTTCCTTCAGGGTCGCCACGAGCCGCTCGTTGTTCTCGGTCACTCGGGAGAGCTGCGCCTGCGTTGCCGCAAGCCGTTCCTCGAGCTGCCGGACGTGTCGGGGGCTCTCGGTCAACTTCCGCCGAACCAGAGCGAGTTCCTCTTGCAGGAACGCAACCTGGCTGGAGAGATCGTTGGCCTCTTTCTCCCATCGTGCGGCGCGGGAGTCCGCTTCGTCGCTACGTGCCACGTCCCACCTCCCCGGGGGGCTTGAACGTCCTGGCTCAACATTAGCTGCTGCGGGGCGGATTTCATCCCATGCAACACCCTCGTCACCGACTCTTGATCGATTGGTGCGACCACCCATGAGCCGCTCGGTCAGGGTTCGGGTACCGTCGGCCGCAACCAGTTGTGGGAGGTACGGGTGTCGTCAGACACTGATGAGCTGCAGGTCTGGATCGATCAGGACTTGTGCACCGGTGACGGACTCTGCGTCCAATACGCGCCGGATGTCTTCGAGTTGGACATCGACGGCCTGGCGTATGTCAAGGACAATTCGGGCGAGTTGCTCCAAAATCCGGGCGTACGCACCGGCGTACCGCGAAATTTGGTCCTCGAAGTCATCGACTCGGCCAAGGAATGTCCGGGCGACTGTATCCACGTGGTGAGAACCCACGATGACGTGGAGGTGGCCGGCCCGGAGGCGGCCGGCTAAAGGGTGGGGCGCCCCACGAGGGACGCGACCACCCGGGAGAACTCCTCCAGCCGGGCGATCTGACCCGGGCCGCCGTCGTCGAGGGTCTTGCCGAAGCGCAGCGCGTCGTGGCGCATCGGCGCCCGGCCCTCCTCCTCGGCCAGACCGGGCGGCGGCACCGCGTCGTCAACCGAGCTCAGCAGCAGGTAGACGTCGATGCTGTCGACCCGCGCCTGCCCG
>KL571322.1:9903-13286 GCA_000715855.1 Actinoplanes liguriensis
GCCGGCAGCCCACCTCGGTGATCGTGGAGAGCGGCACCACCCGCAGCGACGAGGTCATCGAGCCGACCGGGCCGTCGCCGGGCGCCACGTCCTCGCCGTGCCAGAGGACCAGCCGGCTGCCGTCACAGACGACGACCTCCTGCCACACCCCGTTCACCTCGTTGACGAAGCGCTCCAGCGTGAAGCAGAGCACCGACGCCCCGCGCAGCACCCCGAACAGCGCCTCCAGGGCCACCTCGGGGTCACGCAGGTAGGCGCGGGCCGCGGAGTCCAGATCCGGATAGGGCGACCAGTCCGGGAACACCGCCGGCATCTCGTTGCTGCCGCCGAACGGTGGAGAACTCATCGCGCCCACTCCTTTGGTCCTCCCATCGATGCCTTCAGGAAAACTACCGGACCGCACTCCTGCGGTCACTCCCCGGAGGTGTCCTCCTGATCCTCACGTTCGAGCGAGGCGGCGAGCGCGGCCTGGGCGGCACGCTTCAACGCGTACGCCTCGGCGCCCTTGCTCGGTTTGCGCCGGCGCGCCGGCGCGGTGACCCCGGGCGCGAGCTTGCGGGAGGACACCAGGAACGCCGTGTGGGCGATCATCCGGTGATCCGGGCGGACCGCCAGACCCTCCGCGTGCCAGTCGCGGATCAGCGACTCCCAGGCGCGCGGCTCGGTCCAGCCACCGCGCTCGCGCAGCGCCTCGACCAGCTCGGACAGCTGCGGGGTGGTCGCCACGTACCCGATGAAGACACCGCCGGGGATCAGCGACTTCTCCACCATGTCGAGGGCTTCCCACGGGGTCAGCATGTCCAGGACGATGCGGTCGAAACCGTCGATCCCGTTGTCCGCGACGTCACCGTCGTGCAGGTGCCAGGCCGGGTGCGGGCCGCCGAAGAACGCCTCGACGTTCTTCCGGGCGATCGCCGCGAAGTCGGGCCGCAGCTCGTAGCTGTGCACCTCGCCGGTCTCGCCGACCGCGCGCAGCAGCGAGCAGGTCAGCGCGCCCGAGCCGGCGCCCGCCTCGAGCACCTTCGCGCCCGGGAAGACATCGCCCATCGCGACGATCTGCGCCGCGTCCTTCGGGTAGATCACCTGCGCGCCGCGCGGCATGGAGAGCACGTAGTCGCTGAGCAGCGGGCGCAGCGCCAGATATTGCGTGCCGCTGGTGGCGGTGATCACGCTGCCGTCCGGCAGGCCGATGAGCGCATCGTGCTCCAGCGCGCCGCGATGGGTGTGGAACGCCTTGCCGGGCTCCAGCACGATCGTGTGCATCCGGCCCTTGGGGTCGGTGAGCTGAACACGGTCACCCACCCGGAACGGGCCGCGGTGGGCGGGAACTTGCTCGTCGGCGACAGTGACGGGGGTCGTGGTCACGAACTCTCTCTCCGGTATCAGGTGCGTTGCGCGCGCCGCGGCTCCAGAACCGCCGCGACGTCGGCGACCCGCAGGACGCCAACGACATCCTCGCCTGCCGTCACCAGGTACTGCGCACCCGGGTGGGCCTGCAGCGCCCGCACCACCTGCTCACCGGTGAGGCCCACCGGCAGGCTGGTCAGCGCGTCCCGGGAACGGGAGACGCTCTCGACGCTCACCCAGGGCCGCCGGTCGACCGGAACGCGCTCGGCGGCGACCGGATCGACCAGAGCGGTGAGGGTACCCCCCGAGTCGGCGACGGCGAGCACCACGTCCGGCCGCGGGTCCTCGGCGCGACGGCGCTGCGCCTCGCCGAGCGGCGTGCCGGCCGGCACCTTCAGCAGCGGACGCGCCATCCGGCCGAGATCGATCAGCGGGAACCGCCCGGTCATCCGGCCCAGCCGGATCGACTGCCCGGCGCCGTGCCACAGGGTCAGCGTGACCAGCAACACGAAAACCATGCCGAACAAGGTCAAAATCCCGATTTGGTACGCCGCGAGCACCGCGACCGCCGTGCCGAAGGCCAGCACCCGCCCCGCCCAGCCGGCCACCACCGTCGCCCGGTTCCGATCCTTGAGCAGCGCCCACAGCGCCGCGCGCAGCGCCCGCCCGCCGTCCAGCGGCAGGCCCGGCAGCACGTTGAAGACCGCCACCAGCACGTTGCTGACCGCCAGCTGGAACGCGATCTGCCCGGGGACGGTGTCCTCCGCCAGGACCAGCGCCGCGCCGGTGGCCACCCCGCCGAGCAGCAGCGACACCAACGGCCCGGCCAGCGAGACGGCCGCGTCGACCCGCGGGTTCGGCGCGTCGCGCTCCATCTCGGTCCACCCGCTGAGCAACTCCAGAGTGATCCGGCGCACGCCGATCCCGTTGCGGCGGGCGATCACCGCGTGACCCAGCTCGTGCAGCAGCACCGAACCGAGAAGACACACCACGAAACCCAGACCGATCAGGTACGCCCAGGGCTGCCCCAGCCCGAGCTCGGCGCTCGCATAATTGCCGTAGACGACGGTGACCAGCAGCGCGAGCAGCACCATCGAGCCGTTGGCGTGCACCGGGATGCCGAGCACGTGCCCCACCGGCCGCCCACCGGGCGCCGCCGGCGGCCTCTGCGTCGCGCTGTCCTCCATCCGTTCGATGCTACGGACCTGTCGAGCCCGGCGTGGATCTTGATCGACCGGGTGCGGGTGTCCCTGGGGTTTTCGTCGTACCCCTGCCCTAGCCTGGCTGGCATGACGGCGTTCTCTCCCCCGCAGCCCCGCCCCGGTGCTCCGACCTCCGCGTCCCCCGCAACGTCCGCCGGGCGCCCCGGTCTGGGCGATCGGCCGGCCGGGCCGTCGCTGTCCCCGTCCCGCGCCGCCGACTTCAAGACCTGCCCGTTGCTGTTCCGCTTCCGCACCATCGACAAGCTGCCCGAGCAGCCCTCCGCCGACCAGGTCCGGGGCACTCTCGTGCACGCCGTGCTGGAGCGGCTGTTCGACCTGCCCGCGAGCGAGCGCACGCCGGAGGCGGCCGCGGCGCTCGTCACCCCGGAGTGGGAGCGGCTGGTCGCCAACGAGCCGGATCTTGCCGCGTTGTTCGCGTCGGAGCCCTCCGTCGCTGTGGGACACACCGTCGCTGCGGGCAGCACCGTCGCTGTGGGACACGCCACGGAGCCTGGCCTCGCTGGGGGAAGCACCGCGGAGCCCGGGGGCGTTGCGGGACCTGGCGTTCTTGTGGGACGCGCCACGGAGCCCCTGCGGGACCCGGCCGCGGTGGAGGCGGAGGCCGACGCCACCGGGCAGATCGCGCTGGTCGACGCTCCCGCGGGCGCCGCCGAGGCCGCCCGGCTCGCCGGTTTCCTGAGCAGCGCCCGGGACCTGCTGCCCGGCTACTTCGCGGTCGAGGATCCGCAGCGGCTGGAGCCCGCCGAGCGGGAGACCCTGATCTCCACGATGATCGACGACGAGCTGCTGATCCGTGGCTGTCTCTTATACACA
>KL571322.1:13439-13941 GCA_000715855.1 Actinoplanes liguriensis
TGTGTATAAGAGACAGCTCCCCCGCCGGCGACCTGCGCGTCGTCGACTACAAGACCGGCGGCGCCCCGCGCGAGGCGTTCGAGGGCCGCGCGTTGTTCCAGCTCAAGTTCTACGCCCTGGTCCTGTGGCGCACCCGCGGCGTGGTCCCGCGCGTGCTGCGCCTGCTCTACCTGAAGGATGCCGAGGTCCTCGACTACAGCCCCGACGCCGGTGAGCTGGAGCGGTTCGAGCGCACCCTGATCGCCCTCTCCAACGCCGTCGAGCGGGCCAAGCGCGACCAGGACTTCCGCCCGAAGCCCAGCCGTCTCTGCGGGTGGTGCAACCACCAGGCCCTGTGCCCGGAGTTCGGCGGCACGCCACCACCGTTCCCCACCGCACCGGCGGCCGGCACCCCGACGGACTCCGAGCCGGACCGCCTCGCCACCCCGGTCCGGGACGACGTCGTTGCCTGACCAGTCACCGGCGGCGGTTCCGGCACCCCACCCTCCCGGCACCACAGCCC
>KL571322.1:14091-15451 GCA_000715855.1 Actinoplanes liguriensis
CGGCCCCGCCTGCCACAGCCCCGCCGCCTGCCGCGGCCCCGCCTGCCACAGCCCCGCCGCCGCCTGCCACAGGCCCGTCGCCGCCTGTCGCGGGCCTGGTTCCACAGCGGCCTGCCGCGGTTCCGGCACTTCCTTCGCCCGCGGCGCTTCCGTTGCGGGCGGCCGTCCGATTGCTGGCGACAATCCCCTCGCCTACGACTCCCCCGGGTGCGGCCCTCCGGTTACCTACGGCTGCTGCCTCGCCCCCGGCACCCCCGCGCGCAGCGCCTTCGCATGTCGTGCGGCGGCCTGTCGCTTGTGCGGGGGTCGCCCCGCGCGCGGCACCCTCGCATGTCGTGCGGCGGCCTGTCGCTCGTGCGGGGGTCGCCCCGCGCGCGGCGGGAGCGGGCGGCACCGGACTTATACCGCGAACAGAGCGGGGCGGGGAGCGGTGAAGCCGGTTCGGTTGCTGATCGCGGATGCCTCGGCGCTGCAGCGGGCCGGGCTGCGGGCCGTCCTGGCCGAGAGCGGCAGCGGCGACCTGATCATCGCGGGCGAGACCGGGGACGGCGGCGAGGCCGTCGAACTGGCCCGGCGCCTGCTCCCGGACGTGCTCGTCACGGACGCCGCACTGCCCCGGCTGGACGGCGCCGCCGTCGCCCGGGCGGTCACCGGCGCCCGCCTGCCCGTACGGGTCCTCGTGATGACCGCCCAGGACAGCGACGACGAGCTCATCGAGATGATCGCCGCGGGCGCCACCGGGTACCTGTGCAAGGACGCACCCCAGGAAGAACTGATCACCACGATCCGAGCCGTCGCAGCCGGTGGAGCCGTGATCACCCCGAAGGCCCTGGCCCGCGCCCTCCCCCGCTTCGTCGCCGCCGCATCCGCCCCGGACACCGCCGTCACCGTCGACCTGCGAGCCCTGACCGGCCGCGAACGCGAGGTGCTGATCCACGTCGCCCGTGGCCACACCAACGCCGAGATCGCCGAAGCATTGCAGGTCAGCGACACCACGGTGAAGACCCACGTGGGTCACATGCTGGCCAAGTTGCGCCTGCGTGACCGTACCCAGGCGGTGGTCCTCGCCTATGAGACGGGCCTGGTCAAACCCGGCACTTGACCGCCACAGCCGGACCACGCACGAGCGCACAGCAGCCGGCTGACCGAGGTAATCCACGGCCGGAGACCTACGCGGATGACCCGCCGCTTCGACGTGCCCCATAGCGCCACCTGCAGCCTGCCCACCACGAACTGGGCCACAGCCAGGCTGACTACCGAGCCCTAGCGGGCAGGCCGGGGTGGGCTGCGACCGGCCAGAGCTGCGCCCCGGCCGGTCTGGGCCGGGCTGGGGCCGGGCTGGGCCGGGCTGGCGCCGGGC
>KL571323.1:0-2180 GCA_000715855.1 Actinoplanes liguriensis
CGTCGCCGCCGACCGCGAGGATCCGGCCGGCCGCGACAGCCACCGTGGTGGCCGGGCCGCGGAGCGGGTCGGCGGTGAAGACGGAACCGTTGGTGAGGATCAGATCGGCGGCCATGCGCCCACCTAATCACGCTTCTCATCCCGTCAGGTGCGGGTGGTGGCGCTCCAGCGACGCCCGCGAGTCGGGGAAGAGCGCGGCCAGCCGGTCCAGGTTGCACCGGGCCGTCCCGCCGTTGTCCGGGCCGGGCGACGACGGCGGGGGCGACACGGCGTCCAGCTCGGTCCAGAAGCCCTCGTCGTCGCCGGTCAGCCGCTCGTACGCCTCGAGCGGCGCGAACTGGAAGCCCTCGGTCATCAGCGTGTCGCGGGGGATCGTCCCGGCCGCGATCGCGTGCACGGCCGGATGATCGGCGAGCTGATCAGGATCGGTCATGACCCGCTCGTACCAGTCACGGCCGAGACCGACCAGCCCGGCCCGGAAATCGGTGAACGTGTCGTCGCTGCAGCCGTGGCCGATCAGGTACGCGGCGAGGTAGACGTCCGGCCGGTCGAGCCCGCGCTGCAACTCGGCGAAACGCGCCTCGAACGCGATCAACTCCGGCACAGGGAGTTCCACGAGCCGTTCGACCAGCGCGTTCTCGAGCCGATCGTCCAGGTCCGGCCAGCCGGGACCGGCCTCGCACCGGGCCGCCTCGACGATCTCCCAGCAGCGCGCCGTGTCCATGGCCCTCCCTCCGGCGCGGGCAGGGGCGGCCCGCTCCGCGGCACATCTGATCACACCACGCGCGGTGACGGGGTGCACGCGGCGCCCGATCCGGGCCTGTTTCACCCGCGATGGCCGCTCCGGCACCGGGACTTTCCGGTCAGGCCCCGCCCCGGCCAGGTGAACCGCTCTGGCCCGCCCGGCCCGCCCGGCACTAAGGTGAGCGGATGGCGTCGATGCCTGTCGATCTCGATCGTCGTGTGCGGAACACGGCGACCGCGGATGCCGAGCGCCTCTGCACGGCGCTGGAACTGGCGATCCGGGTCGGCGGGGCCGGCGAGCGCGAGCAGCGGGAGGCGGTGCTGCGGCTGCGCGCCGGCATGGCGGCGAACCCGGGGCTCCCGGCGTTCCTGGGCGGGGCTCACGACGTACCGGGAATGGATTGCCGGAAAGAGCCGGAAGGCGCCGGACGGGCCCGGGCCGTCGCGGAGATCGCGGGTCGTGCGGCCGCGGCGGGGGAGCGGGTGCTGATCGCCGGGCCGAGCCGGGCAGCGGTGGACGCGGCCGTGGCGCTGCTGTCCGTGGAGCTGACCGTGATCCGGCTGGAGGAGCCCGGAGTCGGCCCGCGCACGCTCGACGGGATCGCCGACGAGCTGCGGGAACGTGCCCTCGCGGCGACCGCGGGCGCCGATGATCCGCTGCTGCGGGACTGGCGGGAGCGGATGGGGCGCCCGCCCGAGCAGTTGCACGGCGAGCTGCTGCGGCTGGCCGACGTGATCGCCGCGACCTGGCTCGGCTGCGGCCGGCCGGAGTTCGGCGATCTGGAGTACGACCTGGTCGTGCTGGACGGCGCGGACCGCCTGCCGCCGCCGGTGGCGGTCGTGCCCCTGGTCCGGGCGCGGCGCGCGGTCCTGATCGGGGCCCGTGGCGTGCTGGGCCGGCGGTGAGCCCGGCGCCACACGTCCCGCGGCGCGAGATCGCCGCCCGGGTCGCCGCGCTGCCCGACGTCACGCCGCGCCGGATCTGCCCGCTGCTGCTACCGATGTGGCAGGTCGAGGTGGTCGCGACGGTGCGCGACGGGCAGCCGTACGACGTGCTCGACCGTTTCGTCGCCCGCGCGCTGGCCGGCACCCGGCTGCGCGGCCCGGCCGAGCTCGGCGCGTTCTTCGGCATCCCGGCCGGTCTCGCCCGGCGGGTCCTGTCCGGTCTCGCCTCGATCGGGCACGTCGGCCCGGACGGCTCGCTCACCGCCCTGGGACGACGGTCGGTCCGGGACGGGCGGCGCTACCGTGACCTGCCCGGACGCCGGATGACGCTGTGGTTCGACGGGTTCGCGGGGGCGCCGGTGCCGCGCACGCACGGGACCGGGTCGACCTGGCTGACCGTGCCGGAGCTGACCCTGGGGGACGGGACCCGGTTCGAGGCGCTGCCCGGGTCGGGCGCGTTGCCGATGGCGGCGGTCGACGAGCTGCTGGAG
>KL571323.1:2440-5024 GCA_000715855.1 Actinoplanes liguriensis
GTCTACCTGGTCGAATGCGACGAGGAGCCGGTGCTCTTCGCGCGCGCGGTGGACGGGCCCGACCCGTACCTCCGCAGGCTGTTGGGGAAAATCGAACGCTAAACCCTTGTGAGGTGTGGGGACCGCCACGGTCCCCGACGGACCAGTCTGGTCCAGAAAGGTCTACGGTGGTCCCATGCCCCGCCCCACCAAGCAGCAGATCGACGACGAGATCCTGGACGCCGCCGCCAGTCTGTTCGCCCGGCACGGCTTCAAGGAGACGTCCGTGCAGCGCATCGCCGATGCGGTGGGCTACTCGAAGACCGGGCTGCTGCACCGCTTTCCCACCAAGGAAGCCCTGCAGGAGTCGGTCATCGAGCGCTGCGTGGGGCAGATCCGGGAGGTGGCGGCGCTCGCCGCGCCACTGCCGCCCGGTCCGGAGCGCGACCGCACGGTGATCAGCGGGGTGGCCCAGCTCGCGCTGGGGCAGCCCGGCGCGGTCGCGTTGCTGCTGTCCTGCCTGCTCGCCGACCGGGAGAGCGAGTTCGGCGCGGCGCTGGAGATGATCGGTGACGAGGTCGCCGCCGCCTTCGGCGACGATCCGTTCACCGGCGCGGCCTTCGGCACCGCCGGGTCACTCGCCGATCCGGTCCGGTCGGTCCGGGTCGTCGGCGCGCTCGGGGCGCTCGCGGTCGCCAGCGTCGCCCTGCGGGACTGCTTCACACCGGATGCGCTCGCCACGCTCGTCGATGTCGCCTACGACGCGCTCGGGCATCCCCCCACCCACTGAACAAGGGAAATCTCCCATGGCAACGCTGTTGCACCGCCTCGGCCTCGGGGCCGTCCGGCATCGCATCATCGTCACCGTCGTCTGGTTGCTCGCCCTGCTGGCCGTGGCCTTCGGCGCGGTCAAGCTCTCCGGCGAGACCGTCAACACGTTCCGGATCCCCGGCCAGGAGTCGACGACCGCGCTCGACCTGATGAAGGATCGGTTCGGGGACGCGTCGGCCGGCGCGACGGTGCAGGTGGTGTTCGAGGCGCCGGCCGGTCAGAAGATCACCGATCAGGCCCTGGCCGGGCAGGTCGCGCAGTCCGTGGCCACGTTCGGCAAACTGCCCGGGGTCGTGCAGGTCAGCAACCCGTTCGACCAGCAGAAACCGTCGGTCTCGCGCGACCTGAGCACGGCATTGACCACCATCACGTACGGGGTGCAGCCCTCCGAGGTCACCGACGACGAGCGTACAGCGATCACCGAGGCCCTCGACCGGGCGCACAGCGGCGGCCTGACCGTCGAGGCACGGGGTGAGGCGCTCAGCAACCCGGCCGACATCGGTGGCGCGTCCGAGCTGATCGGCGTCGTGGTGGCGCTGATCGTGCTGGCGCTCAGCTACGGCTCGCTGGTCGCCGCGGGGATGAACCTGGTGACCGCGATCGTCGGCGTCGGCATCGGGGTCGCCGGCATCACCACGCTCTCCGGCTTCGTCCAGCTGCAGTCGACCACGCCGATCCTGGCGGTGATGCTGGGCCTGGCGGTCGGCATCGACTACGCGCTGTTCATCGTCACCCGCTTCCGGCACGAGTTGCGCTCCGGCAAGGACGTCGAGACCGCCGCGGCGTACGCGGTGGGCACCGCCGGCTCCGCGGTGGTGACCGCCGGCCTGACCGTCTTCATCGCGCTCGCCGGCCTGTCCGTGGTCGGCATCCCGTTCCTCACCGAGATGGGCCTGGCCGCGTCGGCCACCATCGTCGTCGCCGTGCTCGTCGCGATCACCCTGGTCCCGGCGATCCTCGGCTTCATCGGCCGGCGGGCGCTGCCGCGCAAGCTGCGCAACCTCCCGCCGGACGACCACGGGACCCTGCCGGAGGGCCGCGGTTTCATCAAGGGCTGGGCGAACACGGTCACCCAGAAGCGCGTCGTCAGCCTGGTGCTCGCGGTGCTCGCGCTCGCCGTGATCGCGCTGCCGTTCTTCAAGATGCAGACCACCCTGGCGCAGCGCTCGCCCGAGGGCAGCACCCAGGCCAAGGCGGACGCGATCATCGACGAGCGGTTCGGCCCCGGCGTCAGCGGCCCGCTGCTGATCCTGGTCGACGGGCCGAACGCGGTGGCGTACGCGACGACCGTGCAGAAGCAGATCGCCACGCTCCCGGACGTCGCCGTGGCCACCCCGGCCGTGCCCGACCAGAAGCAGACCGCCGCGCTGATCACGGTTATCCCGGGCTCCGGCGCCGAGGACCAGAAGACCGTCGACCTGGTGCACAACATCCGGGACACGATCGCCGACGGTGACGGCGCCAAGGTGTACGTGACCGGCCAGACCGCGATCAGCATCGACGTGTCGCAGAAGCTGAATGCCGCGCTGCCGATCTACCTGGCGCTCGTCGTCGGCCTGGCGTTCGTGCTGCTGGTGCTCGTGTTCCGGTCGCTGCTGGTGCCGGTCGTCGGCGTGCTCGGCTTCCTGCTCACGATCGGCGCGTCGTTCGGCGCCACGGTCGCGGTCTTCCAGTGGGGCTGGGCCAAGGAGGTGGTCAACGCCGGGTCGACCGGGCCGATCATCAGCCTCGCGCCGGTCATCATCGTCGGCATCCTGTTCGGCCTGGCCATGGA
>KL571323.1:5242-8051 GCA_000715855.1 Actinoplanes liguriensis
TGCACGAGGCGCACGCCCACGGCGCGTCCCCGCGCGACGCGATCGTCAACGGCTTCCGCCAGGCCGCCCCGGTCGTCCTCGCCGCCGCGGCGATCATGTTCGCGGTGTTCGCCGCGTTCGTCCCGCAGGGCAACGACACGGTCAAGCCGATCGCGTTCGCCCTGGCCGTCGGTATCGCGTTCGACGCGTTCGTGATCCGGATGATCGCCGTCCCGGCGGCGCTGTCCCTGCTCGGCCGCTCCGCCTGGTGGCTGCCGAGCTGGCTGCGCTGGCTCCCGGAGCTCGACGTCGAGGGCGCGGCCCTGGAGCGCAAGGCCGCGGCGGACCGTTCGGCCGAGTCGGAGCCCGCTTCCGTCTGACTCTGTTCCGATAGGCGTGCCGCGGACCTCTCGGAGGGTCCGCGGCACGTCCGTCTATGCTTGTTGATCATGGACAGCACCTCCGGTACACGGGTTGCACCCGACAGCCAGGACCGGATCCTCGGCCTGCTCGGCCTGCTCTTCTTCGGATTCTGGGCGATCGTCTTCCCCGTGCTGGGCATCGCCATGGTGATCATCCTGGTGGGCGGCGCGAACGGCCTCGCCGAACCGCTCCTGCTGGCCGTGCTCTGCGTCGCCGCCACCGTCTACAACGGACTACGCCTGCGCCGCTCGTGGCGCCGGCTGCGCGGGAAGCGCTGAGCAGCTCCCCGACCGGTCTGAGTCCGTGTCTCGCAAGCCGTTTCCGCAGCTGCCCGGCCACCACGTCGATCGCTTCTACCCGGTGACGCCTCCGATAGCAAGGATCAACCGCACCGGTAGGAGAGCGGCCGGACCTGGTCGGCCGCGCGGCGCGGTCAGGCGGCGGCGAATGCCACGCGATTGCGGCCCTGGTGCTTGGCGGCGTACAGGGCAGCATCCGCACGGGCAAAGAGTGCCATGGAGGATTCCTGTCCGTCCCAGACCGCGATTCCCGCCGAGAACGTCTGCCCGAAGGGTGTCAACGGCCTGAGCCGGTCCAGTAGCGCTGCCGCCTGCTCGCTGTCACTGGCCGGGATCAGCAGGCCGAACTCCTCACCGCCGTAGCGGGCCAGTAGGTCGCCGCCGCGCATCGCGCCGGTCCAGGCCGTGGCCGCCTCCTTCAACAACCGGTCGCCCGCTTGATGGCCGTGCCGGTCGTTGTATCGCTTGAAGTGATCCAGATCGAGGATGGCCAACGCCAGCGGGGTCCCGTCGCTCCGTGCGTGATCCAGCGCCAGAGGCAGTGCGAGCTCCCAGGCTCGCCGGTTCGCCAAGCCTGTCAGCGCATCCCGCTGCACCAGCTCGGTGAGTTCCTCAGTCTGGGATTCCAAGATCTGGGACTGCCGTTCTACCTGTCTGACCAGGATGGCCATGCGTGCCACCACCAGCAGGAACATTGCGACGCAGCCAATGGCGATGGCCTGGGCGTCGACGACATGGTCATGGTTCCGCCATGCTTGCCAGGCGAGCAACAGTGGCGAGATCATGGTGGCGCCGGTCAGCAGCCCAAATCGCCATGCGGAGAAGCTCCGGCCGCCGATCAGTGCCGGCTTCGCCAGCTCACGGATGTCGGGATGCAAGCCGGCCGCGCCGTACATGACGAAGGCGAGCAGATAGCCCGCGTCCATCAGGTGACTGGTGAAGGTTCCTGCATCGAACTGGAAGTGGTCGGTGAACGCCCAGGCGTAGTCGGCCGCGAGATAGCTGGCCATGCCGACGCCGAGCAGCCGGAAGGCGATGTTGCGGGCGCCGCCGCCGACCACCATGCGGGCCAGCAGTGCCAGCAGGAGGAGATCGACGACCGGGTATGAGAATGTGACCAGTTTCCCGGCGACTCCGAGTTCCGCGGCTTCGGTGACCGGTTTCATCAGATACACCCACGCGATCAGCGCGAAGGCCGCGGCCAGGATCGCCGCTTCGATGACTCCGGCCGGGTCACGGTCGGGTAGCCGATGCAGCACTACCCGGGCCAGAACCAGGATTTCGAGCACGCCGGCGACTAGATACATGGCGTCGGCAGGAGCGGGATACAGGGAGACGTGCAAGTAACGCTCATACCAGGCGTAGCTGAAGTCGCCGAAGACGGTCAACAACTGGCATGCCGCGAAGAATCTCCATAATCGGACCGCTGCCACCCCGGCGCGCCGCAATCCGATCCACATGGCAATGACGCCGCTGAGCGCGATCGAGTCGTAGTAGATGGTCTGCACCCACGTATCGGGAGTCCTGAAATACCCCAGCACCGCAAGCGTCATGGTCGCTAGATACCACCTCCAGGGCATCCATTCCCGTTGGCCCATGCGCGGTCCCTTCGACGCTGGTGCGTCCAGATACCTCCCCATTTCACCAGTTCGGGAGGCCGCGCGCGTGGCCAACCGGGCGGTCCGAGACAAGTAGCCGATTACTGTGCGCTGGACATCGAGGGCGAGCCGAGTTTTCCGTGCCGGTCCTCAGGCCATTCCGGCGGTGGACGATTCCGAGTTTGCGCGCCGATCCGGCCAGGCCGGTCACGCGGGCTCCGGCGGCGTGCGCCAGCTGCACCAGCAGTGAGCCGACGCCCCCGGCGGCGGCCTCGATCAGGACCCGGTCACCGGCTCGGATCGCCGCAGCCCGCATGATCATGAGGGCGGTGGGCGACCTCGGCTGGTCCCTCGACGACTCGGAGACCTGGCTCACCGAGGCGCTGACCACCGCGCTGCTCCGGCCCTGACCGACCGGAGCAGCACACGCCGGCTCAGCCCGGCCCGGCGCGACTTGCACCGGCTCGATCGCCGGCACTTCCCGTAGTCGCCCTGGATGACGCAGCGGAC
>KL571323.1:8260-8851 GCA_000715855.1 Actinoplanes liguriensis
CCCTGGATGACGCAGCGGACCGGTCCGCGGGGACGCCGGGTTGGAGTCGGAGATCAAACGGCAAGCTGAGCAGATCACCCGAGGGGGAGGACGTCGAACTCGTTGCCCTCCGGGTCGGTCAGCGTGATCCAGCCGTCGCGCCGGGCGACCTCGGTGGCGCCGAGATCCACGAGGCGCTGTGTCTCGGCGGTGAGGTCGGCGGCGCGCAGGTCGAGGTGGACCCGGTTCTTCACCGTCTTCGGCTCGGGGACCAGGGTGAAGAACAGCCGTGGGGCGCCGGGTGTCGCCGGCTCGACCAGGACGGACGGGTCGTCCTCCGGATCGTGGATCCCGTTCGCGCGCAGGCGGGCCAGTTCCTCGTCGTCGTAGAGGGCGACCGCATACCCGTCCAGTGCCGCGGCCCAGAAACGCGCCAGCGATGCCGGGTGCGCGGCGTCGAACACGATGTCACCGAGTGCGGCCACGGCAGCGCCTCTCATGCGGGTCTTCGGGGTGACCGTGCCACCCACGGACAAGAACTACAAATGCGTGGAGGCTTTGCGGGGTAACCGTGCCCACCCACGGAGATCGCCCTTCCGGGTCTCGCGTTCT
>KL571323.1:9106-9864 GCA_000715855.1 Actinoplanes liguriensis
CCGCGGGAGCGACGGTCTGTACCCCGGCGGAGATAGGCAATGAAGCATTTTAGTTCTTGAATGTGGAACCGGCCCGGCGTTCGGGGAGACGCCGGGCCGGGTATTGCGGGGGACGGGTCAGGCGGTCCACTTCACATAGGAGTTGAACTTGCCGGTGGCGTCGAAGGTGGCCATGTTGTCCCACCCGTCGCCGGTGCCGTTGATGTTCGCCGGGTCCCAGCCGTTTCCGGCGATGGCGTACCAGGTGGGTTCCCAGTAGAAGACGCCGATCGCGCCGGCGTTCCGGGCGGTGTTCTGGATCCAGGTGAACTCGGTGCCCTGACCGGCCTTCGTGGCGGGTTGGCCGTCGCACGTGGTGGTTCCGGGAATCGAGTTCGACTGGCTGTCGGCATTGGCGGTGGTGTACATGTACGCCGTTTCCGCCACCACCACCGGCTTGCCGTAGCGGGACTTCACGTCCGCGATCACGTTGTACAGGTTCGCGAGCGTGCCGTGCCACATGCAGTAGTACGAGAGCGCGGTGATGTCCCAGGTCACGCCCTGGGCGGTGATGCCGTCGTAGAACCAGCGCGCGTTCGCGTCACTGTCGGCGTCCGCGGTGTGGATCATCACCTGGGTGGAGCTGTTGCACGCCTTGGTCGCGTTGTAGCCCTGTTTGAGCAGGCTGGCCAGCGGCGCGAAATTGTTGTTCGTGACCTGACCGTTCGGCCACAGCATGCCGACGTTGATCTCGTTGCCGATCTGCACGCTGTCCGGCG
>KL571323.1:10139-11941 GCA_000715855.1 Actinoplanes liguriensis
CGACGTTGATCTCGTTGCCGATCTGCACGCTGTCCGGCGTGGTGCCCTGCGCCTTGAGCGCGGTGCACACGTCGTAGGTGTAGTTGTAGACATCGGTCTGCATCGTCGCGAGGGAATGCGAGCTCCAGGCCGCCGGCGGGTACTGCTTGCCGGGGTCCGCCCAGGTGTCCGAGTAATGGAAGTCGACGAGCAGTTTCAGGCCTTTGGCCTTGATCGACTTGGCCTGCTGGAGCACCTTGGCCTTGTTGTTGTAACCACTGGCCGGGTTGTTCCAGACGCGCAGGCGCATGTAATTCGCGCCGGCGCCTTTCAGGATGTCGTACGGGTCCGCCTGAGTCCCGGCGGCGGTGTAGTACTTGCCGCCCAGATCGAGCGTGCGCTGCAGCGACGACACGTCGGCGCCGAGCATGGTGAGGGAGGCGGCGTGTGCGGGGTCGGGGGTGAAGGCCAGCATCAGGAGGACGGCTCCGATGACGGCCATGAGGGATTTGCGCATCTCGCTCCTTCGGGGATAGGAACGTGCCGGAAAATCAGCGACGCCAGACGATGTACGGGTTGATCCGCCCGCGGTCGTCGAACGTCGCCATGTTCTCCCAGGCGTTGCCGGAGCTCTCGATGTCCTCGGTGTCCCACCCGTTCCCGTCGATCGCGGTCCAGGTGGGCTCCCAGTAGAAGACGCCGAGCGCCCCGGATGCCCGGGCGACATCCTGTACCTGCGAGAACTCGGTGGCCTGGCCCTGCTGCGATGCGGGGATCCCGTCGCACGGCGCGGCCGAGGTGATGATGTTCTCGAGGTGGTCGTAGTTCTCGGTGGTGTACGGGTACGCGGTCTCCGCGATCACGGCCGGCTTGCCGTAACGGGTCTGGACGTCGGTGAGGACGGACGCCAGGTTCGTCAGGTCGCCGTGCCACATGCAGTAGTAGGAGAGCGCGGTGATGTCCCACTTGACGCCCTGCGCGGCGATGCCGTCGTAGAACCAGTGGGCGGCGCCGATGCTCCCGGCGTCCGCGGTGTGGATCATGACCTGGGTGCGGGGCGAGCAGGCCTTCGCCGCGTTGTATCCGGATTTCAGCAGGCTTGCCAGCGGGGCGAAGTCGCTGTTGTTCACTTGACCCACCGGCCACAACATTCCGGTGTTGATCTCGTTGCCGATCTGCACGCTGTCCGGCCGCGTGGCCTTGCAGACGTCGTACGTGTAGTCGTAGACGTCCTTCTGCAGCTGGGCGAGATCGTGCCCGGCCCAGGCGGCGGGGATGAACTGCTTGCCCGGGTCGGCCCACGTGTCCGAGTAGTGGAAGTCGACAAGCACCTTGAGGCCGTGCTCACGAGCCTCGCGAGCCTGCGCCACCACCTCCGCCTTGTTGTTGTAGCCGCTGGTCGGGTTGTTCCAGATGCGCAGCCGGACGTAGTTGACGCCGGCCTTCTTCAGCAGCTCGTAGGGGTCGGCGCGGTGGCCCTTGGCATCGCGGTAGACGGCGCCGAGGTCCTGCGCGCGGGGGAGGGTGGACACGTCGGCGCCGCGCATGGTGAGCCCTTTCTCATGCGCGAAAGCGGGCGTGGCCGGCACCAGGAGGAGCCCGGCGGCCATCAATGCGGCTAATTTCATTGTCGCTCCTTTGTGGACAAAAGGGACGCACTGGGATGCGAGGGCCGATCCTGGTGTGAGGGGGTGACCAAGATCGGCCCCCGGAGGGGCCCGGTAAAGATCAGGCGGGCGACGAGCTTCGCAGGACGAGGCTGGTGGGCACGGTGACGGAGAGAGGCGTACGGCCGTTGATCACGTCTGTCTCTTATACACATC
>KL571323.1:12119-18473 GCA_000715855.1 Actinoplanes liguriensis
CCGGGCACCGTGCGCCCGGCGTCGCGGAGCACCGGCAGGGTGGCCGCGGCGATCGCGTCCGACGCGGCGAACACCGCGTCCACGTCCGGGGCGCGTTCCAGCAGCGTACGCATCCCGGAGGCGCCGTTCTCCCGGCGCCAGTCGCCGTGCACGATGAGGTCCTGGTCGATCGGCAGGCCGTGCGCCATCAGCGCATCGGTGTACCCGGCCAGCCGGTCCACGCCGCCGGAGGTGTCCAGCGGCCCGGTGATCGTCGCGATCCGGCGGCGGCCGGCGGCGATCAGGTGTTCGGTGGCGGAGCGCGCCCCGGCCCGGTCGTCGGCGGAGACCGAGCTCATCACGTCCTCCAGGCCGAGGACCCGGCCGCAGGCCACGATCGGCACCTGGGCGGTGACGAGCTGCTTGAGCAGCGGGTCCCCGGAGTGCGGGGAGACCAGCAGCACGCCGTCGACGTGACCGCCGTTGAGGAACGCGATCGTCCGGCTGCGTTCCTCGGGCGTGGAGGCGATCATCAGGATCAGGGTCAGCTCCCGGTCGGAGAGCGCCTGGGCCACGCCGCGCAGCAGCACCGAGAAGTTCGGGTCCTCGAAGAGCAGGTGCTGCGGCTCGGTCAGCAGGAAGGCGATCGACCCGGAGCGTCCGGTCGCCAGGGACCGGGCGTGCTGGTTCGTCGTGTAGCCGGTCCGGGAGATGGCGTCCCGGACCGAGCGCACGGCCTCCGGGCTGACCCAGTCACGCCCGTTGAGGACCCGCGAGACGGTTGCGTACGACACCCCGGCCTCGCGAGCGACGTCGCGGATCGTTGGGCGTTTGCGCGACACGTTCGGGATCATAGTCTTTACGCCTTCACGCCACCGGCGGCCAGGTCGACCTGCCAGTACCTCTGCAGCGTGAGGAACAGGGCGACCAGCGGGACGATCGACACGAGAGCGCCGGTCACCACCGCGGTGTACATCGAGGGCTGGTTGGCTCCCTGGTTGAGCAGGCCGTTCAGCCCCACGGTCAGCGGGTAGAGCTTGTCGTTGCCGAGCATGATGTACGGCAGCATGAAGTTGTTCCAGATCGCCACGAACTGGAACAGGAAGACGGTCACGAGGCCGGTGCGCATCATCGGCATGACCACCCGGGCGAACGTGCGCCAGTCGCCGGCCCCGTCGATCCGGGACGCCTCCAGGATCTCCGTCGGCACCGCCGCGGCGGCGAAGATCCGGGCCAGGTAGATGCCGTACGGGCTGATGAAGCTCGGCAGCAGCACCGCCCAGTAGGTGTTGGTCAGACCGATCTTCGCCAGCAGCAGGTACTGCGGGATGGCCAGGATGACGCCCGGCACCAGGACGCCGGCCAGGATCACGTTGAAGACGAAGCCCTTGCCCGGGAAGTCGAACTTCGCCAGCGCGTACCCGCTCATCGCCGAGACCAGCGTGGAGACGCTCGCGCCGACGCCGGCGTACAGCGCGGTGTTGAGCATCCACCGCCAGTACAGGCCGTCCCGGTAACCGCTGAGGTCGGCCAGGTTGTCGAACAGGTGGGTGCTCGGCGTGAGCGTGAACGTGGAGAACAGCTCGCCGGCGCTCTTGCTCGACGCGATCACCACCCAGATCACCGGGAGCAGGCAGTACGCCGCCCCGAGGAGCAGCAGCATGGTGGCGGTCGTGCTGGTCCTGCGCTTCTTGACAACAACCGGAATCGTCGTCATCCGTCAGTCCTCCTGGGTGAACGCGCGACGGCCGACGAGCTTGAGGAAGCCGAAGGACAGGATGAACGTCGCGACCGCGATGACCACCGAGGTGGCGGCCGCGGAGTAGATGTCGTTGCGCACGAACGCGTCGCGGTAGACCTTCATCAGCGGGGTCCACGTGAACGAGATCGTGTTGCTCAGCGGCTTGAGCGTGATCGGCTCGGCGAACACCTGCAGCGTCGCGATCAGTGAGAAGACGAACGTCATCACCAGCGACGGCATCACGATCGGGATCTTGATGCGCCAGGCGATCGCCAGCTCGGACGCGCCGTCGATGCGGGCCGACTCGTACAGGCTGGTCGGCACGGACTTCAGCGCGGTGTAGATGACGATCATGTTGAAGCCGGTGCCGCCCCAGATCGCGACGTTGGCGACCGCGTACAGCACCCACGAGGAGGAGAGCAGCTCGGGCGCGGTGATCCCGAACTTGTCCAGGGCGTAGACGAACGGGCTGACCCGGGGCAGGTAGAGGAAGCCCCAGAGCAGCGAGGCGACCACGGCCGGCACCGCGTACGGCAGGAAGATGGCGATCCGGGCGAAGCTGCTCAGCGCCGGCCGGGTGCGGTTCGCGTCCAGCAGCAGGGCCATCAGCAGCGCCAGGCCGAGCATGACGGGGACGACGATCAGGCCGTACCCGATGATCCGGTAGACGCTGGGCAGCCAGTCCGGGTCGGTCATCGACCGGCTGTAGTTGCTCAGCCCGGCCCACACCTCGGTGCGGGACTTCGAGCCCAGCCCGAGGCCGCTGACCTTCACCTTGCGCAGGCTCAGGTAGCCGGCGTAGACGATCGGGGCGGCCAGGAAGAGGGTGAACAGCAGCAGGCCGGGGGCGAGGAAGGCGTACGGGACGCCGCCGCGCCCTTTCCTGGCGGGCCTCGCGGCAACCGAGGCCGTGGTGGAACGGGGAAGAGTGGTGGTCAGCGCCATCGCCGAAACCCTTTCTGGGAGGACCGGGTGGGGCGGCATGACGCCCCACCCGGTACCGGGTCATCCGGCGACGGTGAATCCGCTGTTCTTCATGTCGTCCACGGTGGCCTTCTGGATCGTCGCGAGCGACTCCGTGAAGGCGGCCGCCTTCTTCGACTCGGCGGCCTTGCCGAACGCGTCGTTGAACGCGCTGTACGCGACGTTGACGTTCGGGCCGTACGTGAAGGGCTTGGTCTGCTTCCCGGCCTCGGCGGCGATGCTGTAGAAGTCGCTCTGGTCCGAGAAGAACGCCGGCGGCGTGGTCAGCGCGCTGGTCGCGTCGTTCGCGGCGGGGTAGACGTTGGCCGTGCCGGCGAGCAGCTTGAGCGCGGCCGGGTCGCTGTTCATCCACGTGATGAACTCGGCGGCCTCCTTCGGGTGCTTGCTCTGCGACGTCACGCTGGTCGCCGAGCCGCCCCAGTTGCCGGTCGCCGGGGCCGCGGTGTCCCACTGCGGCATCGGGGCGGCCTTCCACTTGCCCTTGGTGTCCTTGGCGCTGCCCTCGAGCACGCCCGGCGCCCAGACCGCGGAGACCCAGCCGACCTGCGAGCCGTCGTTGAGCGCGGCGTTCCACTCCGGGGTGTACATCGGCTTGTTGTCGATGGTCCCCTTCTCGACGAGGCCACCCCAGTACGCGGCGACCTTCTGGGTCGCGGCGTCGTTGATGTTGACGGTCCAGGAGTCGCCGTTCACGCCCCACCAGGAGGCGCCGGCCTGCTGCGCGAGCCCGGCGAACAGGCCCGCGTCACTGGCCGAGAAGGTGCCCAGGTACTGCTTGGCGTTCGCCTTGTGGATCTTCTCGGCGGCGGCCGCGTAGTCGTCCCAGGTCTTCGGCGCCTGCAGGCCGTTCTTCTCGAAGACGTCCGAGCGGTAGAAGAACATCAGCGGGCCGGAGTCCTGCGGGACGCCGTAGACGGTGTCGCCGCCGAGGGTGACGCTGTTCCAGGCGGCGGCCGGGAACTTGTCCTTGAGCGAGCCGGCCTCCTTGGAGATGTCGGCGAGCGCGTCGGCGGAGACCAGGGTGGGGATCTTCTGGTACTCGGCCTGCATCACGTCGGGCGCGCCGCTGCCGGCCTTGATCGCGGTGAGCAGCTTGGTGACGGCCGGGTCGCCGCCGTCCTGCTTGTTGACGGTGACCTGGATGTTCGGGTGGGTCGAGTTCCAGCCCTCGACGACCTTGTCCATGTTCGGCGCCCAGCTCCAGTAGGTCAGGGCGACCTTCTCGTTGCCGGCGGTGCTGCCGCTGTCCGGGGAATCGTCGGAGCTGCTGCACGCGGTGGTCAAGAACAGAGCCGCTGCGGTAAGGGACGCCAGCACAGGGGCGATCTTTTTCGACATTGATCCTCCTTGATAGGCACACCGGGTGAGGGCCGCGGTCGATGCCTGTGACCGGTTACAGTGCTGCTGTTACGAGCGTGTGTCAAGCCCTTGCCTTCAAGCACTTGATCCTGTGTATCGTTCCGACCTACCGGGCTGTGACCGGTTACAGTCCTAACGGAAAGAGGGTTCTCGTGCCCGATCAGACGGAGCCACTCTCCGCGCGCCACCAGCCCTGGGTGACACCCCTGCGACGGCCGCGGATGAGCAACGACGAGGACGTCCGGCCGGGTCTGTCGCTGACCAACCGGTATCTGACCCGCAACGGCACACCGGTCATCCCGGTCTCCGGGGAGATGCACTACAGCCGCGTCCCACGGCACCGCTGGGCGGAGCGCCTGCGACAGATGAAGGCCGGCGGCGTCACCGTCGTGGCCAGCTACGTCTTCTGGCTGCACCACTCGCCTGAGCAGGGTGACTACCGTTTCGACGACAACCTGGACGTCGGGGCGTTCGTCGACCTGGTCGTCGACACGGGCCTGGACATCGTGCTGCGGATCGGCCCCTGGGTGCACGCCGAAAGCCGCAACGGTGGCTTCCCCGACTGGGTGCGGCAGGCCCCGGTCCGGCACCGTACCGACGACCCGGGCTACCTGCGGATGGTCGAGGAGTGGTTCGCCGCCCTCGGCGCCGCGGTCGGTGACCGGTTCGACCGGGTGCTCGGCATCCAGATCGAGAACGAGCTCTACACCCAGCCGGAGCACCTGCGCACGCTCAAGCGCATGGCCCGCGAGGCCGGCATGCACGCGCCGATCTGGACCGCCACCGCCTGGGACAGCGCCGAGCTGCCCGAGGAGGAGGTCCTCCCGCTGTACGGCGGTTACGGCGACGGCTTCTGGGTCGACTCGGACGCGCCCTGGGCGCCGAACTTCCGCGACCACTACTTCTTCTCGCACGTCTGGGACGACCCGGGCATCGGCGCCGACGTGCGGCGCGCGCAGAACATCGAGGCGGCCGAGAAGGGTGGCCCGCGCACGCCGTCCGACGAGTTCCCGGCCGCGACCTGCGAGCTCGCCGGCGGGATGGCCACCGCGTACCACCGCCGGCCGCGGCCCTCCGCGCTCGATGTCGCCACCATCGCGCACTGCAAGATCGGCAACGGGTCCGCCTGGCAGGGCTACTACATGTACACCGGCGGCACCAACCCCCGCGGCGACATGCAGGAGTCGCACGCGACCGGGTACCCGAACGACCTGCCGCGCCTGGGTTACGACTTCCACGCCCCGATCGGGGAGGCCGGCGCGCTCGCCGAGAGCCACGCCGAGCTGCGCCGCCAGCACGCGTTCCTGTCCGCTTTCGGCGGGCGGCTCGCCGAGATGCCGTCGAGCCTTCCCGACGTACGGCCCAACGGCGTCGAGGACAGTGAAACGTTGCGATGGGCCCTGCGCAGCGACGGGACCAGCGGTTTCGTCTTCGTCGCGTGGCACCAGCCGCACGTCCCGCTCGACACGTACCGCGGCGCCCGCTTCCGGCTCGACCTCGACGGCCAGGTGCTGGAGTTCCCGTCCCGCCCGGTGGACGTCCCGGCCGGCACGCTGGCCCGCTGGCCGGTCAACCTGACCGCCGGCGGCGTTCGCCTCGCCTGGGCCACCGCGTCCGCGCTCACCCTGCTGCCCGGCGCGGTCCCCACGCTGGTGCTGCTCGCCGAGGCCGGCATCGAGCCGGAGCTGGCCGTTTCTGATCAGGAGCCGCGGGCGGTCGTCCCCGGCTTCGAGCCGATCCGCCTGGAGACCGGGGACGGCAAGCTGGACGTGCTCGTCCTCCCGGCGGAGACCGCCGGGTCGGTCTGGGTCTGCGAGGAGGGCGGCCGCCGGGTCCTGCTCAGCGACGACGAGCTGCAATGGGACGCTTCCGGTCGCGTCGTGGTCAAGGCCGCTTCGACGCCCGCGGTACGTGTCTACGACCCGGCCGCCGGCACGTTCACCGACCTGCCGGTCGCCCCCGTCCACGTCCCGCTGACCGTCGACGTCCCGGTCGTCGAGCTGCGCGCCGCCACCGCCGTCCCCGCCGAGTACGGCAAGCACGACGGCCGCGCGTCCGCCCCCGGCCGGGAGGCGTTCGACGAGCACGCCGCGGTGTGGCGCCTGGAGCTGCCGGAGTGGGCCGCCGACCCGGACCACGACGCCCTGCTGCGCATCGACTGGGCCGGTGACGCCGGTGAGCTGCGCATCGACGGCGTCACCGCCACCGACCGGTTCTGGGACGGCTCCCGCTGGCAGGTCAGCCTGGTCGACGCCGGGTTCCGTCCCGGCGCCGAGGTCACCCTGCACCTG
>KL571323.1:18694-21764 GCA_000715855.1 Actinoplanes liguriensis
GTGTATAAGAGACAGGAGCCGGAGCACGTGCACCGGGTGCGGCGGACGTCCCGGCGGATGGCGGACGGGCGGGAGATCATCTACTTCGACGACTCCGAGCCGTACGTCTCCGGCGCCGCGACCCGGCAGGCCGAGGACACCCGCCCGCTGCCGAGCGCCGAGGAGGTGCTCAAGGGCGGGGCGCAGGTCCGCTACGACCCGCTGACCGGCGAGTGGATCACCATGGCGTCGCACCGCAACGACCGCACGTTCATGCCGCCGGCCGACCAGGACCCGCTCGCACCGACGGCCCCGGGCGGTTTCCCCACCGAGATCGCCGAGGCCGGCTACGACGTGGTGGTGTTCGAGAACCGCTTCCCGGCGCTCTCCCCGCGCAACGGGGGAGAGCCGGGCTTCGTCGACGGCGATCCGCTCTGGCCGACACAGCCCGCCAACGGCCGTACCGAGGTGGTGTGTTTCTCCTCGGCCCCGCAGGGGTCGTTCGGCAGTCTCACCGCGCACCGCGCGCGGACCGTGATCGAGGCCTGGGCCGACCGCACGGCCGAGTTGGGCAGGCAGCCCGGCGTCGAGCACGTCTTCGTGTTCGAGAACCGTGGCAAGGAGATCGGGGTGACCCTGCCCCACCCGCACGGGCAGATCTACGCGTTCCCGTTCGTGCCGCCGAAGGCCGCCCGGATGCTGTCGATGGCCTCCGATTTCGCGACCAGGACGGGCAAGAACCTGTTCCGGGAGATCCTCGACGCGGAACACCGGGCCGGCACGCGGATCGTGGCGACCTCACGGCATTGGACCGCCTACGTCCCGGCCGCCGCGCGCTGGCCGGTCGAGGTGCACCTGGCCCCGCACCGCGACGTCCCGGACCTGCCGGCCCTGACCGATGCCGAGCGTGACGACCTGGCCCGGATCTACCTGGACGTGCTCGGCCGGCTCGACCGCTACTTCCCGGGGCCGGAGCCGCTGCCCTACATCGCCGGCGTGCACCAGGCCCCGGTCCGCGCGGGCCGTGACCTGTTCCGCCTGCACCTTCAGGTGTTCAGCGTCCTGCGCGCCCCCGGCAAGCTGAAGTACCTGGCCGGCGTCGAGTCCGCGATGGCGTCCTGGATCAGCGACACCACCCCGGAGCGGATCGCCGACCGGCTGCGCTCCTGCTGACGGTGTCCCGGCCGGGTCCGTGGACCCGGCCGGGCTGTCCCGCCGGCGGTCAGCCGATGGTGAACGTAACCTCGGCGTTCATGCCGTTGTCGGAGATGTCCGTGTCGCAGCTGAGCCGCGACGACGGGTCGCACGAGAACTCGTTCGGCGCGCCGACCGGGTTCAACCAGGTGATGGTGAACTGGCCGCCGTCGGATGTACGGAACGTGATGTTGCCCGCGGTGCCGCCGTCGTCGTCCGACTCGGTCTGGAACCAGTCGGAGTCGTGAGCTGAGATGTTGGCGAACGGCCGGACGGCCCAGCCGCCCTCGGTCACCCGGTAGCGCGAGCGGCTGAAGTCGTGGCTGCTGTCGTTCACGACGGTGATCCGGACGCTGTAGTCCCCGGCCGAGGCCTGGGCGATGCCCGGCAGTCCGGCGCCGAGCCCAGCGGTGGCCAGCAGGGCAGCGGTCGCAGTGCGCAGGATATTCATGTCTTTCTCCACATTCCCCGTTGAATAGGTATGACAATTACGGATTAACCATGCGATACCGGACGTCCTCGTCGAGTATCGCGGACCGGAATTCTCTTGCCCGGGAAATGTTTGAAACCTGTCCTATCGGCTGATACCCCCTCCTGCCAGGGCACTTGTCACCGCGGGCAGTTCCTGGCAACGGTCACCGTGGATTGCGCGTCGATCGCCAGGGACAGCGCGATCCCGTCCTTCAGCGGAATGCAGGACACCTGCTGCTCACCGTGCCGCACCACCAGATACTCGGTCTGCCCGGCCTTCGGCACGAACCACGTCAGCGCGACCGCCACCACGAGAGCCGCCATGGCGGCCACCACGAAAACCTTCGAGCGGCCCAGCAGCACCGTCGCCCGGCGCTCCTGATCCCGGAAAAGATCACGAACTTGCGCGTACGTGGTGAGCGCCGTCCCGATGCTGCCCTGCGCCGCCTCGGCCGCACACCAGGTCGCGTACCCCGCACAGCCGATCGCCACCAGCACACAGACCCCGGCCACCACCCGCCACCCGACCGGCAGCTGATCCACACTCCGCGGCCCGGCCACCAGCGCGACCAGGCCGAGCAGCCCGGTCAGCGACCCGACCGTCGCCGCCCAGCGCGCGGCCACCGCCCGCACGTCGTAGAGCGAGTCGAGCGTCAGCCGCCGGGCGCGCGCCTGCCACTCCCGATCCTCCGCACTCACCGTGCCCTGAACCGCCCGCAGCCTCACGCGGTCACCTCGAGGTACGCCGCCCGCCCGCACCCGCTCTTGCCTGCCGGGCGCCCCTCGTGCTCCGCCGTGCAGTCACAGACGATCAGCACCGGAACCGGGTCGGCGGGGTCGAGCGGGGCCTTGCCGGGCAGCGCGACAGTCGCCTTCTCCACCCGCGTCTCACTCGGATGCCGGCAGGTCGGACAGTCCCCGAAGATCCGGATGCCGTCCGCTGTCTCCTCGAGACCCCAGCTCTCGGCCACCGCATCGGACCAGCCTGGCAGCGTCTCTTCGCGGTACGGAACGGTCATGCCACTCCTCTACGTGATGATAGCTTTGCGCCATGCTAGGGGCCCGGCTCCAGAGGCGACAGTCGTGACCGGATTCAGCGCGCTGCTGATCGGCGTTCCGCATTACGAGTCGGAGGACTTCCCCGACATCTCCACCGTCCGCAATGATCTCGGCCAGCTCAGCATGGCTCTGGAGTCGTCCGGCTACGAGGGCGCCGTCCGGGTCTTTCCCGCCGACGACACCACGGTGGTCACCGCGGCCGCGATCTCCCGCCAGCTGCGCGACGCCTTCCGGAACGCGCCGCCCGGCGGTGTCCTGTTCCTGTACTTCAGCGGTCACGGCGTCGCCCACCAGGGCGCCGACTACCTGGTCCCGGGCGACGCCCAGTCGGTGGCCGACGCCTACGCCGACCCTGTCTCTTATACAC
>KL571323.1:22062-22903 GCA_000715855.1 Actinoplanes liguriensis
GGGGCAAGGGGCTCGGCCTGCGCGCCACCCCGGACTTCGGGCGCGGCGCGTTCACCCCGGAGCACAAGACCCGGGTCAGCACCATCTTCGGCTGCGACGCCCAGCAGTACTGCTACTTCAGCCCCAAGCTCCGGATGAGCCTGTTCACCAGCGCGCTGGTGACGGTGTTGGCCCGGGAACATCCCGCGAAAACCCTGGACGAGGTGTTCCGCGGCGTCGAGGACGAGCTCGGCGTCCTGGTCGACCGATACAAACGCGGACGCGTCCAGCGCCCGATCCTGATCGGCGAGACCGGCGTCGGCGACCTGCGGAACACGGTGATCTGCGCCGGCGGCGCCGACCAGTGGCAGGCCGCGATCACCCGGTCCGCGCTCTGGGACCGGGTCCGCGCCGACACCACCGCCGAGCGGGAGCTCGCCGGGGAGATCGCGGCCACCGTCTGGAGCGACTGGAACGCCAACCGCGCCGAGCTGAGCGACGACCCGTGGCGCGACGCCGACCACTACCGGCGGTGCGTCGACGCGCTGGCCCTGCTGATCCCGGCGGACGCCGAGCTCTCCGCGGCCGAGGCGCTCGCGCTGATCACCGCGCCGCTGATCGCCGAGGCCACCCACATCGCCGGCATCGGCGCGCTGAGCCCGCACGGGCGGCGTGACCTGACCCCCAACCTGAGCGGCCACCCGCTGCGGCGCGAGCTGGAGGCGGTGCACTCCGCGCACTCCCGTGTCTGGCAGAAGGCCAAGGCCCTCGAACAGCACCCGGTCGACCACCACGCGCTGGCCGACTGGCTCGCCCACCGCTGCGTCCTGCGCCAGGTCGGGCTGTGGCGGGGCGAGCAGGC
>KL571323.1:23194-27904 GCA_000715855.1 Actinoplanes liguriensis
AGCCGCGCAGCGGCTTCCAGGGGGAACTGGCCGCGGCGCTCCGCGGGATGGCGTCGATGCTCGCCGTCGGCGCCGAGGACCTGACGGTCTTCCTCAACGGACAGTCCCAGGGCGACCGGTCCCAGGCCGCCGCGATCGGGAGGACCTCGCGGTACGGGACGAGCCGGCTCCGTGGCCGGGTTCTCGCCACCGTGCTGAGCGTCGCCGGCACGCTCGCCTTCGACCTGCGCCTGCTGGGCGAGGTGGTGGTCGACCACATCGGCATTCACGACCCGCTGGACCCGGCGACCCTGCGCCTCGCCGTCACCGAGGCGAGCTGGTCCGTCGACGAGGACCGCAAGACCCTGACCGTCGAGGCGCGCTGCGTCCACCCCGCCATCCACCAGGCGTTGCAGGAGGTCTAAGAGACAGGGGCCACGGTCAGCACCGCCAAACTGCAGTCCGAGAACGACCGGACGACCGGCCGCGACTACTACGAGACGCCGCTGCTCCAGTTCCGCCTGGACCACCGCGAGATCCGTGACCTGTTGATGGGCGTCCGGTTGTACGGCGACCCGTCGCTGGCGATCCGCGAGCTGTACCAGAACGCCCTCGACGCCTGCCGTTACCGCGATCTGCGCACCCGCTACCAGGGATTTCCGTACCGGGGGCGGATCAGCTTCGCGCAGGGCTTCGACGAGGCGGGCCGGGAGTACATCGAGTGCGTCGACAACGGCGTCGGCATGGGACGCACCGAGCTGGAGAACGTGTTCTCCAAGGCCGGCCGCCGCTTCGTCAACTCCACGGACTTCCTCTGGGAACAGGCCGAGTGGCTGCAGAAGGACGAGAGTCTGCGGCTCTGGCCCAACTCCCGCTTCGGCATCGGCGTCTTCAGCTACTTCATGCTCGCCGACGAGATCTTCATCGAGACCGCCCGGGTCGACCGGCGCACCAACACGCCCCGCGAGACCGTCCACGTCCGGATCGCCAGCAGCGGCAGCCTGTTCCGGATCACGACGGCGGAACACCCCGAGGGACTCGGCCCGGAAGGCGGCACCCGGGTCCGGCTCTACCTCCGGTCCGCCCCCGACCAGCCGGTCTCCTGTGTGGACCGCCTGCGTGAGCTGCTCTGGTATTCGGAGGTCGACGTCGAGGCCCGCGACGCCGGCCGGGTGCTGCGCCGGCCGGCCGGCGAGGTCTGCCTGCCGGAGACCTACAAGTGGTCGGTTCCCGTGGGTGGCATCACCTGGGTGGGCGGCGCCGGCATGGTCCTGTCCGACGGCATCGCCACCAACCTCAAGGCCTTCGGGTACGTGGTGAACCTGACCGGCGAGCGCAGCGCGACCCTGGCCCTCTCGATCGACCGCAACACAGTCGAGGAATGGGACCGTGAATGGGTCCGGGAGCAGTTGATGGCGGGTGTCGAGGAACTGGCGGCCCGGCAGCACGTCACCTTCACCTGGATGCAGGCGTTCGCCCGGACCGAGCCGAAGATCGCTCAGGAGCTGATGTACGCGATCGACCGCCGCGGCCACCTGACCCGGATGGGCCCGCAGGACAGCCGTTCCGCCCGCCTCGCCACGCTCGGCATATGGCCGACCGATACCGAGGGGGAATGCGAGCCGGGCGCCGATGATGACATCGTAGATTATGGCAGCGCCACCATATTCGAGATGTCCAGTGTGACGATAGAGGCGTCGGAGCGATTCAAGTGGGACTCGCGTGAATCGGCGTGGAAATCAAATAGAGGCGTTCTTGAGAGCAACTTCCTGACGGCAGGTTTATTGCCGCATTCTGGATTTGTGTACTTCAGTGTTTTCAGCTCAGACGGGCATCCGCCGTTCGAGCCGATCGACGTCTCGGCGATGCTGCGGCCATTGTCTTCCGAGCATTATTTCGACGACCTGCACGCGATGTTCATAAACAGTCGTGACGCTCAGGTGGACGTAGCCGATCTGCTGCACCGGACTCGGCGCTTCGTCATTCACGGCGCAGTCCCCCCGCCGGTGAACAATGACAACTGGGCGCGGGTCGCGGATGCCGGTGACTTCCAAGTCCTGCGGGCGATCGGCGACGACCGCCGTACCTGCGTCGTCCTCGCCGAGCTTTCGCACCGCACCGGGACGCCGTTGGCGGGGTGGATCGAAAGGGCCAACGCAATTCTCCGGCTCCAGGACAGCGAGCCTATCGATCTCGCGCCCGAGGCCGCCTACATCTGCGGCCCGGATGATGCGGCTGCTCTGGCGATGCTGAACATCTATGACAACGACTTCGAGCCGGAGCCGGCGGACTGGCTGGACGTTCTGCTCGGCATCGGTGGTCGGGCGGCCGCGACTCTGCCGCTGCTGCGAGCGCTCGGCAAGCCGGCGGACCTGCTGTGGGGCCTCGCCGAGGCGGTCTGGGACGGCGATGACGACCTGGTGGCGCGGCTGTCCCAGAACGCGGCTCCCGGTCCTGGCCCGGGTGGCTGGCTGGCCGATGACCTGACGCCCCTGGATTTCCTGATCGCCGTCACGGCGGGTCGGGGAGCGCCGGCCGAGTTCGCGGCCGGCATCGCGCCCTACGCCTCGGCCCTCGGTTTCCGTCTGCCGGCAGACATCGCCCGGATGCCGGCGGACCCAGCTCCGGCAGAGGCTCTCCCGGCCCTCCGCGCGGTCAACCGTTTTCAGCACCGGTTCGGCCCGGAGGACGACGACGATGACGCCGGGCCCTGGCGCGGTGTCGAGCGGCCGGCTCTCCTTCCGTGGCTGTGTGCGCAATCCGGGCTGTCACCCGCTGAGGTGCTCGGCCATCTGGAGCCCTATCGAGTGATGGTGGAGGTCTGCCTACCGGATCGTGCCGGTGACCTACCGGACCGTAGGCCTACCCGTGACGAGGCCGGCCTGCTCTCGGGAATGATCGTGTGGAATGGCTTGGGGACCACCTGGCGGGACATGAGGTTGCTGGCCAGGAGGAAGCGCATCTCGTTCGTGCGGGTCCTCGAGGTGGCGCGACTCTGGCACGTGCCGGTGAATGGCGAAGTCGTAGTGCCGATTGATGATGACACTTCTGTGGCTGATTCGGCGGGTTGGGACAATCGCGATCGGGCGATTCTCGCCGAAGGCGTCTCCGGGTCGGACGGTCTGCGACTCGGAGTGCTGAGCGCCAGTGCGGTTCTACAGATATCCCGGCGCAACGACGAAACGATCAGCAGGACGTTGGAGCGGGTGGAGCGCATTGGCAAGTCGGTGAGCCTTGGCGCTGAGGAATTTGACTGGGGAGACCTCAGGGATGAAATCCCTTTGCCGCTGATGTCGAGCGGGCCCAGTCAGGCCGGATTGGTGATCGTATGTCTTGCGGGCAGGCAACGCCGGACGCTTTCTCGAATTATCGAGGATCATCGAGCGTTCCTCCGGATTTACAAGTCTGCCGAATTGACTGCCGAGCAACTCCGGCAGTTTGATTTCGTTCCGGACGAGCTGGATGTGCTGTCTGTTTTGAAATACGACTATGGAGACGATTATCGGTGGGACGCGCTTCATGTGGTGCGAGTCGCTGCCCGCCTCGGTGCGCCGCTTGCTGACATCGCGGGTCGGGTAACGCGTCTGATTCCGTTGCTGACGAATAGTCGGCAGGACGCGACCGGGAGCGTGCTGGACCCCGGCCTCGCCGGGGTCGTGCCGGACTGGCGGGATGTGGTGATCCTGACGCCTGGGCTCGACGGCCGCCGCCTGCTCACCGACGCGGACATCACCGACGACTGGATCGCGGTGGCGGCCCGCGAGGTCGAGACCACCACCGGCTACGTCCGGGAGCGGCTGGCCCTCTACGCCGGGTACTGCGGGTTCACCGCGCCCACTCCCGGATGATCCGGAACCGCGGGCGGGCCTCCGCGTAGTAGTGTCCGTCCATGGGCGACGATCGATCTCTGCACGTCGATGATCCGGTCGCGGTTCACTTCGACGACGAGGAGCGGCCGGCCCGTGAGCTGGGCGGCCGCGTCGGGACCGGGGTGGCGGTCGTCGCCGCGGGAGCCGGGATCCTGACGCTCTGGCAGGTGTTCCGCCCGCTCGCCCAGGGCAGCCAGTTCTACCTGATCATCTTCCTGGCGGTGACGCTTCCGCTGGTCTTCATCGCGTACAAGGCAAGAAACAAGAGCGACCGGAAGCCTGCCGTGACCGACTGGATTCTCGGTGGGGCCGCAGTGATCGCGTGCCTTTATCCGGTGAATCCGTTCGGCGGCGGCTATGACGCCTTCCTCGATCGGCAGGCCCTGCTCGAACCCGCCGACGTCGCCTTCGGAGCGGTCCTTCTGCTCCTGGTCGTCGAGGCCGCCCGGCGGACGACCGGGCTCGCTCTGCCGATCGTCTGCGCCGCCTTTCTGGCGTACGGCTATTACGGCGGCCTCCTCCCGCAGAACTGGCCGATCGCGCATTCCGGGCTCGACTTCGCGCAGATCGTCGACGCGCTCTACAACTCCGGGAGCGGGTTCTACGGCACCCCGCTGGACGTCGCCGCGACGTACATCGTGCTGTTCACGATCTACGGCGCGGTGCTGGACCTGTCCGGGGCGAGCCGCTTCTTCGTCGACCTGTCGGTGGCTGCGTTCCGCAGGTCGCGCAGCGCGGCCGGGCGCACCGCGGTCGCCGCCGGATTCCTGCTCGGCACGGTCTCCGGCTCCGGGACCGCGACCGCCGTGAGTGTGGGCGCGGTGACCTGGCCGATGCTGCGCCTGTCTCTTATACACATCTC
>KL571323.1:28152-29225 GCA_000715855.1 Actinoplanes liguriensis
CGTCGGGGCGATCCTGTCCCCGCCGACGCTGGGCGCGGCCGCGTTCATCGTCGCGGAGTACCTCGACGTCTCCTACCTGACCGTGCTCGGCTGGGCGATGATCCCGACCCTGCTCTACTACCTGGGGATCCTGCTGGCGGTCGAGATCGACGTGCGCCGGTTCGGGGTCCGCGCCGTCGACATGCCGGCGACCAGCGCGTGGCGGCTGCTGGGCCGTTTCGGGTACCACTTCTCGTCGCTGATCCTGATCGTCGTGCTGCTGGCGCTCGGCGAGAGCACCACCCGGGCGGTCGTCTACGCGACGCTGCTCGCCGTCGCCCTGTCCTTCCTCGACAGAACCGCACGGCTTACCCCGGTACGTCTTTTCGCCGCTCTCGCCGCCGGCGTCCGCGGTGTCCTGCCGGTGGTCGCGGTCTGCGCCGCGGCCGGCGTGATCACCGCGATCACCACGAAGACCGGTCTCGGGGCACAGCTCGCGTCGCTGCTGGTCAACGGCGCGCAGGCGGTGACCGACAACCCGCAGGCGGTGCTCGCGCTGACCGTGGTCCTGGCCGCCGTGGCGCTGTCGATCCTCGGGCTGGCGGTGCCGGTCACCGCCAGTTTCATCATCGGCTGGGTGATCATCGGGCCGGCGCTGCTCGGGCTCGGCGTGGGCGCGCCGGCCGCGGCGATGTTCGTCTTCTACTACTCGGTGCTGTCCGAGGTGACGCCGCCGACCGCGCTGGCCGCGGTGGGCGCGAGCGCGATCACCGGCGGGCGGACCATCCCGACCATGTGGCAGGCGTTGAAGTACGCGCTGCCGGCGTTCCTCGCCCCGATCGCGTTCGTGCTCACCGACCGCGGGGAGTACCTGCTGGCCCGCGGCCCGGTCGGCGGGATCGTGTGGACGAGCGTGGCGGCCGGGCTGGCGGTGCTCGGTCTGGCCGTGGCGACGGGCGGCTGGGTGCCGGGCGTGGGCCGGGCGGGCGTGCCGAGCCGGGTGCTGGGCGGGGCCGCCGGGCTTTTCCTGCTCTACCTCGACCCGCTCGCGGTCGGCATCGGACTGGCCGCGCTGGCGGCGTCCGCGCTGCTGG
>KL571323.1:29445-33200 GCA_000715855.1 Actinoplanes liguriensis
ACGCGGCGACGCGACGGCGACGAGAGCGGCCGCAGCGGTCGCGGGACCGACGACTCGGGCGGCAACGGCCGTACGGGAAAAGCAGAGAATGTGACCGGAGGACTTGCATGCGACGAATCCTGACCGTCACCACCCTTTCCGTGCTCGCGCTCGCCGCGGGGGCGTGCGGCGGCAAGCAGAACACCGCCGCCACCGACACCGGCGGCGACGTCACCTGCCAGGTCGGGCAGGACACCCGGATCGGCATCGCGACCGGCAACGCCACCGGCGTCTACTTCGCGCTCGGCAACGCCTTCGCGGAGCAGGTCAACTCGTCCGGCGGCAAGGTGCAGGCGACCGCGGCGGAGACCGGCGCCTCGGTGCAGAACATTCAGCAGCTCGTCGCGGGCACCTACGACGTGGCGTTCTCCCTCGCCGACATCGCCGCCGACGCGATCAACGGCACCGGCAGCTTCACCGCGAAGCAGCCGGTCGCCGCGCTGGCCCGGATCCACACCAACTACACGCAGGTGATCGTCCGCAAGGCCGCCGGCATCAAGGACGTCGCCGGGATGAAGGGCAAACGCGTGTCGACCGGCTCACCCAAGTCCGGCACCGAGGTGATCGCGAACCGGGTCCTGAAGGCGGCCGGGCTGGACGCGGCGAAGGACGTCAGCGCGCAGAAACTCGACCTGACCAAGACCGTCGACGGGATGAAGGACGGCACGATCGACGCGCTGTTCTGGTCCGGCGGCCTGCCCACGCCGGGCATCACCGACCTGCTGACGACCGCGAAGGATCAGGTCGAGTTCCTC
Source organism: Actinoplanes liguriensis (assembly GCA_000715855.1). GTDB lineage: Bacteria > Actinomycetota > Actinomycetes > Mycobacteriales > Micromonosporaceae > Actinoplanes > Actinoplanes liguriensis. The sequence goes on from KL571323.1 coordinate 30,240, forward strand.
GACATCACGCCACTGCTGCCGGCGCTGCAGCAGATCAACGAGGTCTACCAGGAGGGCGTCGTCCCGGCCGCCGCCTACAAGCAGGCCGCGGACGTGAAGACCATCGTCGTCCCGAACGTCCTGCTGGTCCGCCAGGACCTCGACCCGAACGTGGCGTGCGTGCTGACCAGAACGCTCTTCGACCGTCAGCCCCAGCTGGAGCAGGCCAACGCGGCGGCCAAGGAGATCACCCTCGCCAACGCCCGCAAGACGACCCCGGTACCGCTGCACCGAGGCGCGGAGAAGGCGCTCGACGACCTGAAGGCCCCGAAGTAACTGCCGAACTTGTCGGGCGATCCGTGCAACCCCGGCGGCCGGTGAAACCGTGTTTACCCCGACCGATGACGATGGGGGAGGGCATGAGCGATCGTGACGAGGCGTTCGCGGAGTACTTCGCGGCCCGTTCGGGAAGCATGCGCGCCACGGCCTACCTGCTCTGCGGTGACTGGCACCGGGCACAGGACCTGGTGCAGACCACGTTCACCAAGCTCTACCTGAAGTGGGGCAAGGTGCAGCGGCAGGAGTCGCTGGATCCGTACGTCCGCCAGGTGATGATCCGCACCTTCATCGACGAGGGCCGGTGGGGCTGGTGGCGGCGGGAACGCCCGCACGACACCACGATCGATCGCCCGGCCGCGCCCGGCGCCCCGATCGAGGACCGTCTCGTGCTGCTGCGGGCGCTCGCCGAGGTGCCACCCCGGCAGCGGGCCGTGCTGGTGCTGCGCTACTGGCAGGACCTCAGCATCGAGGAGACGGCCGCGGTGCTCGGCACCACCACCGGCACGGTCAAGAGCCAGGCCGCCCGGGGGCTGGCCACGTTGCGCGCGGTGATCGGCGCGCCCGTCCCGGCCGAATGAGGGGGAACACCATGGAGGAGAACGAGTTCCGCGACGCCCTGCGCACGGTGCTGACGCAGAGCCCCGAGCCACCGCCGATGGAGTCGTCCGCGGCTGTCTCTTACGGTCGGCGGGCTACACGCCGGCGTACCGTCCTGACCTGCACCGGCGCGGTGATCGCGCTGGCCGCGGTGACCATCGTCCCGGCGCGCTACCTGGCCACCGGCCCGGCCGGCGACGGGGACATCCCGGCCGCCGGCCCGGCGACTACCGCGCCGCCGAGCGCCCACGCCATGCCGTCCGACGGTGTCCCGGCGCCTGACGACACCAAGCCGTCGTGGCCGGCCGAGGCGAGCGGGGACGCCACCGCGGACACCGGCCCGCGCTACCAGAAGGGCAAGAAGCTGCTCGCCGACGTGCTGAAAGTGGTGCCGGACCGCTACGGGACACCGACCGGCAAAGGGCCGGACGACATGGACTACCAGTGGCACCAGGCGGCGATCGAGAATCCCGAGTGGAGCTATCTGGCGAGCGTGACGATCACCGAGGAGTCCGCCGCCGGGCAGATCCACGTCGAGGTGCACGAGCCGGACAACCAGCTGCCGGCGGAACCGTGCGCGCTGGCCCGGTCGTTCTGGGAGATCGGCGGGCAGTGCCAGGTGGTCGAGGTCGACGGCCAGAAGATCGGCGTCACCACCACGACCGGCGCCGCCGGGCTCGACCAGGCCGCGGCCTACCGCTACGCCGACGGGACCGTGGTCTTCGTGGCGCAGGACAGGTCGTCCAACTTCGAGCGGCCGGCGCTCGCCGAGGTGCCGTTCACCGCGCAGCAGCTGGCCGCGCTGACACTCGTGAAGTCGTTCCACATCCGCGCGTAAATGCGTTGCCGGTCCGGGGCCCGCCGATTAGGTTCATGCACAGCTTCCAGCGATCAGGAGATCACGACCATGCTGTGTACGAGCCTTTATCTCGCCCCGGACCGGTGGCGCGGCTGACCGCCGCTCGTGCTCTCGCGCCGCCGCTCCCGACGTACGGGAAAGGCGGCTTTTCTGTTTTTGAGATCTTTCGGAGCCCTCGTAGCCCAATTGGCAGAGGCCTGGCGTTGAGGACGCCAGTGGTGCGCGTTCGAGTCGCGCCGAGGGCACTGCGTGGTGACACGCCACGCGGGCGCGCCGACGCTGGAGAGTCGGGCCCGGCTGTAAACCGGGTGCTTTCGCTGAGCAGGTTCGAATCCTGCCGCCCGCACGCTGCTGTATGCACGATCGCATGCCCGAGTGGTGAGGGGACCGCCTGCAAAGCGGTAGACGCCGGTTCGAATCCGGCTGCGATCTCGTTGAACCGGTGTCGGCCGGGCGCGGTACACCCCGGTGACAGCAGCTCCCAGCCGGGGAGGAGACCGGGATGACCGCCGTGACCCAGCCTCGAGTCCTCACCTTCCGACGCTCCATCCGCGTCGCGCGTGCCGCGATCGTGGCCTTCATCGTCCTCAATCTGGTTGCCGTCCAGCTCATGTTCGTCGCCGCAGGCCCGGGAAAGAATTTCGCCGGTACGGTCGGACGCCTGCTCGGCCTCTACCTGGCGCTCGCGATGGCGCTGCAACTGCTGCTGGTGGCCCGCCTCAGCATCGTGGACCGGGCGTTCGGCATGGACCGCCTCACCACCTGGCACCGCTGGACCGGCATGGCGATCTTCTGGCTCGTGCTCGCCCACCCGGCATTCGTGCTGCTCGGCTTCGCGAGACTGGACGGCATCTCGTTCCTCGCCGAGACGGTCAACCTGGCGAAACAGCCCCCGGTCCTGCTCGGCATGATCGCGGCCGTTCTGATCCTGGTGATCGTCGTCCTGTCGATCCGGGTCGCCCGCCGCCGCCTCTCCTACGAGACGTGGCACGCGATCCACCTGCTGCTCTACGTGGTCGTGCTGCTCGGCGTGCTGCACCAGGTCTACGAGGGCACCGCGTTCACGGCGAACATCGTCACCCGGATCTACTGGTGGGGGCTGTGGGCGTTCGCGATCCTCGCCCTGATCACCGGCCGCCTGGTCGTGCCGATGATCCGCAACGCGCGGCACCTGTCTCTTATACACA
>KL571323.1:33410-35583 GCA_000715855.1 Actinoplanes liguriensis
CGCCGCCGTCGTCGAGGAGTCCGGCGACACCGTCTCGGTCCACATCACCGGCCGTTCACTTCCCCGGCTCGGCGCGCAGGCCGGGCAGTTCTTCCTCTGGCGCTTCCCCGGCCACAGCGGATGGTGGCAGGTCAACCCGTTCTCGCTCTCCGCCGCGCCGAACGACCGCTCGCTGCGGCTCACCGCGAAAGGCATCGGCGCGACCAGCGCCGGGCTGCGCGACGTCCCGATCGGCGCCCGGGTCTACGCGGAAGGCCCCTACGGCGCGTTCACCGCGGCGCACCGGGTCCGCAGCTCGACGGTGCTGGTCGCCGGCGGGATCGGCGTCACCCCGATCCGGGCGCTGCTGGAGGATCCCGGCCTGACCGGTCACGTGGTCGTCCTCTATCGGGTGCGCGACGCGAGTGACGCGGTCCTTCTCGGGGAATTGAAAAACCTTGCGGACGTACGGCATGCACGGCTGCACCTGCTCACCGGCCGCACCGGGAGCGACCACCAGCCGCTCTCGCCGGAACGGATGCTGGCGCTGGTCCCGGACATCACCGCGCGCGACGTCTACGTGTGCGGCCCGGAGGCGATGACGTCGGCGGTGCTGGACAGCCTGCGCCGGCTGCGCGTGCCCGGGCGGCAGGTCCACGCGGAACGATTCCGGCTCGCCGGATAAAGGCCGGGGTCGTCCGGAAGATGCCCCCGGGCGGCCCCTGATAGAGGGTCCCGGGTGCTGCCTCGGTATGGGGGAGGCAGCGCCCGGGACCTCTCAGTAGTTCTCGACCGCCCAGGCCGCCAAAGCGCCCAGCGGCACGAGCAGGCTCTCGCCGGCCGCGGTCAGCCTGTATTCCACCTGCGGCGGAACGGTCGGATGGACGGTCCGCGCGACCAGCCCGTCCGCCTCCAGCAGCCGCAACGTGCGGGTGAGGATCCGCTGGCTGATCCCCTCGATGCCGCGGTGCAGCTCGTTGTAGCGATGCGGCCGCCGGCCCAGCAACGTGATCACCAGCAGCGTCCACTTCTCGCCGAGGCGGTGGATCGCGCGGGTGACGGGACAGCCGTCATACTCCACCGCGGGGACCGGGCTGGCGAGCACGGACATTGATGTGCCTTCTTTCCGGCGGCGCTCTCGTCTCGGACGATCGTAGCCATGGCAGTCGTGGTGATCAGTGGTGGAAGTGACGGCATGGGGCGGGCGCTCGCCGTCGAGCGCGCCGAGCGAGGGGACACCGTCGTGGCGATCGGCAGCCGCGCGGAGGGGCCGGGAACCGGCGGGTCGGGAACCGGCGGGCTGGGAACCGGCGGGCTGGGAACCGGCGGGCCGGGAACCACCTACATACGGGCGGACCTGCGGAGCATCGCGGAGAACCGGCGGGTGATCGCGGAGGTCGCCGCGCGATGGCCGGTCGTCGACGCCCTGATCCTCTTCGCCAACCGTCAGTCCCGCCACCGGACCGTGACCGTCGACGGCCTGGAGGAGACGTTCGCCGTCTACTACCTGAGCCGCTACCTGCTCGGTCACGGCCTCGCCCCGCAGCTCGAACGCGCGGACCGCCCGGTGATCGTCAACGTCGCCGGGGTCGGCATGACCCGGGGCGCCGTGCACTGGGACGATCCACAGTTGACCAGGGGATACTCGACCATCGCCGCGCAGCTCCAGGCCGGCCGCGCCAACGACCTGCTCGGCGCCGGCCACAGCGGGAAAGCGCGCTACGTCCTTTACCACCCCGGCTTCACCCGCAGCGGCAACCTGTCCCGGCTCCCGTTCCTCACCCGCAACCTGATCCGCGTCCTGGCCCGGGTAGCCGCCCACCCGGTGGCCGACTCGATCCACCCGATCCACGCCATGATCGACAACCCGCCGGCGGCCCAGCTGACCGCCATCGATCGTGGCCGGGAGCTCCCGCTCGACCTGCCCACCCTGGACCCGGCCGCCGCCCGCCGCCTCGCCACCCTGACCGAGTCGCTGTTGCAGGCCGCCGCCCCGCCTCCGTGAGCCTCCGGTCCAGCGCGACTCACGGTCCAGCCACTCTGCTCCAGCTGCCGCGCGGCCCGGTTGCCCGGCCGTGTCGCCCGGCCGCGTAGCCTGCTGCCCAGCCGGGTCGCTGGTTGCCCGGCAGTGTTGCCCGCGCCGCGTAGCCCGTTGCCCGGCAGTGTTGCCCGCGCCGCACAGCCCGTCGCCCGG
>KL571323.1:35809-35926 GCA_000715855.1 Actinoplanes liguriensis
CCTCCCTCGCGCCATCAGAGATGTGTATAAGAGACAGCGGCAGTGTTGCCCGCGCCGCACAGCCCGTCGCCCGGCAGTGTTGCCCGCGCCGCACAGCCCGTCGCCCAGTCGTGTCGC
>KL571323.1:36192-41604 GCA_000715855.1 Actinoplanes liguriensis
GTTGCCCGCGCCGCACAGCCCGTCGCCCAGTCGTGTCGCCCGCGCCGCGTAGCCCGTCGCCCGGCAGTGCCGCCCCCAGCCGCATAGCCCGCCGCGCAGCCGCGTCGCCCGGCCCAATAGGCCGTCGCCTGGCCGGCAAAGCCCGCCGCGCAGCCCACGTAGCCGGCCGACCAGGCGCATGGCCCGCCGCCCAGCGACATAGCCCGCCCTCCCAGAGGGGGATAGCCACCACTTCTGATTCTTCCAGAAAGTCGCAAGATCACGTGGTTCGCCTGTGGACAGAGCACCACTGTGGATAACCCGATCGGCCGGCGGAGGCGCGCTAGGCTGGGCGTCTCACCGAGCCAGGTGTCCCGCAAGACGGTTGCCGCCGTCGCCGCGGGGGACGGCGCCGGGCAAGAGCGCGTCGACGCGGATCGGCGCGAGCTCGCTTGTCGTCGCCTTCATGGTCCTGCGAGGGCCGGGGAGACAAGGGCGGCGTATATGGTTCGCGCGCCCTACCGAAGCCCAGGATGATCACCGCCATGAGTGCCAGACTGCGGGCGATCGCCCAGGAGACGGTCAACATTGCCGAGCAGGGCTACTACGACGGCCCGGCCGGTCGGGTCGACATTGCCGCCGAGGTGGCGCAATCGGTCGCCGGCACCCGGCTCTACCTCCCGGACGACGACCTGCCGGAGCCGCCTGAGGCGGGAGGCGTCGTGGGCGGTGGTGGGCCTGGAGCACCTGGGCTGCGAGGCGGCGTGGCCGGTGGTGGGACTGCAGCGCCTGGGCTGCGAGGCGGCGTGGGCGGTGGGCCTGCAGCGCCCGGGTCGGGAGACGTCGTGGGCGGTGGTGGGGCTGGGGGCCCGGCAAGTGGCGATGGGTCTGAGCCGCATGAGGGGCGGGACCTGCGGGGCAGGGATCTGTCCGGGGGCGCTGCGGGGTGGAGGCCGCGGATCGAGGTCACCCCGGAGTCCACCCTCTGGGCGGCCCGGCGGATCGGGGGCAACCCCGCCGTCCTCAACTTCGCCTCGGCGCGGAATCCCGGCGGCGGTTTCCGTAACGGCGCTCAGGCGCAGGAGGAGAGCCTGGCCCGGGCCTCCGCCATGTACCCGTGTCTGCTGAAGGCCGGCGACTTCTACGCCTACCACCGCGCGGATCCGTCGCTGCTCTACACCGACCGGATCATCTACGCCCCGTCGGTCCCGGTGTTCCGTGACGACAAGGGCCGGCTGCTCGACGAGCCGTACCCCGTGTCGTTCCTGGTCTCGGCCGCGCCGAACCGGTCCGCGATCGCCCGCAACCAGCCCGGGGCGTTGCCGGCGATCAGGGACGCCCTGGCGCGGCGGGCGGCCCGCGTGCTGCGGGTCGCGGCCGCGCACGGGCACCGCGAGCTGGTTCTCGGCGCCTGGGGTTGCGGGGTTTTCGGCAACGACCCGGCGGAGGTCGCCGAGGTTTTCGCGGAGGCGCTGGCGAGTGGTCCACGGTTCGACCGTGTTGTTTTCGCCATTCTGGATCGCGGCGGCAACACCCGGAAAGCGTTCGAGGACGCCCTAGGCTAGTGAGGCGTGGCTGACGTCGACGATCCGCTGTTCCGCCTGGGGCGCTGGGCGCTCGCCAAGGTCTGGTTCGGCGGTGTGGTGTCGGGGGCGTATGCGCTGGGCCGTCACTATCACTGGCCGCAGGTCTTCCTTTCGGGCGCGGCCGTGCTCGGCGCGGTCGGCTTGGCTTTGGCCTGCTCGTTTCTGCCGGTGTGGACGCGTCAGCGCCCGAGTGGCATCCCGGTCGTGGATGTCGGCCTGCGCGTGATGGTGTGGGGTGGTCTGGTTCTGTCGGTGGCCGCCCTGTTGATCGGCATGCCCGGCGTCGGCATGGTGGCGGCGGCGTTGCTGTTCAGCACGGCCGCCCGCACGTTCAGGGACCCTTTTGCCCCTTTTTTGCGGCGTCTTCGGATTACCCCGGAGGTGGTGTACAAAAGATCCAGCTAGTAAATATCTGTTTACTTGGCCATGGCTGAGCCGTCGCTTCACCGACGGTTCCACCGCCTGCAATGCACACGTGAAGTTGATCAAAACCTGCGTGGCCTGCGCCGCGGCCCTCGGCATCGGCCTGACCGCCGCCCCCGCGTACGCCCATGACACGACCGGCCACCACGCCGCCGGCCAGCACCAGCAGCAGAGTCAGCACCGGATCCCGTTCACCGCGGCCACGGTGACCCAGAACGCCGACGGCACGTTCACGATCACCTGGGCCGCCACGGGCGCCCGGCACGTGACGATCTACGCCGGCACCGCTCAGGACCGCATCGAGCACCGCAAGCCGGTGGCCCGGGGCGGCGAGACGGCCACCGTCACGGTCAGGAACCTGGGGGCGGCCGACCGCTGGTGGTTCGAGCTGGTCCCGGATCGTGGTGGGTCGCTGACCCTGGCGGACCGTTCGCTGCACCTGGCCTCGGCGCCGAACTTCCGGGACGCCGGTGGCTACCGCACCGCGGACGGCCAGTGGGTCAGGATGGGCGTCATCTACCGCTCCAACTCTCTCGCTACGCTGACCGATGCCGACGTGGCGAAGCTCAAGCGCCTCGGGATCAAGACCGACATCGATTTCCGTACGCCGTCGGAGATTGCCGCCGGCGCGGACCGGCTGCCCGCCGGTGTCACCTACGTCAACCTGAACGTGATCGGCACCAGCGACGCCGGTGGCGGCCTGGGCGCGATCGATCTCACCACGGACGCCGGTGGCGCCGCGATGATGGTGGCCGGCGAGAAGGCGTTCGTCTCCTCGGACTCCGGTCGCGCGTCCTATCGGGCGCTGTTCACGACGGTGGCCGACGAGAAGGCCGCGAACGTGCTCTACCACTGCACGGCCGGCAAGGACCGGACCGGCTGGGCCAGCGCCGCGATCCTGACCGCGCTGGGCGTGCCGCGCGAGACGGTGCTGGCGGACTACCTGCTGAGCAACGACTACCTCGCGGCCTCGAACGCGGCGACGCTCGCCCAGGTCCCGGCCGCGATCCGCCCCGGCTACCGGGCGGTGCTCGACGTCCGCGAGGAGTACCTGCGGTCCGGATTCGACGAGGTCACCGCGAAGTACGGCACGTTCGACAACTACCTCCGCGCCGGCCTGGGCCTGAGTGGCAGGGACCTCCGGGCGCTGCGCGCTCAGCTCCTGATCGGCTGATTCCGGAGAAGAGCAAAGATCAAGGGCCCTTTCCCGTACGCGGGGAGGGGCCCTTCGCGTAAGCGGAAGTGACCAGACTCCCCTCGGCTTGCAATAGGTATGCTCTCATACCTAATAATCGTCACGTGACCGACGACGCGATCGCCCTCATGCACCTGGCCCATCAGTTGCACCGCAGCCTGGACCGCCGGCTGCAGGGCGATTTCGTCCACCCCAAGCCGCCCGAGGCGCAGATCATCGCGCTCTGGCAGGTCCGCCAGTCGCCCGGGATGACCGTGCGCGAGCTCGCCGACGAGTTGCAGATGCAGCCGAACAACGCGAGCGCCCTGGTCACCGCCATGGTCAAGAGCGGCCTGCTGACCCGCGAGCCGGATCAGAAGGACCGCCGGGTGGTGCGCCTGCACGTCACCGAGGTGGCGCGCGAGCGCACCGACGAGGTGCAGGGGCTGTTCAGCGGCTACCTGGACGCGGCGCTCGGCGACCTCGGTGACGACGAGCGGGCGGCCGTGCACGCCGCGATCCCGGCGCTGACCCGGATCGCCCGGCACGTCCGCGACGGCGGTCACCCCCGGGACGAGTGAGCACGGGCTTGCGTGCTCACGGCCGTACCACCGCAATCGAAGCGAAGATGGAGCACAGATGACCTCGACCGTTGCCGCGGACGTCCCCACCCCGGCGCATTCGCCGCCGCCGTCGGCCGCAGGCCGCCGCGGCAATCCCTGGCTGAGTCTGATCGCCGTCGCGTTCGGCCTGTTCATGGTCGGGCTGGACGGCAGCGTGGTGTCGATCGCCAACCCGGAGATCGGCCGTGACCTGGGCGCCAGCACCGCCGAGCTGCAGTGGGTGACCAACTCCTACCTGCTGGCGCTGGCCGCCGCGCTGATCCTGGGCGGCAAGCTCGGTGACCGATTCGGCCGGCGGAGGTACTACCTGATCGGCGTCGCCGGCTTCACCGTCGCGTCAGTCGCGATCGGCCTGGCCGGGTCGATCGAGGGCGTCATCGTGTTCCGCGCGGCGCAGGGCCTGTTCGGTGCGTTGCTGATGCCGAACACGCTGGGCATCCTGCGCGCGGTCTTCCCGCCGAAGAAGTTCGGCATGGCGGTCGGTATCTGGGCGATGGTCTCGTCGGTCTCGACCGCGCTCGGCCCGATCGTCGGCGGCCTGCTCGTCCAGCACGTGGGCTGGGAATACGTCTTCTACATCAACGCGCCGGTGGGCGTGCTCGCGCTCATCGTCAGCGCGCTGGTGCTGCCGGAGAGCAAGAGCCCGACGGGGAAGCACCGGTTCGACGTGACCGGTGTGCTGCTGCTCGCGATCGGGCTGCTGGTCCTGGTGTTCGCCGTGGTCAAGGGCGAGGCGTGGGGCTGGGGCTCGGCCCGGACGCTTCTCACGATGGCCGCCGGCCTTCTGATTCTGATCACCTTCGGCTGGTTCGAGACCCGGCGGGAACATCCGCTGCTCCCGATGCGGCTCTTCCGCAGCCCGGCGCTCACCATCGGCGCGATCATCACCGCGATCAACTTCTTCACGCTGCTCGGGTCGATCTTCTACATCATGCTGTACCTGCAGAACGTCCGCGGTTACAGCCCGGTCTGGTCCGGCGTGCTGACCCTGCCGCTCAGCCTCGCCTCGGTGGTCGCCTCGCCGCTCGGCGCCGCGCTGACTGACCGATTCGGCCCACGGTTCTCGATGCCGCTCGGCATGCTGCTGCAGGGCGCGGCGTCGTTCGGGCTGATGCTGCTGGGCCCGAGCTCGGGCTACTGGGCGATGTGGCCGTCGTTCATCGGGCTCGGCCTGGGCGTCGGCATGGTGATGTCCGCGTCGTCCGAGGCGATCGTCGGCAACGCCCCGGTCCAGGACGGTGGAGTGGCCGGTGGCCTGCAGGCGACCATGCTGCAGATCGGCGGCGCGCTCGGCACGTCGGTGCTGATCTCGATCATCAGCGGCCGGGTGAGCGGCACCCTGGTCAGCTCGCTCACCGGGGCCGGCGTGCCCGCTCCGGTCGCCGAGGGCCTGACCGCCGCGAAGGACGCGGTGGCGATGGGCATCGCCCCGGTCAGCGCGGACATGACCGAGAACGTTCGCGCCGCGGTGATCGAGGGGGCCGGGACGGCCTTCCTCCACGGGGTGCACGCCGCGGCCCTGGTCTCCGGCGTGCTCTGCCTGCTCGGGGCGGTCGTCGCGGTGGCCGGGATCCGGCGCGGTCCCGCGCACTGACCGATTCGTGCACCTTTGAGGCTGTCTCTTATA
>KL571323.1:41835-43036 GCA_000715855.1 Actinoplanes liguriensis
CCGCCCCGCCACTCAGCCGGGCGGTTCCGGTGCCGAAACTTCAGGTATGAGGCGGTTCTGGGCGGATCTCAGCGTGAACATCAAGATCATGGTGGCGATCGGTGTCGCCGCGGTCGTGGCGCTCGTGATCGGGACGACCGGCCTGCGGGCGCTCAGCCGGGCCAGCGCCTCGGCCACCGGCATCTTCGAGGACAACGTGCAGAGCATGGCGGTCCTCGGTGAGCTGCAGGTCGCCATGACCCAGTCCCGCCTCGACCTGACCAACCAGGCGGTCTACACCGACAGCACCAACAAGGCCACGTACGAGAAGGCGTTCGCCACCGACCTCGCGGTGGTCGCCGCGGCGCTCGACCGGTACGAGGCGGCCAGCCCGGCCGGTGACGCGGCGACCATCCGGAAGCTGGACAGCACCTGGGCGCAGTACCTGGACGTGGCCCAGAAGCAGCTCATCCCGCTGTCCCGGGCCAACCAGCTCCACCAGTGGCAGCAGGTCCGGACCGCGCAGCTCGCGCCGCTGATCGCCACGCTGAAGGAGGCGCTCACCGAGCTGAACGAGGCGGAGCGCGCCGACGCGGCCGGGGCCGCCGTCGAGGCCCGCGACGGCTACGAGGAGAGCCGGCTGGACTCGATCCTGGTGCTCGCGATCGGCATCCTCGCCGCGCTCGCGCTCGGCATCATGGTGGCCCGGGGCATCGTCCGCTCGCTGCGCCGGGTCACCACGGTCTGCGAGGGCCTGGCGGCCGGCGACCTCACCCAGAGCACCGGCATCACCTCGGCCGACGAGCCGGGCCGGATGAGCCGCGCGCTGGACGCCGCGATCCTGCGGCTGCGCGAGGCGGTCAGCACCATCGGCGACTCCGCGGTCACCCTGGCCAGCGCGTCCGAGGAGCTCACCGCGGTCAGCTCGCAGCTGGAGAGCGGCGCCGGCGACGTCGCCGAGCGGGCCGGGTCGGCGAGCGCGGCCAGCGAGGAGGTCAACGTCGGCGTGCAGTCGATCGCGGCCGGCGCCGAGGAGATGAGCGCCTCGATCACCGAGATCGCCGCGAACGCCGCCGAGGCCGCCCGGGTCGCGAACGAGGGCATGAACGTCGCCGAGCGCACCACCCGCCAGGTCGCCGAGCTGGGCGCGGCAAGCGTCGAGATCAGCGACGTGGTCAAGCTGATCACCACCATCGCCGAGCAGACGAACCTGCTCGCGCTG
>KL571323.1:43249-45128 GCA_000715855.1 Actinoplanes liguriensis
AGGAGCTGTCCCAGCAGACGGCGAGGGCGACCGAGGAGATCACCGGGCGGATCGCCGCGATCCAGGCGTCCAGCACCTCGGCGAGCACGGCGATCAGCGAGATCACCGAGGTCATCCAGCGGATCGGCGACTACACCACGACGATCGCGTCCGCGGTGGAGGAGCAGACCGCGACCACCGGGGAGATGAGCCGCTCGGTCGCCGAGGCCGCGTCGAGCAGCGGCGAGGTCGCGATCACGGTGACGGGTGTGGCGGAAGTCGCTGCCGCGACGGCCGAGGGAGCGCGCACCACACAGCAGGCCGCGGCAGACTTGACGAGGCTGGCGGGTGACCTCACCACGCTGGTCGGTGGCTTCCGCCACTGATCCCGGTGGGTGGCATCCGCCACTGATCCTCAAGTCTGTCCCTTCCGCGCCGTCGTAGCTGATGACGGCGCTTCATCCCCCGGGGAGGTACCGATGAAGACCGATTTCTATGACCGCCTTGCCGAGCCTGCCCGACTGATCGAGCTCGCTCGATACGACTTCGCCGACGCCACGCTGCGAGCCGCGCTCGACGAGGTGGCCAAGCGCAGCGCCAAGCTCCTGGAGGCGCCGGTCTCGCTGGTGTCGGTCCTGGGTGCGGACGCACAGCAGATCATCGGCGCCTACGGCCTGAGCGACTGGGTGGCCACGCCGCAGGGCGCGCCGGCCGAGTGGGCGGTGTGCAGCCGCACGGTGCTGAACGGCGAGCCCTACTGCGTCGCCGACTTCAGTGAGGACCCGGCGCACGCGGCGAACCCGTTCCTGGCCAGCACCGGGCTGCGCAGTTACCTGGGGGTGCCGCTGGTCGCGCCGGGCGGGGTGATGCTCGGGGCGCACTGCGTGGTCGACACCCGCCGGCGGATCTACACCGACGTCGACCTGGCCGTGCTCTCCGACAGCGCGGAGGAGGCGATGGAGGCGCTGACCCGGGCCTGCCGTCCGGCGCCGGCCGGGTCACGCCGCAGCGCTGGGTGATCGACAGGACGGGCTCTACGCGTACCAGCGCCAGTCGGTGCGGCGCGGGTGGCCGGGCAACTCCGCCCGGCCGGTCGCCCAGAGCAGGGCCGCCCACGGGTCGTCGCCGGCCGGCACGTCCGGGAAGAGTCGCGCGAGGACCCGGGCGCACACGTCGGGCTCCGGCGACCAGGGGAAGCGCAGGGTCTGTGCCACGTCGTGCAGGTGGACCAGCACCTCGACGATGCCCATCGCGGCGAAACCACAGGCATCCGAGATCCCGTACGGATGAAAGCCCCGCCGCTCCTCCGGGCTGACCCGCACCGTGGCGGCGAGCAGGCCCCCGGCCGCGTCGAGCGCCTGGAGCAGCCCCTCCGTGCCGTGCTCCGGGTCGACGTAGACGGTCAGCGCGGGGGCGCCGTCGCGGGTGCGCTTGTAGCCCCACGGCACGTAACGGTCGGTGGGTGGCTGCTCGGCGGCGAGCTGGCCCGCGTACGCGAAAAGGTCGTCGGCGACGTGCTCGACCGTCTCCCAGCAGGACCAGTCCAGCCCGCCGGCCGGCGCCTGCCAGTCCGCCCCGTCGACCGTCCGGAGCGCCGTCACGGCCGCCGTGACCACGCTTCGCACGTCCCCGGCATCCACAAGTGAGTCACCCATGGCGCGGAAGCTATCGCAGAAATGTCATACCCCGCGCGCATTATCGGCGGCATGGGAGAAGCAGCCATGCCGATCCGACGCCGGATCGAGTTGTCCATCGCCGAGACCCGCCTGCGTTTCCAGCAGCTGGTCCGTCTCACCGCGCTGACCGGCCAGGTCACCGTCGTGGTCGACGGCGGCCGCCCGGTCGCCGCGATCGTCCCCGCCGCCGACGTCCTCGAGCCGCCGCCGTCGCCACCGCCACC
>KL571323.1:45341-46382 GCA_000715855.1 Actinoplanes liguriensis
GCCGGCGGCGGAGAACAGCGCCGGCTGGCTCCGCCGGATCGAGAAGGTGCGGGAGGACGTGCGCCGTCAGCACGCCGGCCGGATCCACGAGTTGTCCCAGTCCCTGGACGAGGCGTGGCACCTGCTGGATCAGCTCCATCCGCCCGGCACCGACCGGCACGTCGACACCCTGCGTGCGGCCCACGGAGACCTGCGCCGCACTCGATGATCAATCTCCACTGGGCCTATCGGTGCGGAGGTAAGATCGCCCCATGGCGCGCCAGCTCGATCTGTTCGTCCCCGGGGTGGTGTTCCTCGACGTCATCTTCACCGGGCTGCGTGAGCTGCCCGGGCCCGGCACCGAGGTGCGGGCCTCCGGCATGGGCTCGTGCCCCGGCGGGGTGGCGAATCTCGCCGTCGCGGCGGGCCGGCTCGGTCTGCGCACGGGGCTCGGCACGGCGCTGAGCACGGATGCCTACGGCGAATTCTGCCACCAGGTGCTCAGCCGTCAGGAGGGAATCGATCTCTCCGCATCCCGGCGGCTCGACGACTGGCACTCGCCGGTCACCGTCTCGCTGGCCTATGACCGCGACCGCAGCATGATCACCCACGGGCATCCGCTGCCCACCGACGACGACGGCCTGGTCAACGGGCTGCCGGCGGCCCGCGCGGCGGCCGTGAGCCTGGGTGGCTCCGGCACCGGCTGGGTGCCCCGGGCCGCCCGCAACGGCACGCTCATCTTCGCGGACGTCGGCTGGGACGAGACCGACCAGTGGGATTTCGACGCGCTCTCCGTGCTGCCCGACTGCCACGCCTTCCTGCCGAACGCGATCGAGGCGATGCGCTACACCCGCACGACCACCGCGGCGGCCGCGCTCGACAAGCTGGCCGGCCTGGTCCCGATCGTGGTGGTGACCGACGGCGGCGACGGTGCGCTCGCCGTCGACTCGGCGACCGGCGAGGTGGCGACCGTCCCGGGCGTGCCGGTGGAGGCGCTCGACCCGACCGGCGCCGGTGACGTCTTCACCGCCGGGTTCATCGCCGGCACGCTCGGCGGGTGGC
>KL571323.1:46575-54120 GCA_000715855.1 Actinoplanes liguriensis
CCGGGTGTCGTTCGCGAACCTGGTGGCCGCGCTCTCCGTGCAGCACTTCGGCGGCTCGCTGTCGGCGCCCGGCTGGGGCGACATCGCCGACTGGTGGGCGGCCACGGTGCGGGCCGCCGAGCAGCGGCATCCCGAGTCGAGCGAGGGCGAGCTGGCGCGGCGTTTCGCGTTCCTGCCCGAGGTGATCCCGCCCGGCAAACGCCACGCCGTGCACCGGGCGACCGCGACCATCGCCCAGCTCTCCGACGCGCACGCGGAGCCGTGACGGCGCCCTCGCGGGGACGCGACACTCTCGCCGGCTATGCGTTCCTGTTCCCCAGTCTGCTCGGCGTCGGCGGGTTCCTGCTGGTCCCGATCGTGATCGTGCTGGGTGTCAGCCTCTCCCGGTGGGATCTGATCAGCCCCGCCCGCTGGACCGGCCTCGACAACTACCGGTCGATCCTGACCGATCCCGCCTTCGGCCGGTCCCTCGCCGTCACCGCGGTCTTCGTGCTGCTGGTCCTCCCGCTGCAGACCGGGCTCGGCCTGGCCGCCGCTCTGCTGCTGTCTCTTATACTCCACCTGGTTCCGCGCGATCCTGGTGCTGCCGTGGATCAGCGCCCCGCTGGCGCTCGGCGTGGTCTGGCGCTGGCTGTTCGACCCGTCCGACGGCGCCATCAACGAGTTGCTCGGCCACCGCGTCGAGTGGCTGACCAGCCCGTCCCTGGCGTTGCCGTCGGTCGCCGCGGTCACCGTCTGGACCAATGTGGGCTATGTGGCGCTGTTCTTCCTGGCCGGCCTCGCGGGCATCCCGCAGCAGTGTGCGGAGGCGGCCCGCATCGACGGCGCCGGCCCGTGGCAGGGCTTCTGGCGGATCACGCTGCCGCTGCTGCGCCCGACCACGTTCTTCGTGCTGGCCACCGGCGTGATCAGCAGTTTCCAGGTGTTCGACACGGTCTGGGCGATGACCGGGGGCGGGCCCGCGGGGCGGACGGAGGTGGTGGCCTACGCGATCTACCGGGAGGCGTTCGTGGACTTCCGGATGGGCCGGGCCGCGGCCATGTCCGTGGTGCTGTTCCTGCTGTTGATCACGGTGACGGTCGCGCAGCAGACCTATTTCCGCAGGCGGACGACGTACGAGATGGGGTGAGGAATGCGCCGGGCCGTGCTCACCTACCTCGCGCTGGGACTGGGCGCGATCGTGATCCTCGCGCCGTACCTGATGAGCGTCCAGACGTCGCTGAAGAAGCCACGGCAGCTCGCCCAGCAGCCGCCGCTGACCCCGCCCAGCCCGCTGACCGTGGAGAGCTATGCCGCGCTGACGGTCGGCGGGCACACGCTCGTCCCGCCGCTGGTGATCACCATCCAGGTCGTGCTGGTGGTCGTTCTCGGACAACTCAGCTGCTCGGTGCTGGCCGCCTACGCGTTCGCGCGGCTCGACTTCCCCGGCCGGGACGCGATCTTCCGGGTCTACCTGGCGACCCTGATGGTGCCGGTCGCCGCGGTGCTCGTGCCCCGGTTCGTGCTGCTCGCCGAGGCCGGGCTGGTCAACACGTTCTGGGGGATCGTGCTCCCGTCGATGTTCGGCTCGCCGTATGCGATCTTCCTGCTCCGCGAGTTCTTCCGGGCCGTCCCGCAGGAGCTGCTGGACGCCGCGCGGATCGACGGCGCCGGGCACCCGTGGGTGCTGCGGCACGTCATCCTGCCGCTCAGCCGTCCGATTCTGGCCACCCTGCTGATCATCACGGTGGTGACCCACTGGAACGACTTCCTCTGGCCGCTCGTGGTCACCAGCGGCGTGCGGTGGCAGGTGCTGACCGTCGCGGTCGCCGGTCTGCAAAGTCAGTACCAGGGCAACTGGACGCTGGTCATGGCCGCCACGACGCTCGCCACGATGCCGCTGCTCGTGCTCTTCACGGTCTTCCAGAAGCACATCGTCGCGTCGATCGCCGTCACCGGGATGAAGTGAGCCGTGCGACGACTCGCGGTTCTGATCATCGTCCTGCTGGGCGGTTGCTCGATCGCCGGCACCGGCGGCACCGACGGGAAGACCACTGTCACGTTCCGGCTCTGGGACGAGCAGGTCGCCACGGCGTACCGGCAATCCTTCTCGGTCTTTGAGAGAACGCATCCGGGGATCACCGTCGACGTCCAGGTGACGCCGTGGGCCGACTACTGGACCAAGCTGCCGGCCGACGTCGTCGCGGGCACCGCCGCCGACATCTTCTGGACGAACACGTCGAACCTCGGCCTCTACGCCGACAACGGCAAACTGCTGCCGGTCGACGACACCGGGGAGTGGCCGAAATCGGTCGTCGACCTCTACACGCGCCGCGGAAGGCTGTGGGGTGTGCCGCAGCTGTGGGACTCGATCGCGCTCTACTACAACCGGGATCTGGTCACCCGGGCCGGCATCGACCCGGCGGCGCTCGCCTGGGATCCGGCCGCCGCCGACGACACCCTTCGCGCCTCGCTGCGCAGACTCACGACCGACAGCGCTGGCAGACACCCTGGTGCAGCGGGGTTCAATCCCCAGAGCATTGCGGTGTACGGCATCAACGCCGCCCTCGACCAGCAGGCGATCCTCTGGGATTTCGCCGGGTCCAACGGCGGCACCTGGCAGGCCGGCGACACGTTCGACTTCGCGGACGACCCGAGGACCGTGCAGGCGGTGCGGTACGTCGTCGACCTGATCCGGAAGGACCACGTGGCGCCCCCGGCCGCCGACACCACCACCAACGGCGACAAGGCGCTCCAGCTGTTCACCCAGGGCCGGATCGCGTTGTTCCAGTCGGGGCCGTACCACCTGAAGCCGATCCAGGACGGCGCCGGCTTCCCGTGGGGGATCGCGCCGCTGCTCAGGGGCCCGGCCGGGCGGGTCGGCGTGGTGCACGGGGTGGCCGCGGTCGCCTCGGCGAGGACGTCGCACCGGGCGGCGACCGCGGAGGTGCTGAAGTGGATCGGCTCGGCGGACGGGCAGCGGCCGATCGCGGCGGGCGGCTACGCGTTCCCGGCGGTCACCTCGGTGCAGCCGGTGTTCGTGGACTACTGGCGGCAGCGGGGCGCCGACCTGCGGCCGTTCCTCGACGCGGCGCGCGGCACGACGTTCCCGGCGCCGGTCGGTCCCCGGGCCGGGGCCGGTAGCACGGCGTACACGCCGATCCTGCAGCAGGTGTTCCTGGGGCAGATCGGCGTTGCGGAAGGATTGCGGAAGGCGCAGGCCGCCGGCAACGAGGCGATGAGAGGTTGACATGCAGCTGACGATCCTGGGCGGCGGCGGTTTCCGCGTCCCGCTGGTGTACCGGGCACTGCTCGCTGATCAGGAACGGACGATCAGCGAGGTCGTCCTGTACGACGTGGACGCCGGGCGCCTCGACGCGATCAGGCGGGTGCTCGCCGCGCTCGGCGGGGGCGCGCTTCCCGTGCGGGCGACGACCGACCTGGACGAGGCGCTGACCGGGGCGGCGTTCGTGTTCTCCGCGATCCGGGTCGGCGGGCTGCGCGGGCGGGTCGTGGACGAGCGCGTCGCCCTGGCGGCCGGCGTGCTCGGGCAGGAGACCGTGGGGGCGGGCGGGATCGCGTACGGGCTGCGCTCGGTCCCCGAGTCGCTGCGGATCGCCGACCGGGTCGCCGCGCTCGCGCCGGACGCCTGGCTGATCAACTTCACCAACCCGGCCGGGCTGGTCACCGAGGCGATGTCCGGGTTGCTCGGCGACCGGGTGATCGGGATCTGCGACTCGCCGACCGGCCTGGTGGACCGGGTCCTGAAGGCCCTGCGCGTGACGCCGGACCGGGTGCGGATCGACTACGCCGGGCTCAACCACCTGGGCTGGCTCTACGGGGTCCACGACGCGGCCGGGCGGGACCTGCTGCCCGGGCTGCTCGCCGACGAGCCGCTGCTGCAGACGATCGAGGAGGGCCGGCTCTTCGGGAACCTCCGCGAGCTGGGCGCGGTCCCGAACGAGTACCTGCACTACTACTACGACCCGGCGGGCACCCTGGACGCGGTGCGGTCCGCGCCGCAGACCCGCGGGGCGTTCCTGCGCGAGCAGCAGGAACGGTGCTATCACGAGATCGCCGCGCGGGAGCCGCTCGAGGCGTGGCGGGACGCGTGGCGGGAGCGGGAGGCGACGTACATGTCCGAGAACCGCTCGCTCACCGGCGCGGGGGAGCGGGAACAGGACGAGTCCCGCCCGGCCGGCTACGAGGGGGTCGCGCTGGCCGTCATGCGGGCGCTGGCCCGGGACGAGCCGGCCACGCTCATCCTCGACGTCCGTAATCGGGGGACGCTGTCGATCCTGGACGACGACGCGGTGGTGGAGGTGCCGTGCCGGGTCGACGCGCGCGGGGCGGCGCCGCTGCCGGTGGCCCCGCTGCCGGGACACGCGGTGGATCTCGTGCGGGCGGTGAAGGCGACCGACCGGTTGATCCTGGCCGCCGTCGCGACCGGCTCGCGGGATGCGGCGGTCCGGGCGATGGCGACCCATCCGCTGGTGGGGGACCCGGAGATCGGGGCCCGGCTGGTCGACGCCTACCGTGCCGAGCTGCCCGAGCTCGCCTATCTGACCTGAGTCTCCGACCGTGCGGGCCGGCCGGCGTGGGTGATCAGGGCGTAGGCCTGACTGGCGGCGAGCGCGCCGGCCAGCGCCCGGGCCACGTTCCCGGGCAGGCCCGCGTCCAGGATCGGGGTGGTGCCCAGCCACACCAGCGCCGCCGTGACCACGGCTGCGGCGCAGGCGGTCCGGGCGTGGCGGTCGTCGCCGCTGTACAGCGCCACGACCGACCAGATCAGCACGGTGACGCCGAAGAAGTCGCCGGCCGGATGCCCCAGCATGCCGACCAGGACGCAGGCCGCGATCGCCAGCCCCGCGCCGACGGCGGCGCGGCGCAGGGTCACCCACCCGGAGACGGCAGCGCCCGTGGCGACATCGGAGACCATCTGATGATCTTGGTACTCAGGAGTTTCGATGAGATGTCCGGCAGTTGAACAGAGTGACGCGAAACTGTGCGATCACGAATCGTGACCGTGCTCCCTGCCTCGTGCCGCCTGTCACGACGTACGCCGGAAGCTGTTCTGTCCTGGTCTTGATCTGCCCTGGTGTTCCGGCGATACCGGCGAGTAACCTGCGGGGACCGTGGTGGTCGTCGATGGGTGCAGGGGGTGTGCCGGGTGCCGCACGTCGAGGTCTCCGCCGGGACCGTTTTCATGCTGTTCGGCACGATTCTGCTGCTGGTGCAGGCGGGCGCGATCCCGTTCACGTACGCGGTGACCACCCGGCACGTGCGCCGCGGCGGTCAGCGGCCGCAACTCGTCGCCGCCGGGTCCTACCTGCTGGGCTGCCTGTTCACGCTGCTGTGCGTGACCGCGTTCTTCTGCGCCGAGTTCCCGATGCTGCTGGCGGTCGTGCTCGGTTACGTGCCGATGTGGCTCTTCGCCTACCTGATCCTGAAGCAGCCGGAGGTGCAGCCCAGCGGGCGGCACCTCCGGAGCTGAACGACGATCAGGCCGTGGCCGGCTCGGCGGCCGGCATGCGCGGCGGGCGGGACGGGTCCGGCGCGGCGGTCGGCTTGCGGTTCGGGAACGACAGGCGGATCACCTTCGCCCACGCCGACGCCACCTGCACCGGCATCGGACCGGTGACGTAGGGCAGGTCATACTTCGCGAAGAGCGCCCGCACCTTGACCGCCACCTCGGCATACCGGCTGCTCGGCAGGTCCGGGAAGAGGTGGTGCTCGATCTGGTGGGACAGGTTGCCGGTCATGATGTGCAGAAGCTTGCTGCCCGAGATGTTGGCCGAGCCGAGCATCTGCCGCAGGTACCACTCGCCGCGGGTCTCGCCCTTGATCGAGGTGCGCTCGAAGGTGGAGACGCCGTTCGGGAAGTGACCGCACATGATCACCGAGTGGCTCCACACGTTGCGGACCAGGTTGGCGGTGAAGTTCGCGGCGATCGTGTGCAGGAAGGACGGGCCGGACAGCGCCGGGTGGATGATGTAGTCCTTCAGCACCTGCTTGCGGATCTTGCGGCCGACCGCCTTGACGTTCGCCCGGAACTCCGGCCGGTTGCGGCGCTTCTTGGTCGCCAGGTTCTTGCCCAGCTCCAGGTCGTAGGCCGCGATGCCGTACTCGAAGAACAGCGCGTTGATGAAGTTCCACACCGGCTGGAACAGGAAGAACGGGTGCCAGCGCTGGTTCTCGTCGACCCGCATGATGCCGTAGCCGAGGTCGTTGTCCTTGCCGACGACGTTCGTGTACTTGTGGTGGACCTCGTTGTGCGAGTGCTTCCACTGGTCGGCCGGGGTGACGTGGTCCCACTCCCAGGTCGTGGAGTGGATCTTCGGGTCGCGCATGAAGTCGTACTGCCCGTGCAGGATGTTGTGGCCGATCTCCATGTTCTCCAGGATCTTCGCCACCGAGAGGCCGGCCGTGCCGACGATCCAGGCCGGCGGGAAGAGCGAGAACAGCAGCACCGCCCGGCTGCCCATCTCCAGGCTGCGCTGGACCTTGATGACCCGGCGGATGTAAGCGGCGTCGCGTTCCCCCCGGACGGCGAGCACCTCATCCCGGATGGCGTCCAGCTCGCGGCCGATCGCCTCGATGTCCTCGGCGGTCAGGTGGCCGATCGGGTTGACTTCCTGGCGTTGCAGAGTCGTCACGAGTTCCTCTGTTTCTCTACTGGGGGGTCGTGATCAGAAAAGGTCAGGCGTCCAGGTGGCAGGGGCCGGCGGCGGCCGAGATGCACGTCTGGACCAGGACGTTGTCGCCTTCCACGGCGGTGGTGACGGTGCCGTCGCGCATGTCGCGCACGATGCCCTCACGCATCGGGAGCACGCACGAATAGCAGATGCCCATCCGGCAGCCGGACGGCATGAGCTGCCCGGCGGCCTCCCCGGCGTCGAGGATCGAAACGCCGCCCGGCGTCTCCACCGTCTTGCCGGAACGTTCGAAGGTGACCGTGCCGCCCTCGCCGGCGATCAGCACGGTCGGCCGGAAGCGCTCGACGTGCAGCCGCTCGGCGGCGCCCGCCTCGGACCAGTTCGCGGACAGCGCGTCCAGCATCTCGCCGGGGCCGCACGCCCAGGTCTCCCGCTCGAACCTGTCCGGCACCAGGGCGTCCAGGTCGGCCGGCTTGAGCCGCCCCTCGGCGCCGGTGTGCCGCTCGATCAGCGTGATCCGCCCCTGCTCGGCGAGGGCCCGCAGGTCGGCGCCGAAGACGACGTCCTCGCTGGTGCGGGCGGAGTGCACGACGACCACGTCGCTGAGCTCGTGGACAAGACTGCGCAGGATGCCCATGACCGGCGTGATCCCGCTGCCGGCGGTCAGGAACAGGCTCTTCGCCGGCCGCTGGCGCGGCACGACGAAATCGCCGGCCGGCAGGTCCAGGTTCAGCACCATGCCGCGGCGGGCATTATTCAGGAGATAAGAGCTGACAACCCCATCGCGTACGGCGTTGACGGTCACGTCGATCCGCCCGGAGGGGTGTCCCGCCGAGCTGCTCACCGAGTAGGAACGCCAGAGCCGGATGCCGTCCACGTCGACCCCGAGCCGGACATACTGCCCCGGCTC
>KL571323.1:54340-55145 GCA_000715855.1 Actinoplanes liguriensis
CCAGCCGCGACCCGGGCGCAGCCGCAGGGTGACCGCGTTCGCGGTCTCCCGGCGCACCGCCTCGATCCGGGCGCGCAGGACGTTCGGATTGCGCAGGGGGGCGATCACGTCGAGGTAATCGGTCGGCACCACGGGGGTGGTGATCAACTCGACGACACGCCACGCGCCGTTCCGCAATGTCTGTGTAACAGCCACCTGAACAAGACTGCTGGTTCCGGCGGGCGAAAGCATGACCAGGGGAAGTGAATCGGAGGCAGCATAATTGTTCGGCGGGGACAATTGCCGGACCGTAAACAAGGAGTTTTGTGTGATCGAGCCGCTGCGTGACGTTCGGTCGTATCGTCTGCCGGTCGGGGTCGTCGGCCCCCTCCGCCAAGGGCTGCCCGAGGTTGCCGTGCAGACGATCGCGGCGATCACGATGGAGGTGCCGGCGTATGCGGAGGCGTTCGCGGGCGTGCTCGGGCACAAGATCGAGCGCGCGGTGCAGGCCGCGCTCGGGACCTTCCTGAGCCTGGTGGCCCGGTCCAGTGGCGACCCGGGAACCCCGCTCGCGTCGGCGCTGGAGGGGGCGTACGCGCTGGGCCGTGGGGAAGCCCGGTCCGGTCGCAGCCTCGACGCGCTGCTCTCGGCGTACCGGGTGGGCGCCCGCGTGGCCTGGCGCGAGCTCGCCGCGATCAGCGTCCGCTCCGGCCAGCCGGCCGGAACCATCGCCGACTTCGCCGAGCTGGTCTTCGCCTACATCGACGAGCTGTCCGCGGCGAGCGTCGCCGGACACGCCGACGAGCTGGCCACCACCGGCCGGCTG
>KL571323.1:55318-57908 GCA_000715855.1 Actinoplanes liguriensis
CCGCCGCAGACGCTCACCGCGATCCTGCTGCCGGAGCGCTCCTCACGGTCGCTGATCGACCTCCTCGACCCGCGCACACTGCCGCTCGCCGGGGCGCTGCCGGACCTGCCCGGGACGGCGGTGCTGCTCGTGCCGGACCCGCAGGGCACCTCCCGCCCGCACCTGATCCGGCTGCTGACCGGGCACGACGCGGTGGTCGGGCCGGCCCGGCCGTGGCTGCGGGCGCAGTGCTCGGTCGAGCGGGCGGTCCGCGTCCACCAGCTGCACACGCCGGCCCGGGGAGTGGCCGTCGACACCGAGGAGCACCTGGCCGAGCTGGTCGTCTCGGCCGATCCCGGCGCGCTGGCCGACCTGCGGGACCGGGCGCTCGCGCCGCTCGCAGGGGAGAAGGGGACGGCGGCCGCGAAGCTGGTGGAGACGCTGCGGAGCTGGCTGCTGCACCACGGGCGGCGGGAGGACGTGGCGGCGGAGCTGTTCGTGCACCCGCAGACGGTGCGCTATCGGATGGCCCGGTTGCGGGAGTTGTACGGCGAGAAGCTGAAGGATCCGCAGTGGGTGCTCGCGTTGACGATCGCCCTGGCGGTGCCGGTCGCTGAGGCGTAGACGCTTCGGGGTCCGTAGACCTAAGTTTCTCGTCCCCTACTTTCGGCCGGTGGCGGGGGATCGGGTGCGGGCTAGCGTCGGGGCATGACCAGGGAGACCGTGGAGCTCGGCTTCTCGCCACCGGACCGCGTGCTGATCGCGGCCGGGCCGGCGGTGGCCGGGCTGCTGCTCGCCGCGGTGCTGCCGGTGGTGGCGCGGTGGGCGCTCGGGCTGCACACGCCGTTGCCGTTCCGGGCGCTCGTCCGGGTCGCCGGGGCGGTCGACGCGCCGTGGGAGCTCGCGGTCCAGGCGGCGATCCTGGTGCTCCTCGGGCTGGTCGCGACGGCGGTGCTCGCCGAGCACCTGGCGCCGGTCACGGTGTCGCCCGGCGCGGCGCGGTTCGGCGGGACCGAGGTGCCCCGGAACCAGATCGCGGTGCTCTACCCGGAAGGGGAGACGCTGATCGTGCTCGACCGCGAGTCCCGGCAGGTGGCGCGCTGTCTGCCCCGGGCGCGGCGGTCCCGGCTGGCGGCGACGTTCCGCGAGTTCGGCTATCCGTGGCGCGACGAGGACCCGTTCGCCGAGCTCTACCGGCGCTGGGAGCCCGGCGCCGACAGCCTGCCGCCGGCCGCCGACGCGGTGCTGTCGGCCCGCGCGGTCGCGCTGCGGAAGAAGGCCGCGAAGGAGTCCACCGAGCTGCGGGCCACGCTGGAGAAGCTGGGCTATGCGGTCCGCGACGAGGGCGACAAGCAGTTCTGGCGCCCCCTGGTGCGCTCGTGAGCCGGCCGGAGGGGGCCGTGGCGGCGCTCGCCGACCGGGTGTTCGACCTGGCGGCGATCGGGGTGTCCGGGTTCACGGCGATGGTGATCGCGGCCGAGGCCGAGTCCAGCGGGCGGGTCACCGGCGACGCGACGTTCTTCAGCCTGGTGCTCGCGTTCGCGGCGTCGGCGGCGCTCTGGTGGCGGCGCGCCCATCCGGTGGCGGTCGCCGCGGTGCTCGTGCCGGTCACGGTGGTGACCGACTTCGCCGGCGTGGCCGGGCTGGTCGCGCTCTACACGCTGATCACCCGGCGGCGCGGCCGGGTGATCCCGGTGCTGCTGGCGCTGCACCTGCTGGCCGGGGTCGCCTACAGCCTGATCCGCCCCGACCCGGAGCTGCCGCCGGCGCTGGAGGCCGTCTTCACCGTCGCGTTCCTGGTCGCGACGGTCGCCGTCGCGGTCGCCATGCGCGCCCGGCGCGACCTGGTCGACGTGCTGCGCGAGCGGGCGGCCCGGGCCGAGGAGGAAGCCCGCATCCGCGCCGATCAGCTCCGCGCCCGGGAGCGGGAGCGGATCGCCCGGGAGATGCACGACTCGCTCGCCCACCGGATCTCCATGGTCAGCCTGCACGCCGGGGCGCTGGTGATCCGGCCCGACCTGACACCGGCCGAGATCGCGAAGGCGGCGACGACCATCCGGGACAGCGCTCACCAGGCGCTGGAGGATCTGCGCGAGATCCTCGGCGTGCTGCGCGCGGAGGATGCCGACGGGTTGCGCCCGCAGCCCGATCTGACGGACCTGGACGAGCTGATCGCGGACGCGCGGGCCGCGGGCGTGCCGGTGGACCTCGTCAGCGAGGTCGGCGAGACCGCTCCGGTCGCGGCCACCGGCCGGACGGTGTATCGGCTGGTCCAGGAGGGCCTGACCAATGCCGGGAAGCACGCTTCCGGTGCGACGGTCCGGGTCGGGCTGTCCCGCGGTGGCGACGACCTGCTGCACGTCCTCGTGGAGAACCCGTTGTCCCCGGCGAACAAAAGTGGCGGTGATGCGGGCGTGCGACCGCCGGCCTCGGTGCCGCCCGGGGCCGGCGCCGGGCTGGTCGGTCTCGCCGAGCGGGTCGAGCTGGCGGGTGGGCGCTTCGCGCACGGGATCCACCGGGCTCCGGACGGGGCGCTCACCTTTCGGTTGGAGGCGTGGCTCCCATGGCCGGCGTCATGAGCCGCCGGCCCGGGGCGGCCGGTGTCGTGAGC
>KL571323.1:58127-62319 GCA_000715855.1 Actinoplanes liguriensis
GCCGGTGTCGCGGGCCGTGAACCCGGGGCGGTGACGGGTGGTGCCGTGGGCTGCGGCTCTGAGGGGCGGCTAGCGTGGCCGGGGTGATCCGGGTGCTGATCGTGGACGATGACCCGCTCGTCCGGGTGGGGCTCGGGCTGGTGCTCGGGGCCGGCCGTGACCTGCTGATCGTCGGCGAGGCCGGAGATGGCGCCGAGGCGGTCGAGCTGACCCGGCGGCTGCGGCCCGACGTCGTGCTGATGGACGTCCGGATGCCACGGATGGACGGGCTCGCCGCCACCCGGGAGATCCGGCGGGCCGGCCCCGAACCGGCGGTGATCGTGCTTACCACGTTCGATACGGACGAGCATCTGCTCGGGGCGCTGCGCCTCGGGGCGAACGGATTCCTGCTCAAGGACATCGCCCCGGAATCGATCCTGGACGCGGTGCGCCGCGCGGCGGCCGGCGAGTCGATCCTCGCCCCGTCGGTGGTGCCCCGGCTGATCGGCTACGCGGTCGGGCGCTCGGAGGATCCCCGGCCGGCGCGGGAAGACGATGCAGCGGAGCGGGCGCGGGCCGCCCTGCAACGGCTCAGCGAGCGCGAACGGGAGGTCGCCGAGGCGGTGGCGACCGGCAGCTCGAACGCGGAGATCAGCGCCGAGCTGCACATGAGCGTGGCGACCGTGAAGGCGTATGTGTCCCGGCTGCTGGAGAAGCTCGGATGCGCCAACCGCGTGCAGGTCGCGATCCTGGTGCACGAGTCGCGCTGAACGAGGACGAGCAGGCGATCCGCTACGCCACGGGGTGATCGTCGGGCGCGGGACGGAGTGGCACGAAGGTGTGACGTAGCGTCTCCGGATCGTTCATAGAGTCCTGTGCAGACGGACCGCGACGGACGGCCGCGACAGACTCACGGGGACTGCCATCATGCGTACCAAAATCGTTGTTTTCGCCGGTGCCGCCGCGATCGCCCTGCTCACCGCCGGGTGCACCGACAAGAGCACGCCGGTGGCCGCACCCTCCGCCCCGGCCGCCCCGGTGTCGTCCCCGGCCTCCGCGCCCGCGACCACCCAGGCGCCCACCGCCGCGCCGGCCACCTCGAAGCCGGTCGTGGTCCCGGTCAAGACCGCGAAGCCGACCCCGGTCGGCGACGCCGGCGACGGCGGCAACTGGTTCGCCGCGCTGAAGCCCTGCCCGAACAAGGGGCAGCAGGTCGTGGTCGAGAAGATGGCCACCGGCGACCTGACCGGCGACGGCGTCAACGACGTGGCCGTCGCCCGCAGTTGCACCGCGGTCACGTCCTACTGGCCGAGCACCGTGGAGATCTTCGACGGCGCGGCCGGCGGCGAGAAGCCGAAGCGGATCGCGACCCTGCTCGACGACCTCGGCCCGACCGACATGCCGGCGGTCCAGTCCCTGAAGGCCGGCGGCCGGACGCTGACCGTCACGGCGTACGGCCTCAGCGCGAAGGCCGCGCACGCCTGCCCCGACCTGAAGCTGACCTACCAGTACAAGTACAGCGGCGGCGAGTTCACCCGGACCAGCCGCAAGGCCGTGACCGCCAAGGACTGCCTGGCCGTGCAGTGACACTCCCCTGGGAAAAGGTGCGCGCCCCCCATCGGACACGATGACGGAGGGCGCGCGGGGAGGTCGGATCAGGCCGCGAGGACCGAGCTGACGGACTCGGTGGGGAGGCCGAGCGCTGAGCCGACGAGGTCGTTGGTGAGCGCGCCGGCGTGCACGTTCAGGCCGGCGGCGAGCGCCGGGTCGGCCCGCAGCGCGTCCTTCCAGCCCAGGTCGGCGAGGCGCAGGACGTACGGCAGGGTCGCGTTCGTCAAGGCGTACGTGGAGGTGTTCGGCACCGCGCCCGGCATGTTCGCCACGCAGTAGAAGACCGAGTCGTGCACCTGGTAGACCGGGTCCTGGTGGGTCGTCGGGTGCGAGTCCTCGAAGCAGCCGCCCTGGTCGATCGCGATGTCGACCAGCACCGAGCCCGGCTTCATCCGCTTGACCAGTGCGTTGCTGACCAGGGTCGGGGCCTTCGCGCCCGGGACGAGGACGGCGCCGATCACCATGTCGGCCTCGAGGACGGACTGCTCGATCGCGTACGAGCTGGACACCAGCGTCCTGATCCGGCCGCCGAACTGGGCGTCGATCTGCCGCAGCCGCGGAATGCTCAGATCAAGAACGGTCACCTCGGCGCCGAGCCCCAGCGCGATCGTCGCCGCGTTGACACCGGAGACGCCGCCGCCGATCACCGTGATCTTGGCGGGGGCCACGCCGGGCACACCACCGGGGAGGACGCCGCGGCCGCCACTGTTGCGCATCAGGCTGTACGCGCCGACCTGCGGAGCGAGCCGGCCGGCGACCTCCGACATCGGAGCCAGGAGCGGGAGCGAGCCGTCGGCGAGCTGGACCGTCTCGTACGCGATCGCGGTCGTCCCGCTGTGCATCAGCGCCTTCGTGCCCTCGGCGTCGGCGGCCAGGTGCAGGTAGGTGAAGAGGACCTGGCCGGCGCGCAGCCGGTGGTACTCCTCGGCGATCGGCTCCTTCACCTTGAGGATCATGTCGGCGGCGTCCCAGACGGCGTCCGCGTCGGGCAGGATCCGGGCGCCGGCCGCCACGTAGTCGTCGTCACTGATCGCCGAGCCCACCCCAGCGCCGGTCTGCACGAGAACCTCGTGCCCGTGGCGCACGGCCTCCACCACACCCGCGGGCGTGATCGCCACCCGGTACTCGTGGTTCTTGACCTCTTTGGGCACACCGATGTGCATGGGGATGTCCTTTCGCTCGGCGCTGAGGGATGACGCCGTATGCGGTTAGAGTGAAACGATGTGCAGTGAGCGGGCAAGTGGAGCGAACGAGATTCTGTTCGTAACACGCCCAGCGCATTTTCTTCGACGGAACGGTGCTGTATGACGGATCTGCCGAATGATGTTCGAGGCCTGGATCACATCGATCTGGAGCTGCTGAGCCTGCTCCGCTCGGACGGCCGGATGCCGAACAACGCCCTGGCCGAGCGCGTCGGCATCGCCCCGTCGACCTGTCTGACCCGGATCCGGAGGTTACGCGAGCTTGGCGCGATCCGCGGCTTTCACGCCGATGTCGACCCGGCCTGGATCGGCCGGCCGATCCAGGCGATGATCGCGGTCCGGATCCGCTCCGACGCCCGCGACGCGATCGGCAAGTTCGCGGAGTCGCTCGCCGGGATCCCGGCCGTCCGCGACGTCTACTTCATCTCCGGCAACTACGACTTCCTGCTGCACATCGAGGCCGCCGACGTCGACGACCTCCGCACGGTCATCACCGAGCGCCTCAGCGGCACCCGCCTGATCGCCGGCACCGAGACCTACTTGATCTTCGAACACCGCCGCGGCAACTGACCGGCGCCGGCCCGCTCCGCGACTCCCGCTTCTTGGGCGCTGCGCGCAATTCGGCAGTACGTCATGAAGCCCCCCGCCGCCCACCCGAATCCCATCTGCCCAGCGCCGACTGGCCACGTGGCGTCGGCCCGCGGCTGTGTCGAGCTGGCTCTCGCCGTTGCTGGGCTCCGCATAGCCACGGCGGAGCCCAGCTCGCTGCCTGGTGTGGGCGCGCGGTTGTGTCGAGCTGGCTCTCACCGTTGTTGTGGGTCCCGGATAGTCACGGTGAGGACCAGCTGGCTGCCTGGCGACGGGCGCAAAGTGTGGTGGGGTCAGCGTCCGTTGCGGGCGGCCGGACGTCGGGGCGGCGGGGGCGGACGCCGCGGAGGTCGAGGCGGATAGGGGCGTTGCGGGCGGGGAGCTGAAGGTATGCGCACCGGTCTCGTCGCTGCTCGTCATGACGGGGTCGTAGCTAAGTGGCCCGACCGGCTGCCAGGGTTGTTCACCGTGACCGCCGTCACTCTCTGGTCGGGCGCCGTGCTCGCCCGCCAGGCCTTCATCATGCCCCACCCGAAGGGTCGCCCGGGCGTTATCCACACTGGAGCTCTGTCCACAGCCCTGCCGGCAGTGAGCCGCATTCTCTGCCAGGATTTTTATCGGGTGGTTTGCCCCCTGGTAGGGCGGGACTCCATCCGCGCGAAGTGACCTGGCTGGCGGCTTGGGTGACGGCGTGAGGTGACTGCCTGGTCAGCGGCACGGGTGACGGCGACGTGAGGTGACTGCTTGGCCGGCGGCGTGACGTGACGGCGGGGTGAGGGGGCTGCTTGGCCGGCGGCGTGACGTGACGGCGG
>KL571323.1:62562-63118 GCA_000715855.1 Actinoplanes liguriensis
TGCTTGGCCGGCGGCGTGACGTGACGGCGGCGTGAGGAAGCTGCCTGCCCGGCGGCGTGAGGTGGCCGCCGGGGAGGGGCGAAGCCGACCCGGCCGCCAGGGTCAGTGGGTCAAGCGGTCGGTGAGCATGTGGGTGGCGAAGAGGTGGAAGCCGATCACCAGCGGGACGGTGGCCGGGACGGCCAGCGCCAGGAAGAGCGTGATCACGTTGATCACGGCCAGGGCGGTGGCGCATTTCGGGTGGTCCCAGGCCCAGCGGGCGGCTTCGCGCCATGGCTGGTCCGGGGTGCGGCCGAGGGCGGCCACGGTGAGGGCGGCCACGCCGGAGAGCCAGATCGTGACCGCTGCGGTGATCACCAGCAATGGTGGCCCGCCGGGGACCCAGCCGCCGCGGACGGCGGCCAGGTCCAGGATCAGGGCGAAGACGGCGAGCAGGACCGGGATGCCGGGGAGGATGCCGCGGCGGTACGTGCGCAGGCTGGGACGCCAGGGCGGGAGGCGACCGTCGAGGTAGCGGTTGCGGACCGCGGCCGAGCCGGTGACCAGCGCCGCGGGG
>KL571323.1:63351-65120 GCA_000715855.1 Actinoplanes liguriensis
GGAGCCGGTGACCAGCGCCGCGGGGGCGGTGATCACCGGCAGGGCCAGAACGGTGACGGCGATGCCGATCAGTGCGAGGTCCGCCGCTAGCGCCAGCCGGTCGCGCCAGTCGGCCCGCGCAGCCGACGCCTCCTCCGCGGGCCACATCGGACGACCGCCCGACGCGACGGCCAGCGAATCTGTGGCCCGGTCCGGACGACTGCCCGGCGCGGTGGCCAGTGATTCTGCGGGCTGCGCCGGACGGCCGCCTGGCGCGGTGGCCAGTGACTCTGCGGGCTGCGCTGGACGACTGCCTGACGCGGTGGCCAGTGATTCTGCGGGCTGCGCCGCACGGCCGCCCGGCGCGGTGGCCAGTGACTGTGCGGGTTGTGCCGGACGACTGCCCGGCGCAGGGGCCAGCGAATCGGCGGGCTGGGCCGGAGGGGTGACCCGCGCCGCGGGGGCGGGGGTCGGGGCTGGCGGGGCTTGCGTCGTACGGGAAAGGGAAGGGTTTGACCTTGATTCTGGGTTTGCGGGGATGGGGAGTGCGAGCTCCCGATGGGGAATGGTCATCCCTTCAGGCCTGTCGTGTTGATGCCCTCGACCAGCAGGCGCTGGAAGGCGACGAAGAACAGGAACACCGGCGCCAGGGACAGCACCGACATCGCGAACATCGGGCCGACCGCGGACTGCCCGGTCGAGTCGATGAACAGGGTCAACGCCACCGGCGCGGTGTATTTTTCCAGGTCGGAAAGGTAGACCAGCTGGCGGAAGAAGTCGTTCCACGTCCAGATGAAGGAGAAGATGGCGGTCGATACCAGTGCGGGGCGGGAGAGCGGCAGGACGACGTACCGGAAGATCGAGTAGGCGCTGCAGCCGTCGATTTTCGCGGCGTCGTCGAGCTCGCGGGGGATGCCGCGCATGAACTGGACCATCAGGAAGACGAAGAACGCGTCGGTCGCCAGCAGATGGGGCACGATCAACGGGAGGTACGGCCATGAGCCGCCGACCCAGCCGAACGCGCGGAACAGCACGAACTGCGGCACGATCAGCACGTGGCTGGGGAGCAGCAGCGTCCCGATCATGATGGCGAACCAGAAGCCGCGCATCCGGAACCGCAGGCGGGCGAACGCATACGCGGCGAGCAGGCATGACGTGCAGTTCGCGACCACGGTCAGCGAGGCGACCATGAAGCTGTTCAGGAAGAAGCGCCCGAACGCCACGTCGAAGTGTGTCCAGCCGTTCGTGTAGTTTGCCGGCGTCCACGAGTCGGGCAGCACCGAGACGTTGTTGAGGATCTCCTCGGGCGCCTTGAACGAGCTGCCCACCATCCACACCAGTGGGTAGAGCACGATCACGGTGAGGACCAGCAGGAGAACGGCGCGTGGGGTGATCAACGGCCTGCGGCCGGCGGTCACGGTGACCATCAGTCGTCTCCGTCCGAGTAGTGGACCCAGAACCGGCCGGTGCGGAACAGCACGACGGTGACCAGGCCGATGGTGAGCAGGAAGACCCAGGCCATCGCGGAGGCGTAGCCCATCTCGAAGTTGGCGAAGCCCTTGATGTAGAGCTGCAGCGTGTACATCAGCGTGGAGTCGACCGGGCCGCCGGTGCCGCCGGAGAGCACGAACGCCGAGGTGAAGCCCTGGAAGCCGTGGATCGTCTCGAGCACCAGGTTGAAGAAGATGACCGGGGAGAGCATCGGCAGCGTGACGCTGAGGAACTTGCGCAGGTTGCCCGCGCCGTCCACCTCGGCCGCCTCGTAGAGCTCGGTCGGCACCTGTTTGAGC
>KL571323.1:65381-65862 GCA_000715855.1 Actinoplanes liguriensis
GACGGCCAGCAGGATCAGCGTGCCGAGCGCGGTCGACGGGTCGTTGACCCAGGCCTTGCCCTCGATGCCGAACCAGCCGAGGACCGCGTTGAGCGCGCCGGTCCGGTCGAAGATGCTGCGCCAGATCATCGCCACCGCGACGCTGCCGCCGAGCAGCGACGGCAGGTAGAACAGGCCGCGGAACAGGCCGGCGCCGCGGAACGGGCGGTTCAGCAGCAGGGCGACGCCGAGCGCCGCGCCCAGTTTGAGCGGGGTGGCGACCAGCGCGAACATCAGGGTCACCTTGACCGCGTGCCAGAAGGCCGGGTCGTCGGTGAACATCTCACGGTAGTTGTCCAGCCCGATCCAGTTGATGTCGGACCAGGGGCTGAGGATGTCGTAGTCGGTGAAGCTCAGGTACAGCGACACCAGCATCGGGACCGCGGTGACCAGCGCGAGTCCGAGCAGCCACGGGGAGAGGAAGACGTATCCGGCGCGCCCG
>KL571323.1:66108-71247 GCA_000715855.1 Actinoplanes liguriensis
TGGCTGTGCGGGCCGGGTGGTGACAGACACGCTGCTCACCCGGAGATCGCTGCCTGGGCCGCCTTGACGAACTGCTCGGCGGCCTGGGCAGGGGTGGCGGTCCCGAACTGGGCGGCCTCGGCGGCCTTGCGCAGCTCGGTCTTGACCGTGCTGTGGCCCTTCGGCGGGACGCTCGGCGGCGTGCCGAACTTCTTGACCAGCTCGTCCTCCAGCGCGATGGAGGCCTTCATCGCCGGGTCGGTGGTGCCGGCCGCGACCTGCGAGCGGATGTCCAGGTTGGACGGCAGGCCGCGGTCGGTGCCGAGGATCTTGCCGGCCTCCGGGTCGTTCGCCAGGAAGTTGATCACGTCGATGGCGGCGTCCTTGTGCTTGCTGCCGCGGTAGACCGAGAAGTACATCGAGGCGCGGGCCCACTGCGCGGACGGGTCACCGGGGTAGGCCACCACGCCCAGCTCGTCCTTGGTGTTCTTCTGGATGTCCGGCATCTGGTTGGCCCACACCCAGGAGGTGAGCGCCTTGCCGGTGACCACGGTCTGCTTGGTGATGTCGGTTTCGTTGCCCTCGTGGATCACGTCCGCGGTCGGGGTGGCCTTCGCGTCGCGGGCGCCCTTCCACAGCTCGAACCACTTCTGCACGTCCTCCTGGGTGAAGCCGAGCTGGTTGCCGTTGTAGAACTGCTTGCCGTTCTGGCGCAGCCACACCCAGAGCGCCTTGTAGTCGGCGCTCGGGTCCATGGTGCCCGGGATCTTGGTGGCGGCCCCGGCCTTCTGTGCCCAGGCGATCAGGTCTTCCCAGCTCATGCCGGTCTTCGGCAGCTCCTGCTTGGCGGCCTCCAGTTTGGTCTTGTTGAAGACCAGGCCCTGGGTGTTCTCACCGAAGGCGAGACCGGCCAGCTTGTTGTCGACGACGCCGTACTTCCATAGGCTCTCCGGGAACTTCGTGACGTCGAGCTTGCCCGAGTCCTTGTACTTGGTGAGGTCCTCGGTGACGTTGCGGGTCGCGTACTCGGCCAGGTAGTTGTCGTCGATCTGGAAGATGTCCGGCGCGTCCGAGCCGGCGGTGAGCGTCGCCAGCTTGTCGAAGTAGCCCTGGTTGGCCTGCCACGTCGTCTTGAACGTGATGTCCGGGTGCTTGGACTTGTAGAGGTCGAGCGCCTGCTGGGTCAGCTTGGCCCGGGCCTCGCCGCCCCACCAGAAGAAGGTGAGCTCGGTCTTGCCGTCCTTGCTGCCGGAGTCGTCGCCTCCGCAGCCGGCCAGGGCCAGCGGCAGGACAAGGGCGGCGGCCATCAGGCCGCGCAGCAATCGGGGTGCGGTCATGGGGATGGGTCACTCCTTGGCGTATGCGGCGACCTGTTTCGTGGTCGCGCCGGCCGGGGCGTACGGCCCGGGCCCGGTGGAGTTACGGATGACCAGATCGGTCCGGAGCGTGACCTGTCCGGTGGCGCCGTCGTCGCCCTGTTGAAGCAGCATGTCGACGGCGGCGCGCCCGGCGGCCGCGGTCGGGTTCGCCACGGTGGTGAGAGTGGGGCGGACCAGCGCGCCGGCGGCGATGTCGTCGAAGCCGATGACGCTGATCTGCTCGGGGACGGCGATCCCGCGGTCCTGCAACGCCTGGAGCAGGCCGATGGCCATCAGGTCGTTGTAGGCGAGCACCGCGGTGGCGCCGGTGGCGAGCACCGCCTCGGTGGCGTCCGCGCCGGTCGAGGAGACCGGCACGTGCGGACCGAGGACGGTGAACTCCGCGCCGCCGGCCCGGGCGGCTGCCCCGGCGGCTTTGCGGATCTCCCGGTTGGTCCACGACCCGCGCGGACCGGACAGGTAGACGAGGTGGCGGTGTCCCAGGTCGACGAGATGGCGTACGGCCGAGCGAGCGCCCGTGCCGACGTCCATCACCACCGCCGGAAGCCCGTCGATAAGGCGGTTCACGACGACCAGGGGCACCTCGCGGCGCAACTGTTCTATCTGGTCGTCGCTCATCCGGGGACTGCAGAGCAGAATCCCGTCGACCTGCTTGGCCAAGGCCCGGACGAGGTCGGTCTCCACAACCGGGTCCTCGTCGGTGTCGGCGACGAAGACGTGGTAGTCACGCCGCCGGGCATGGGTCTCGGCCGCCTTGATCATGGGCGGGAAGAAGGGGTTGGCGATGTCGGCCACGATCAGGCCGATGTTGTGGGTCCGCCCGGTGATGAGTGCCCGTGCGGCCCGGTTCGGGCGGTAGCCCAGTTCTTCCGCGGTGGCCAGCACCCGCGTTCGAGTCTCGGGGTTGACCAGGTGCGGCGCCGAGAAGGTGCGCGAGACCGTGGAGATGTGCACTCCGGACGCCTTCGCGACGTCCCGGATGGTCACGGCCACTGTGCCTCCTGCTCGGAATGTGATCCGGCTCTCTCTGGTGGAGCCATTAATGCAAACGGTTGCTGTCGTGTCAACGCCCTTCGATGTCCGTTCTGCTACCGGCGCATGACGTAGATGGGGCAATATTGGACATATCCGGGTCATGCATTGACTTGCATCGTCATCTGCTCCCTAATCTGTTGCAAACGTTTGCCGAATGGAGGCGCCTTGACTCGCTTCGCCCTCGTGGGGGCCGGCGCCCGGGCCGGGATGTTCATCCGGGCGCTCACCACCGACCACGCCGACGTCGCGCAGCTGGTCGCCCTGGCCGATCCCAATCCGGCCCGGCTCGCCGCCCACAACCGGAGACTTCAAGATCAAGGTCAAGAGCCGATTGCGGCGTACGACGTCAGCGACTTCACCGAGATGCTCAAGCGCGAGCGCGTCGACGTCGTGCTGGTCACGACCGTGGACCGCTACCACGAGCAGTACCTGGTGGCGGCGATGGAGGCCGGCTGCGACGCGGTCACCGAGAAGCCGATGACGACCGATGCCGCGTCGTGCCGCCGGATCCTGGCGACGCAGCGCCGCACCGGCCGCAACGTCCGCGTCACGTTCAACTACCGCTACAACCCCTTGCACGAGGCGGTGAAGCGGGAGCTGGCACAGATCGGCGAGATCGGCTCGGTGCACTTCGAGTGGCTGCTCGACGTGCGGCACGGCGCCGACTACTTCCGCCGCTGGCACCGCGACAAGGCGAACTCCGGCGGCCTGCTCGTGCACAAGGCCGGCCACCACTTCGACCTGGTCAACTGGTGGCTCGACGACGAGCCGGAGACCGTCTTCGCGGCCGGCCGGCTGTTCTTCTACGGCGAGCAGGGCCGGCGCCACGGCTACGCCCGGGACTACGAGCGCGCGCACGGCGCGGCCGACGCCGAGGGCGACCCGTTCGCGCTGCGGATGGCCGACGAGCCGGCTATGCGCGAGCTGTACCTGGACGCCGAGCGGCACGACGGTTACCTGCGCGACCGCAACGTCTTCGCGCCCGGCGTGACCATCGAGGACGACATGGCGGTGCTGGTCCGCTACGCCCGGGGCGCGTCGATGAGCTATCACCTCACGGCGTACGCGCCCTGGGAGGGCTACCGGGTGATGGTCAACGGCAGTAGGGGCCGGCTGGAGCTGGAGGTGGTCGAGACCGACCACGTCGCTCCGGCCGCGGCCGCCGGGGTGAAGGGCGAGCCCGGCTCGGTCTCCACCGCCGAGCAGGGCTGGCGCCGGCTGCTGATCCGCCCGTTCTGGGCCCCACCGCGTGAGATCGATGTGGACGGGTACTCCCGGCAGGGGCACGGTGGAGCTGACGTGCGCATGCTTGCCGACCTCATCCGGCCGGACGCGCCCGCCGACCCGCTCGGGCGCACCGCGAATGCCGTGGACGGCGCCCGTGCCCTGCTCACCGGCCTGGCCGCCAACGAAAGCCTGGCAACCGGACAGGCCGTCCGCGTGCAAGACCTCCTAGATCCCGAGGAGATCAAGTGACCCTGTTCCCCGCTGAGGCCACCCAGCGTGAGATCGCGCGTGAGCTCTACGCCCACGCCCGCGACCTACCGATCATCAGCCCGCACGGTCACGTCGACCCGGCGCTGCTGGCGAACGACGAGCCGTTCCCCGACCCGGCCCGGTTGTTCGTCGTGCCCGACCACTACGTCACCCGGATGCTGGCCAGCCAGGGCATCCCGCCGGCCCGGCTGGGCGTGCCGAGCGTCGACGGCAGCGAGGTGGAGACCGACGGCCGCGCCATCTGGCGGCTGCTCGCCGCGAACTGGCACCTGTTCCGCGGCACGCCGTCCCGGCTGTGGACCGAGAAGGTCTTCGCCGAGGTCTTCGGGGTGGAGAAACCGTTCAACGGCGACACCGCCGACGAGATCTACGACGAGATCTCCGCGCGACTGGCCGAGCCGGAGTACCGGCCGCGGGCCCTGTTCACCCGGTTCAACATCGAGGTCCTCGCCACCACCGAGAGCCCGATCGACGACCTGGCGGTGCACGCGAAGCTCGCCGCCGACGGGTGGGGCGGCCCGGGCGGCCGGGTGATCACCACGTTCCGGCCGGACAACCTGGTCGACATGGAGTGGGCCGGGTGGGCCGAGCGGGTGGCCGCGCTCGGCGAGCTCACCGGGCAGGACGTGGGCACGTACCCCGGATTCCTCTCCGCCCTCAAGGCCCGCCGCGAGCTGTTCGTCGCGGCCGGCGCCACCAGCTCCGACCACGGCCACCCGACCGCCGCGACCGCCGACCTCACCGATGCCGAGGCGGCCGTGCTCTACCGCAAGGGCCTCGGCGGCGCCACGGACGCGGCCGACGCGGAGACGTTCCGGGCGCACATGCTCGTCGAGTTCGCCCGGATGTCGCTGGCGGACGGCCTGGTGATGCAGCTGCACCCGGGCTCGGTCCGCAACCACAACCGGGCGCTGCACGAGCGGCACGGCCGCGACGTCGGCGGCGACATCCCCTCGGCGACCGAGTACGTCCGGGCGCTGCGCCCGCTGCTGGACCGGTACGGCGACGACCCGCGCCTGCGGATCGTCCTCTACACCCTCGACGAGACCGCGTTCACCCGCGAGCTCGCCCCGCTCGCCGGTGGCTACGCCGCGCTCTACCTGGGCGCGCCGTGGTGGTTCCTGGACAGCCCGGAGGGTCTGCGGCGGTTCCGCGAGACGGTGACCGAGACGGCCGGCTTCTACAACACCGCCGGGTTCGTCGACGACACCCTGTCTCTTATACACATCTCTGAGCGGGCTGGCAAGGC
>KL571323.1:71433-72938 GCA_000715855.1 Actinoplanes liguriensis
AGATGTGTATAAGAGACAGGGCGTACCACCTCCCGAAGAAGGTCTTCCGGCTGGACGGATCGGCATGACCGTGACCACTGCCCTCAGTCTCGCAGCCCTCCCCGGGCTCGCTCCGGAAAACCGTCCCGCGGTACGCCCCGGGGACGTCCGCCCCGGCATCCTGCACCTCGGGCTCGGTGCGTTCCACCGCGCTCACCAGGCCATCTACACCGAGACGGCGGTCGCCGCGGCCGGCGGGGACTGGGGCATCCTCGGGGTCGCGCCGCGCTCCCGGGAGGTGCTCGACAAACTCCGGGCGCAGGACCGGCTCTACAGCGTGCTCACGGTCGGCGGCGACGGCGGGGACCACGCCCGCGCTGTCGGCATCCTGTCCGGCCTCGGTCATGCGGCCGGGGACCCGTACGGCGTGGTGGCCTCGATCGCCGACCCCGGCATCCGGATCGTGACGATGACCGTGACCGAGAAGGCCTACCGGATGGGCCCGGACGGGAAGCTGCTGCTCGACGACGAGCTCCGTGCCCAGTTGACCGGACAGGCCCCGCCGGCCAGCATCCCGGCGCTGCTCGCCCGGGCACTGCTCGTCCGGCAGGCGCCGCTGACCATCCTGTGCTGCGACAACCTGCAGGGCAACGGGGTGCGGATCCGGGGCATGGTCGAGCAGGCCCTCGAGGTGGCCGGCGCCGCGATGCCGGCCGGCGTCGAGTTCCCGTCCAGCATGGTGGACCGGATCGTGCCCGCCACCAGCGCGGCCCACATCCGCCGTGCGTCCGCCGCGCTCGGCGCCGCGGACAGCGTTCCGGTCGTGGCCGAGCCGTTCCACCAGTGGGTGATCGAGGACCGGTTCCCGGGCGGGCGGCCGGACTGGGCCGCCGCGGGGGCGATCATGACCACCGACGTGGCGCCGTGGGAGCTGCTCAAGCTGCGGGCGCTCAACTCGGTGCACTCGGCCTGCGCGTACCTCGGAGCCCTGGCCGGCCGCGAGATGATCGCCGAGGCTCTGGAGCTGCCCGGGATGGGCGGCTTCCTCCGCAAGTTCCTCGTCGCGGACATCGCGCCGACCATCGACCCGCCGGCCGGGGTGACGGTGGAGGGCTACGGCGAGACCGCGCTGGAGCGGTTCGCCAATCAGGAGCTCGGCCACCGTACGCACCAGGTCGCCATGGACGGCACACAGAAGTTGCCGCATCGGCTGCTCGGGACGATCGCCGACCGGCGTCGCGCCGGTGAGGTGCCGGTCTGGGCGGCGCTGGTGCTCGCCGGGTGGATGCGCTTCGCCCGGGGGTACGCCGACGACGGCTCGGCGCTGCCGCTCGACGACCCGCTGGCCGGGCGGATCAGGGCCGTCCTGACGACCGCGCCGGACACACCGGAGGGGCTGGTCGACGCGCTGCTCGGCCTCTCCGAGGTGTTCCCCGCCGCGCTGGCCCAGGACACCGAGCTGCGGAGCGAACTGATCCGCTGGTCGGGCGAGCTGGCTCGGCACGGAGCCGCGGCCACCATCGCGG
>KL571323.1:73138-74748 GCA_000715855.1 Actinoplanes liguriensis
CCCCCCGGCCGATGACTGCGCGGGTTGCGCTGATCGGCGCGGGAGGTCACGGGCACTCCCACCGCCGTACGCTCAAGGATCTTGCTGGTCGTGGGGTTCTGGAGATCGCGGCGCTGTGCGATCGCAACCCGGTCGAGCCCGAGCCGGGCGTGCCGTTCTTCGAGGACCACCGGGCGATGCTCGACGCGGCCCGCCCGGACGCGGTGATCATCTGCACGCCGCCGCACACGCATCTGCCGCTCGCGCTGGACTGCCTGGCGGCCGGCGCGGATCTGCTGCTGGAGAAGCCGCCGGTCACCACGCTCGCCGAGCATGCCCGGCTGTCCGAGGCGGTCGCGGCGAGCGGGCGCCGGGTCCAGGTCGGCTTCCAGGCGCTCGGCTCGGCGGCGCTCGCGGCGTTCCGCGCGGCGGTCGATCCGGCGGCGCCGCTGGTCTCCGCGGCCGGGGCCTGGTGGCGGCCGGACACCTACTACCGGCGGGCGCCGTGGGCCGGTAAGCAGGCGGCGTTCGACGGGGCGCTGGTCAACCCGTTCGCGCATGCGCTGATGCAGGCGCTCGCGGTCGCGGACGGGTTCGAGCCGGAGCTGATGGAGGTCGAGCGCTATCGGACCCGGGACATCCAGACCGATGACTGCGCTTTCCTGCGGCTGACCGATTCTGACGGGCGGCGGGTGGTGGCCGCGGTGTCGCTGGCGTCGGCCGTCTTCGTCGCGGGGGAGATCCGGGTCGGGGAGGCGGTGCTGGAGTATCCGACGGACCGTGTCCGCTACTCCGACACCCAGGAACACACCGAAATTCCGGGCCGGATCGGATTGCTCGAGAACCTGATCAGCGGTGACCCGCTGATCGTCCCGCTGGAACGGACCCGCACCTTTACCACGGTCGCCGAGGCTCTCGTCGCGTCACCCGAGCCCACGCCGATCACCACGACGACCCCGCATCCCGACGGCAGCGGCATGACCCTGCCCGGCATCGACGTGCTCGTCCGGGAGGTTGCGAGCACCGGCCGGCTGCCGTCCGAAAGTGACATCCCCTGGGCGGTCCCGCCGCACCGGGTGGACCTCATCACGAGGAAAGGAGTGACCCATGCGCAAGCTGAGCATCGCTGAGCTCGAAGCCCACCACCGCGGGCCGACCTTCACCAGCGTCCTGCCCGGACACGTCGTGCAGAAGGGCGGATTCCGGGTTTACGCCGAACCGGACTTCCGGACCCATGACGAGCCCGGGCGGCACGTGCACACCGTTCCCGAGATCTTCGTGATCGTGCAGGGAAACGGTGCGATCGAGGTCGACGGAGAAGAGGTGGAGAAGTTCCGGGCGGGCGAGGCGGTGCTCTTCGAACCGGGCGAGGACCACCATTTGATCAGCCGGGGTGATGAGCCGCTGATCTTCGTGTGGATGCATTTGGAACCCACCTCTTCGTGAGTCTCCTTCACCCCCTTTTTTGTGTCGCTTATGGAGTGACCCATGCCCCGAAAGACCGCTCTCGCGGTGACGTTCGGCCTCCTCCTGGCCGGCGTCGCCACCGTCCCCGCATCCGCCGCCGTCCCGGCGACACCCGCCGCCGCCCGTGAGGTCCTGCCCGCGAACGACGGGTGGGCCGCCGGCAC
>KL571323.1:74950-77815 GCA_000715855.1 Actinoplanes liguriensis
CCGGCGGATCGGCCGCCACCGACGACCACGTCTCCGTGGTCCGGACCCGCGACGAGCTCGCCACCGCGCTCGCCGCGACCGACACCGCGCCCAGGATCGTGCTGGTCGCGGGCACGTTGCGGCCCAACGGCAGCTGCGCGTCCTACGCCGACCCGGAGTACTCGCTCGACGCGTTCCTCACCGCCTACGAAGGGGTGACCGCCAAGCCGACCGGTCCCCTGGAGGACGCCCGGGTCCGGTCGGCGAAGAACCAGGCCGCCGACGTCCAGCTCAAAGTGCCGTCCAACACGACCATCCTCGGCCTCGCCAACGCCCGGCTGGTGGGCCTCAACCTGCTCGTCTCCGGAGCCGACAACGTCATCATCCGCAATCTGCGGATGGAGGACGCCGCCGACTGCTTCCCGCTGTGGGATCCGACCGACGGCGCGGCCGGGAACTGGAATTCCGCCTACGACCTGATCACGCTGACCGGCAGCACGCACGTCTGGGCCGATCACAACACGTTCAGCGACGGCAACAATGTGGACTCGCTCCAGCCGGTGTATTTCGGGCGGCCCTATCAGGTGCATGACGGCGCGCTCGACGTGATCCGCGCCTCCGACCTGGTGACGATCTCCTACAACGTCTTCCAGGAACACGACAAGACGATGCTGATCGGCTCCACCAACACGGTCGGCGCGGATGTCGGAAAGCTGCGGGTGACGATTCACCACAACAAGTTCGCCAATGTCGGCCAGCGCGCGCCGCGGGTGCGTTTCGGCCAGGTGGACGTCTACGACAACTACTACTACGAGACCGACGAGGACTTCTATCAGTACTCGTGGGGCGTCGGCGTCTATTCGGCCATCTACGCGGAGAACAATTTCTTCCTCCGCAGCGCCGACATCCCGCTCGACGCGGTCGTCTACAACTGGGGCGGCACCGCGATGACCGAGAAGGGCACGCTGACCCGGATCGGCACCGGCAAGGTCTCCGAGGTCAACCTGCTCGCCGAGTACAACGCCACGCACGACCCCGACCTGGGCACCGACGCCGGCTGGACGCCGACCCTGCGCCCCGGCCCGCTCACCCCGACCGCACAGGTCCCGGCCGTCGTGAACGCGAATTCCGGCGCCGGCCGCCTCTGCCTGAGCTGAAAGGCTGAGGACCGCCCGTCTGCCGCGGCCGGGCGGTCCTCTTCCGCTTTCCATTCCGCAGTACGTCATGACGACCGCCCCGAACACAAAAGCCCCGCCCGTCCCCATTCCGCGACCATTCCCGGCGCCGGCCCGTCCGGCGACCATCCGGCGTTGGCCGGTCCCGGAAACCGGATGTGCTATCGCCCCCGGATCACTTGAATGACCCGGTGATCACGTTGAGAGCGGTCGTCGAGCTGGACGACGCGGGCAGCTGGCTGGAGCTCGACGGCGCCTGCACGACGGCGCAGGCCGAGCTGTTCGTCAACGCCCTGGCCGGCGTCGGCGGCACGGCCTCGCCCGCCGAGCGGATCACGACGGTGATCGAGGACGAGATGCCGATCGTGCTTGGCGGACTCCTGCTCACCGAGACCACGACCGGCGCTTCCGTGCACCCGGGTCACTCGCGGGCCTGGAGGACTGGTGGATCTGGAAGGAGCGCGTTCGAGTGATCACGCGGTCTCGTAGGAGCGGCGGACGTTGGTGAGGATGCCGGCGCGCAGGTCGGCGTCGGTGATCCAGAACGTGACGCTGACGACCTCGCCCCAGTTCGTGCCCTCCTCGGCCTCCACCTGGAGCAGCGGCCGGTGCCCGGTGACCTCGGGGCCCTGCTTGTCGGGGTAGCCGAGCAAGCGGTGACGCGGGGCGGGCAGCAGCGGCGCGATGTCCTCGCCCAGGTCGATCATCTCGGCCACGTCGATGCCGAGGAGCCTGTCGGCGCCGTTCTGCCAGGTGGGCAGCGTGGCCAGCGGGGCCGGCGTGAGGGGGAGCGGCGGAATGGTCCGGCGGTGCGGGGGGAGTGGGGCGACCGGGGAGTTGGCCACGTGCAGCACCCGGCAGGCGTCGTCGCCCGCTTCTCCCGAGTACGGCGCGGCGAACTCGTCGTCGTGGAAGAAGAGCAGCCGGCCCTCGTCGGTGAACGGCCACGCGCCGCCGAGCAGCTCGGCCGCCTCCGCGCAGTCGATCTGGGCGAGCATCAGCATCGGCGTCCCCTGGTAGGCGGGCCAGTCGAAGGCCGCCACGGACGGGTCGCCGCCGAACGCGCTCCAGCCTTCGTCGGCGATCGTGTAGCCGACGGACGGGCGGGTCAGGTCCAGGTAGGCGTCCGCGGTCTCCGGGCTGAGACGGGTGCGGACGATCGCGCGGACCTCGGCAGGGAGATTCATGGTCGCCGAGTCTGACACACGGCCGGTGAAGGGAGTGCTCACGACGTACGGGAAAGCGTCTTTAGGGTTTTGGTTGATGTTTTCCCAGCTCACCCGCCATGCCTAAGGTATCGCGCCTTAACGTCGCCTCCCTTGATCCTTAAGTTTTCCTTTAGATCGATCCGGCTTGGGAGCGTTCCCGTAAGGACGGGTTGAGAACGCGATCCGAGCAGGAGGAAGCACAATGAAGCGCTACCGGAGCTACCGGAATAACGCTGGGGGATCCAACATCCGGCGCTGGCGGGTTGCCGGCATCGCGGGTGTGGCGGTGGCCCTGGTCGGTGTCGGGCTGGGTGTGGCGAACGCGGCGACGTCGGATGCCGTGCCCACCGTGAACTGCCCGCAGGTCGCGCCCCAGCTGCCCACGATCCCGGCCTCGGCCAAGGCTGAGGTGGAGCGGAACCTGGCCCTGCTGAACACCCAGATCCAGGAAGCGAACAAGCGCCTGGCCACCAGCGTCGGCCAGGGTGGCGCGAACTTCATCC
>KL571323.1:77965-78774 GCA_000715855.1 Actinoplanes liguriensis
TCCAGAACGCGATCCTCGGCCCGCTGAAGGACAAGCGCGCGTCCACGATCGACCGCATCGCGATCTCGATCGGGCGGACCGCGGCCAAGCCGGACCTGCCGGTGGACTCGCTCGCGACCTGT
Organism: Actinoplanes liguriensis; assembly: GCA_000715855.1. Lineage (GTDB taxonomy): Bacteria > Actinomycetota > Actinomycetes > Mycobacteriales > Micromonosporaceae > Actinoplanes > Actinoplanes liguriensis. The sequence continues at coordinate 78,088 of KL571323.1, forward strand.
GGCCTGAACGAGAACGGCGGCGGCAACGCGGCGCCGGAGCCGACCGCGGTGGCCGGCGCGACCGCGACCGCCACGGCGTCGGCCGGGGCGGACGACTCGGCGGACGACTCGGCCGGGGACGCGACCGGCGTCCCGACCGTGAACTGCCCGAACGTCGGCACCACCATCGGCGCCGTCCCGGCCTCGGCCCAGGCCGAGGTGGAGCGCAACCTGGCGCTGCTGAACACCCAGATCCAGGAGGCCGACAAGCGTCTGGTCGACACGGTCGGCCAGGGTGGCGCGAACTTCATCCAGAACGCGATCCTCGGCCCGCTGGAGGACAAGCGGTTCGCCACGATCAACCGGATCGAGACCGCGATCGGCCGCGCCGCCGCGAAGCCCGACCTGAACGCCGAGGGCCTCGCCCCCTGCACGCTCAACGAGAACGGCGGCGGCAACGCGGCCCCCGAGGCGACCGGCGCCGTGCAGACCCAGGACCCGGCCGCGGCCGCGGCTGCCGCCGGCACGATCAACTGCCCGGACGTGACGATCAACGTGGCGATCCCGGCGTCCGCGCAGGCCGAGATCGACCGCAACCTGGCCCTGCTGCAGACCCAGATCGACGAGGCGAACAAGCGCCTGGCCGGCAGCGTCGGCCAGGGTGGCGCCAACTTCGTCCAGAACGCGATCCTCGGCCCGCTGAAGGAC
>KL571323.1:79005-85052 GCA_000715855.1 Actinoplanes liguriensis
ACAAGCGGTTCGCGACGATCAACCGGATGGAGACCGCCATCGGCCGGACCGCCGCGAAGCCGGACCTGAACGCCGAGGGCCTGTCCACCTGCACGCTCGTGAAGTGACACACCTCTGACGAAAGGGGCCCTCCGGGGCCCCTTTTGTAGACTTCGCCCGTGGTACTCCCCAGCAGCCTCCCGCCGGCCACGTTCGCCGCCGACAAGGCCTACCAGCAGTTGCGCGACGCGATCCTCGACGGGGACATCGCGCCCAACCGCCGGCTCGTCGAGGAGGAGCTGGCGGCCCAGCTCGAGGTGAGCCGCACGCCGGTGCGTGAGGCGCTGCTGCGGCTGGCGCAGGAGGGCCTGGTCGCCCGCGAGCGCGGCTGGCTGGTCCGCGATCATTCGCCGGCCGAGACCCTCAAGGTCGTCGAGGCCCGCGCCGCGGTCGAGAGCGCCGCCGCCCGGCTCGCCGCCTCGCAGATCACCGAGGCCGACCTGGAGCAGCTCGCCCAGCTCGCCGACGCGATCGACCGGCCGGGCACCAGCACCCGCGAGCTGAACCGGCTGAACCGGCAGTTCCACGGCCTGATCACGGCGGCCTGCGGGAATCCGCTGCTGGTGCAGTTCGCCCAGCGGACCAACATCAGTCACTGGTCGCTGAGCGCGAGCTGGCTGATGTCGGCGAAGGACACCGCCGAGGTCAACGCCGAGCACCGTCAGATGATCGAGGCACTTCGCGCCCGGGACGAAGCGGCCATCGAGGCGCTGGTCAGGCAGCACATCGGGCGTACCCAGCGAATGCTGAGCAACATCATCGCGGCCGGCTGACAACTCCGCGCACCGTCGTTATCCCCTCGTGACCAACTCTGTATACGGTCTCGCATACCGAACGGATTCCAGTCCGAATACGAGGGGCTTCAACATGGCTTTCGTCAGTCGTGGATTCATGACCGTGACCGTGGCGCTCGCGCTCACGGCCTGCTCCAGCACCACCGGGGAGGACGCGGCGCCGGCGGCCTCCGGCCCGCTCAAGATCGGCTCGATCCTGCCGCACACCGCCTACGCCGGCGCGGGTGAAGGCCTGGTCAGCGCGGTCGACCTGGCCGTCGCGGACATCAACGACGCGGGCGGCGTCAACGGCGGCAAGGTCGAGGTCAAGCAGGTCGACTCGACCGACAACAACGACACCGCCAGCCAGGCCGTCGACCAGCTCGTCACCTGGGGCTCGAACGTGGTGATCGGCGCCTACGGCTCCGGCATGAGCGGCGCGATCATCGGCAAGATCACCGACTCGGGCGCGGTACAGGTCTCCGGCTCGAACACCTCGTCGAGCCTGACCGGCATCAACAAACTCTATTTCCGTACGGCCCCGACCGACGCCCTGGAAGCGGCCAAGCTCGCCGACCTCGCCGTGCAGGACGGGCACGGCACCGCCGCGATCATCGCGCAGAACGACGCGTGGGGTCAGGCGTTCCAGAAGTCGCTGGTCGACTCGCTGGACGCGGCCGGCGTCGACGTGGTCGCCCAGCAGCAGTTCAACACCACCGACACCGACTACAGCGCGCAGATCGACGCGGTGGTCGCCGCCAAGCCCGAGTCGGTGTTCCTGCTCGCCTACGCGTCCTACGCCGGCAGCATGATCGAGTCGCTGGTCGGCACGCACGGCTTCACCAGCAAGAACGTCTATTTGTCAAACTCGACGCTCGGCGAGTACACGATCAAGCCGGCGCTGCTCACCGGCCTGCGTGGCTTCCTGGCCGGCCCGGACCCGCAGGTCGAGGCGGACTTCGAGACCAGGCTCAAGGCTGCGAACGGGGGGTTGAAGAGCTTTGCCTACGCCGCGTCCACCTACGACGCCGTCGTCGTCAGCGCCCTCGCCGCGATCGCCGCGAAGTCGAATGACGGCAAGGCGATCGCCGCCAGGATGACCGAGGTGTCCGGCGGGGTGGCCGGCGCGACCAAGTGCACGACGTTCAAGGAGTGTGCCGGGCTGCTCGGGCAGGGCAAGGCGATCGACTACGACGGGCTGAGCGGCGGGCTCGCGTTCAACGCGCAGAACGACGTGACCGAAACCGCCTACCAGCTCTACGCCTACGGCGCCGACGGAAAGTACGCGGTCGCCCAGTGATCCGCTTCATCAAGGGCGCCCTGGTGACGATCGTGCTGCTGCTCGTCACCGGGGCCCCGGCCCTCGCCGCCGACGACTGGGGCTTCCGCGGCCTGCTCCGCGACGGTCAGCGCGCACCCGTCGCCGGCGCCACCGTGACCGTTTCCGGCGACGGCGGGCAGATCGGCCAGGACGTCACCGACGCGAAGGGGCGCTGGGCGGTCATCCCGGTGCCCGGCCCCGGGAAGTACCGGATCACGATCAAGAGCGCCGATTTCTCGTACGAGGTGACGAAGGAGCTCGTCGACTCGCCGACCACCCTCCACGTGCAGAACGTGGTCGTCTCCACCTCGGACACGGCCCCCGCGGTCGCGAGCCTCACCGACCGTCTCGCTCAGCGCGCCGTCTCCGGCTTCAACCTGGGACTGCTCATCGCCATCGCCGCGATCGGGTTGTCGCTGGTCTTCGGCACGTCGCGATTCACCAACTTCGCGCACGGCGAGAGCGTCACCTTCGGTGGACTGACGGGCTTCCTGCTCGCGTACGTCGCGGGCCTGCCCCTGCTGCTCGCCGCCGCGATCGCCACGGTGCTGGGCGGCGTCTTCGGATACGCCCAGGACGTCGCGTTCTGGCGTCCGCTCCGGCGCCGCGGCGTCTCCCTGGTCACCCTGATGATCGCGAGCATCGGCATCAGCCTCGCGATCCGCAGCCTGATGCAGTTCTTCTTCGGCTCGGCCGCGCGCTCGATGACCAGGGAGGACTGGGGGGCCGTCCGGCTCGGCCCGGTCGTGCTGCCGGCCACCAGCTACGCCGGGATGGGGATCAGCGTCGTGGTGCTGATCGGCGTCGGGCTCTGGCTCACCCACAGCCGGATCGGCAAGGCCACCCGCGCGATCAGCAACAACAGCGCGCTCGCCGCGACCAGCGGGGTCGACGTCGACCGGATCCAGCGGATCGTCTGGGTGGTCGCCGGGGGACTGGCCGCACTCTCCGGCGTGCTCCTGGGCGTCTTCAACCAGGTCAGCTTCGACATGGGCTTCAACCTGCTGCTGCTGATGTTCGCCGGGGTGATCCTGGGCGGCCTGGGCACGGCGTTCGGCACTCTCGCCGGGTCGATCGTGGTCGGTGTCTGCACCGAGGTCCTGGTGCTCTGGATCCCCGCCGACATGAAGTACGTCGGTGGCCTCGCCGTCCTCGTCATCGTCCTGCTGGTCCGCCCGCAGGGAATCTTCGGCCGCCGCGAGCGGATCGGTTAGGGGGACACGACATGATCTGGGAATCGCTGCGTGAGCTGATCACGCCGACGACCGCGGCGTACGCGCTCGCCGCGATCGGGCTCAACGTGCACTTCGGTCTCACCGGGCTGCTCAACTTCGGCCAGGCCGGGTTCGTGGCGGTCGGCGCGTACGGCTTCGCGGTCTCGGTGATGACGTTCGGGCTGTCCGCGCCGCTCGCGATCGTCGTGGCGCTGCTGCTGGCGGTCGTCTACGCGCTGCTGCTCGGCGTGCCGACGCTGCGGTTGCGGGCCGACTACCTGGCGATCGTGACCATCGCGTCGGCCGAGATCATCCGCTTCGCCCTCAACTCGAGCGCTTTCGCGACGTGGACCGGTGGGGCGAACGGCCTCTACAACGAGTACTCGGACTGGCTGAAGGGCTCCAACCCGCTGCCGTCCGGGCTCCTCTCGCTCGGGCCGTGGACGTTCACCGCCAACGACCTGTGGATCGCCGTCGTCGACTGGGTGGTGGTGCTGCTCGTCGCGGGCGGCATCCGGCTGCTGGTGCGCAGCCCCTGGGGGCGGGTGCTCAAGGGCATCCGGGAGGACGAGCACGCGATGCTCAGCCTCGGCAAGAACGTCAACCTCTACAAGTTGCAGGCGCTCGTGCTGGGCGGGGTGATCGGGGCGGCGGCCGGCATCCTCTACGTCCAGCCGACCTCGGTGCAGCCGTTCGACTTCGCGACCCGGATGACGTTCAACATGTACACGATGCTGATCCTGGGCGGGGCCGCGACGGTCTTCGGCCCGATCCTCGGCTCGATGATCTTCTGGGTGGTCATGTCGGTGACCGACCAGCTGGTGAGCCTCGGGGTGGACGCCGGGCTCCTGCACGACGTGACGCAGGGGAGCCAGTTGCGGTTCGTCCTGGTCGGGGTGGCGCTGGTGCTGCTCGTGGTCTTCCGCCCGCAGGGCATCCTCGGTAACCGGACGGAGCTGAGCTTCGATGCCAAGTGATTCCATCCTCGTCGCGGACCACGTGCACCGGCACTACGCCGGGGTCACCGCGGTCGACGTCGAGCGGGTCGCGATCCCGCGCGGCAAGATCACCGCGCTGATCGGGCCGAACGGCGCCGGGAAGACCACGTTCTTCAACCTGCTGACCGGTTTCGACAAGCCGCAGACCGGCACCTGGACGTTCGACGGGGTCCGCCTCGACGGTCGCGCGCCGTGGCAGGTCGCGCGGCACGGCATGGTACGCACGTTCCAGCTCACCAAGGTGCTCGGGCGGCTGACCGTCCTGGAGAACATGCTTCTCGGTGCGAAGAACCGTCCCGGGGAGCGGCTGCTCACCTTCTGGCGCGGCCAGGACCGATCGGATCTTTCCCGGGCGCGGGAGATCCTCGCGCGATTCAAGCTCGACGCGAAAGCCGATGACTATGCCGCGAGCCTTTCCGGCGGCCAGCGGAAACTGCTCGAGATGGCGCGGGCGATCATGTACGAGCCGCGGATGGTGATGCTCGACGAGCCGATGGCCGGCGTGAATCCGGCGCTCACCCAGTCGCTGCTGCACCACATCAAGGACCTCAAGGAACAGGGCATGACGGTGCTCTTCGTCGAGCACGACATGCACATGGTCCGGTACGTCGCGGACCGGGTCGTGGTGATGGCCGAAGGAAAGATCATTGCCGAGGGCGAGCCCGCGGAAGTGCTTTCCTCGGCCGCTGTCGTCGACGCGTATCTGGGCGCGCACCACGACACCGACCTGCGCGAACTGATCCGGGAGAGCGAGTCATGACCGTCGAAGTGAAAGGCCTCGTCGGCGGTTATCTGCCGGGGATCGACATCCTGAACGGGTGCGATCTGACCGCCGCCCCGGGCGAGCTGGTCGGCATTCTCGGCCCGAACGGGGCCGGCAAGTCGACACTTCTCAAAGCCGTCTTCGGCATGGTGAAGATCCGGAGCGGGACCATTCTCGTGAACGGTGAGGACGTCACCGGAATCCGGGCGAACGAGCTCGTGGCGCGGGGCGTCGCCTTCGTGCCGCAGAACAACAACGTGTTCACCGATCTGACCGTCCGGGAGAACCTGGAGATCGGGATCTTCCAGCGCCCGAAGGAGTTCGCCCACCGGCTGGAAGCGGTGTGCGCGCTCTTCCCCGATCTCACCGGGCGGCTGAAGCAGAAGGCCGGCTCGCTCTCCGGCGGGCAGCGGCAGACCCTGGCCATGGGGCGGGCGCTGATGACCGGCCCGTCGGTGCTCCTGCTCGACGAGCCGTCGGCGGGGCTCTCGCCGCAGCGGCAGGACGAGGTGTTCCTGCACGCGCACCGGATCAAGAAGTCCGGCGTCGCGGTGGTCATGGTGGAGCAGAACGCCCGCCGGTGCCTGCAGATCTGCGATCGGGCGTACGTGCTCGACCAGGGGAAGAACGCGCATCACGGGACCGGGGAAGAGCTGATGCACGACCCGAAGGTGATCGAGCTCTATCTCGGCACGCTCGCCGACTGACCCGTTCCGCACGGGAGCGCGCCTGGGATGGCGCACGACCTCCCCGTACCCGAAATTTAATGAAAAAGGAGACATGATGGACGCCGTCGCGACGGTTCCGACACCGGTGAACGAGCCGGTCCTGAACTATGCGCCCGGCTCGCCGGAGCGCGCCGGCCTGCGGGAACGCCTGGCCGAGATGGCCGGCACCCCGATCGAGCTGACCATGACGATCGGCGGCGGGTCGCGGATG
>KL571323.1:85290-88279 GCA_000715855.1 Actinoplanes liguriensis
GGCGGGACCTGCCGTTCGAGGCCCGCGCCGCGGTGTTCCTCAAGGCCGCCGACCTGGCCGCCGGGCCGTGGCGGGACACGCTGAACGCGGCGACGATGCTCGGGCAGTCGAAGACCGTGCAGCAGGCGGAGATCGACGCGGCCTGCGAGCTGGTCGACTTCCTGCGGTTCAACGTGCACTTCGCGCAGCGGATCCTGGAGCAGCAGCCGATCTCGTCGCCCGGCGTCTGGAACCGGGTGGACCACCGGCCGCTCGAAGGGTTCGTCTACGCGATCACGCCGTTCAACTTCACCGCGATCGCCGGGAACCTGCCGTCCGCGCCGGCGCTGATGGGCAACACCGTGCTGTGGAAGCCGTCGGTCACGCAGCAACTGGCCGCGCATTGGACGATGCGGCTGTTCGAGGCCGCCGGCCTGCCACCCGGCGTGATCAACATGGTGACGGGGGACGGGCTGGCGGTGTCGGACGTTGCCCTGACCCATCCTGACCTGGCGGGGATCCACTTCACCGGGTCGACCGGGACGTTCCAGAAGTTGTGGTCGACAGTCGGCGGCAATATCTCGAAATATCGGTCATATCCGCGCCTGGTGGGCGAGACGGGCGGCAAGGACTTCGTCTTCGCGCACCCGTCGGCGGACGCAAAGCCGCTGGTGACCGCGCTGGTCCGGGGCGCTTTCGAGTACCAGGGGCAGAAGTGCTCGGCGGCCTCGCGCGCCTACATTCCGCGGTCACTCTGGGAGAACGGCGGGGTCCGTGACGAGCTCGTCGCGGCCACCGACTCCCTAACTTATGGCGATATTTCGGACTTCTCGTGCTTCGGTGGGGCGGTGATCGACGGGAGAGCGTTCGCCCGGCACGCCGCCGCCCTGGAACGAGCCGACGCCACCCCATCCTGCACCATCCTGGCCGGCGGAACCTGCGACGACAGCGTCGGCTACTTCGTCCGCCCGACCGTCATCGAGTGCGATGACCCCACCGACGAGGTGTTCACCACCGAGTATTTCGGGCCGATCCTGGCCGTCCACGTCTACGACGATCTCGACGCCGTCGTCGACCTGGTCGACACCACCAGTCCGTACGCGCTGACCGGGGCGATCTTCGCCCAGGATCGTTTCGCCCTGGAGTCCCTGTCCCACCGGCTGCGCTTCACGGCCGGGAACGTCTACTACAACGACAAGCCGACCGGCGCGGTCGTCGGGCAGCAGCCGTTCGGCGGCGGGCGCGCGTCCGGCACCAACGACAAGGCCGGCTCCTGGCACAACCTGGTGCGCTGGACCTCGCCCCGGACGATCAAGGAGACGTTCGCCCCGCCGGTCGGCCACTCCTATCCGCACATGGCGCTCTGACCGCCCGCACCGGGCGGTGGGAGACGAGGCCCGTCGGGGGCGTTCAACGGCGCACGCTCCCGGCGGGCCTCGCCCCGTTCAGCGCCCCGCGGCCGGGCGTTTCGTCCCGTGCGGAGCCGGCCGAGGGCTGCGGGGTCTTTCCGGTGCGGCCGGTCGATGGCTGCGGCGTTTTGTCCGGTGCGGCCGGTCGATGGCCGCGGCGTTTTGTCCTGTGCGGAGCGTGCCGCGAGCGGGGCCCGGGTGATGAAGCGCCCGCACGAGTGAAGCGGGGCGCCGTCGCGCCGGGTGGCGGAGGAGCATGCGGATAGCTATCGGATAGCAGTGCGGCCGCGCGCCCTTTCGCGTACGACCCCGGATACGTGATAGAAATCCGCGTTCGCAAGAATGCCCCGACGACGAGGAGGGTCCGCCGTGCCAGGCAGCGCACGCACGATCACCGGCAGCAGCGTGATCGTGTATCTCGCGGTCAGCCTGCGTTCCCGGCTCCGGGCGCACGCCGCCTCGACCGGCCGTTCGCACACCCAGATCGTGTTCGACGCGCTGAACGACACGCACCCCCGTCTGGCCGAGCTCACCGGCACCCCCATGCCTGAGGACGGTCTTTTCGTGGCCCAGCGTTCCGGCCGCCGCCAGCACCTCGAAGACCAGGTGCAGGTGTCGATCCGGCCGAACCCGGCGAACCTCGCCGTGATCGACGGGCTGGCGGGCCGGCACACCGCCGGCAACCGCTCGGCCCTGATCGCGGCCGCACTCGACGCGTACCTTCCGGTTCCGATGAAGGGCCTCCCCGCATGAAGCAGTTGAACGAACAGATCGCCAACTTCTGGACGGACTACGCGGCAATAGCCTCGCTGGCCGGCGGTCTGCTCGGCGTCCTCCTCCTGATCACGTTCGGGATCTGGGCGAAGCGATCGGGCAAGCCGCTGCGCCCGATCGCGCTGTCGTTCAGCATGAACCTCGCGCTGCTGCTCAACGCCGAGGGCATGTGGGTGATCGCCACCGAGCAACTGCACCTGCCCAAGGTGTTCGCGGTGCTGGTCTTCGCGGTCTTCGAGATCTGCTTCCTGACCGCCACGTCGCTCGCCGCCGAGCAGTACCGGAACACCACCGTGTACGGCCCGGACGGCAAGATCGAGACGCCCGGTCACCCCGGCCCGATGCTGTGGATCGCCGCCCTGATCGCCGCGGTCTCCGGCATCATCGTGGCCAGCAACGCGGTCACCGGCACCGAGAAGCTGCTGCGTCTCGCCGTGCCCTGCGTGATCTTCCTGATGTGGTGGGCGGCGCTGACCGCGGCCGGTCAGCGGGTGCGTCGCGGCCGCTTCGCGTACAGCCCGCGGCGTCTCGCCGAGCGCTGGGGCTGGCTCATCCCGGACGACGACCCGGACCTGGAGCGGATGGCGTCCGAGCGGCAGCTGCGGCGCATGGTGGTCAACCACCACCGGGTGAGCTCGGGCCGCTGGCCGAAGGCGTGGTGGCGCAGCCGCCTGCTGAAGGACGCGCGGACCGCCGGGGAGCCGGTGGTGGGCGACGTCATCGAGCAGCTGGCGCGGATCCAGCGGGTGATGGACCTGCTCGTCCCGGGCAGCGTGCGGCCGGTCGCCGCGGTGGTGGCCCCGGCGCCGGTGGAGGCCGCCCCGGCG
>KL571323.1:88487-95091 GCA_000715855.1 Actinoplanes liguriensis
CGTCCAGCCGGTGCAGTTCGTGCCGCCGGCGGCCGCGGCCGTCCCGGAAACGCCCGTCTCACCGACCGTGGCGCAACTCGCGGCGTGGGTGAACTCCACCGCCGAGTCGCCGGTCGTGACGCAGGGCGCGCAGGGTTCGCACGGCTCGCTCGGCGAACGGCTGGCCGCGGCGGTCACCCCGGAGGAGCTGCTGGGCATGCCGGTGCCCCCGCGGGCCCAGGAGAACGGCGCGATCGAGGTCCCGGCCCAGCGTCGCCCGGCCGAGGACGAGACCGCCGCCGGACGGCACTCGGCGAACGGCGGCCCGGCCGCGGTGGCCGGTGCGGTCCCCGCGGTGCTCGGCTCGATCGGCGGGGTTCCCGCGCCGCGCCCGTTCATCTCGACCGCCCAGGTCCCGCAGACCAACAGCGCCAACGGAACGAACGGCACCAACGGAACGAACGGAACGAACGGCACCAACGGAACCAACGGCGCCGGCGGAGCCAATGGCGCGAACGGAACGAACGGCGCCAACGGCGTGCACGCGGCCAACGGCAACGGCGCGCAGCCCGCGGTCCCGGCCTGGGCGGCCACCCCCACCGGCGCCCAGCGCGCGGTCAACATCGTCGGCTCCCCGTGGTGGCGCCTCGCCGTCGAGCGCCTGGCCCGCCTGGTCGCCGCGGAGATCACCCCGGACAACCTGTCCGAGATGACCTACTCCCGGATGGCCGAGCTGGTCAAGAACCTCGCCCCGCGGGCCGGTGACCTCGGCGAGGGCGTGGTCCGCTCGTTCGTCAACGACTACGTCCGGGAGATGAACGGCGAGCCCGGCGACGCCGCGTTCCCGTGGCGCGACCTGCTGCCGGAGCCGGTGACCGTGCAGGTCGGCTCGGCCGCGTGGATGACCGAGATCGAGGACCTGCGGGCGGCTCTGGTCGAGGAGATGGAGAGCAGCGACGAGACCGACCCGCGCGAGCTGGCGATCATGCTGAAGCCGAACTTCTCGCGGCTCGACGACGAGAGCGTCCGCGAGTTCGTCAACGACTACGTCTCCGCACTCGGTGGTCAGCCGACCGGGGGCGACCAGCCGTGGCAGCACCTGCTGCCCCGCCCGCAGGGTGGCCGCGGCCCGAGCGACGAGGAGATCGTCGAGCAGTTCGGCCCGCAGTTGCACGAGCACCTGCGCACCAACGGGAAGCTGACCCGCTACCGGGTCACCGCGGTCACCGGGGTCAAGAGCCCGAACCGGGCCGACCGCATCAAGGCGATCATCGAGGACCAGGCCGCCGAGAGCACGCCCGCCTGATTCGTCCGTACCGGGAAAGCGGCCTTGGAGAATGTCTCCGGGGCCGCTTTTCTCCATCCAGGAGCCACGTCGTCAGCCGCCGCCGGTGGGGGTCCGGCGAACCCGGGCCGGGCTCAGGCCGGGGCCGCGCAGCTCTCGCGCCAGATCAGCTCGGCGGGGGCGGGTTCGGAAGCCGGGACGGCCTCGTCGCCGAGGGCGAGGGCCATCGCGCGCTCGCCCATCCCGACCAGAGGCAGGCGGACCGTTGTCAACGTCGGCGTCATGTCCCGGGCGATCGGCATGTCGTCGAAACCGGTCACCGAGATCTGCCCCGGCACGGAGATCCCGCGCTCGCGCAGGGTCGCCAGGGTGCCGACCGCCATCGAGTCGTTCAACGCCAGGATCGCGGTCAGGTCGGGTGCGGCCGCGAGCAGCTCGGCGGCCGCGGCGGCGCCACCGTCGCGGGTGAAGTCCGCGTAGATCACGTGCTCCAGCGCCACGTTCATCTCGGCGGCGGCGCGCCGGATGCCGGAGAGACGGTCGGTGGTGGTGGTCAGTGCGCGCGGGCCGGCGATCACGCCGATCCGCCGGTGGCCCAGGGTGAGGACGCGGCAGCCCAGCTCGTAGGCGCCGGCCTCGTTCGCCGGCAGGACCGCGCTGCCGACCAGCTCGTGCCGACCGATCACCGCGACCCGGCCGCCGCCCTGCTGATAGGCGTTGAGCTCGCCGTTCAGCCGGGCCGTGAACTCGTCGTCGTGATAGCCGGACCGGCCAGGATCAGCGCGTGCACCTGCTGGGCGCGCAGCAACGCCACGTAGGCCAGCTCACGCTCCGGCTCCCGGTAGCTGTTGCAGATCACCAGCAGCCGGTCGTGCGCCGCCGCCTGCCGTTGCAGACCGCGCGTGATCTCGGCAAAGTACGGGTCCGACACGTCGTGCACGATCACGCCGACCGCGGACTTGCGGGGCCGGGCGACGTTCTGCGCGTGCGCGTTCGGCACGTAGTGCAGCTGGGCGACAGCCGCCAGCACCCGCTCCCGGAGCTCCGGCGCGACCTTCTTGGCGCTGTCGTTGATCACGCGCGAGACGGTGGCGGGGGAGACCCCGGCCAGCCGGGCGACATCTGCCAGGGTGACCGCCATCCGCACAGCATAGAGAAAGGTTCGGCCCGGTGGTGCGGCGCCACTTCCGGTCACGATCTTTTTGCCCGTACGGCCGCGAGCCCCTGCCCACTCGGCCCCCGGCCGCGCCTGCGGACCTCGGCTGGTGCTCACCGTTGTTATGAGGCACGAATTACAACGGTGAGCACCAGCCGGGAACGCGCCGCGCGGCCGGGCCCGGCGTGGGTGGTGACGTCGCGCCGGGTCAGCGGCCGAGCAGCGAGAGCGTGTCGACGACCCGGTTGGCGAAGCCCCACTCGTTGTCGTACCAGGCGACCACCTTGACGAGGCGGCCGTTCGCGCTGGTCAGCAGGGAGTCGAAGATGGACGACGCGGGGTTGCCGGTGATGTCCGACGAGACGAGCGGGTCGGCGGAGAACTCCAGGACGCCGCGCAGCGGACCGGCGGCCGCCGCCTCGAACGCGCTGTTGATCTCCTCGGCGGTGACCGGGCGCTCGACGATCGCGTTCAGCTCGACGAGCGAGCCGACCGGGACGGGGACGCGCACGGAGTAACCGGTGAGCTTGCCCGCCAGGCGGGGCAGGACGTGACCGATAGCGGTCGCGGCGCCGGTCGTCGTCGGGGCGATGTTCAGCGCGGCGGCGCGGGCCCGGCGCAGGTCGCGGTGCGGCCCGTCCTGCAGGTTCTGCTCCTGGGTGTAGGCGTGGATCGTGGTCATCGAGCCGGTCTCGATCGTGGCCAGGTCGTCCAGCACCGACGCGATCGGGGCCAGGCCGTTCGTGGTGCACGACGCGTCCGAGACGACGTCGTGCGCCGCCGGGTCGTAGTCACCGTGGTTCAGGCCGTACGCGATGGTGATGTCCGCCCCCTTGGACGGCGCGCTGACCAGCACTTTCCGGGCGCCCGCGGCGAGATGCGCGCGAGCGTCGGCGGCCGCGGTGAAGCGCCCGGTCGACTCCAGCGCCACGTCCACGCCAAGATCTTTCCAAGGCAGATCCTGCGGCGTACGGACCTTGGTGACCTCGATCCGCCGGCCGTCCACGATCAGGTGATCGTCGTGGGCCTCGACCGTGCCGGCGAACCGTCCCAGCGTGCTGTCGTAGCGCAGCAGATGGGCCAGGGTGCCGGAATCGGTCAGGTCGTTGATCGCGACGATCTCGACGTCGCTGCCGGCGGCCGCGCGCAGGACGTTGCGGCCGATGCGTCCGAAACCGTTGATGGCGACCCTTGTCTTCCCGACTAGTTCTGTCATGCCTCCAGCCTGCTGTTCTGCTCTCTCAGGCGGCAGGTGGCACACCGCCAGTCTCCGCAAGCTTGCCGCCAAACGTCCGTCGGTATTCGCTCGGCGGCGTGCCCAGGATCCGCTGGAAGTGCATCCGCAGGTTCGCGCCCGTGCCCACCCCGACCCGGGCGGCGATCTGGTCGATCCCGAGGCCGGTGCGCTCCAGCATCTCCCGGGCCAGGTCGACGCGCGCCCGCAGCACCCACTGCATCGGCGTGTACCCGGTGTCCTCCACGAACCGCCGCCCGAACGTGCGCGCCGACACGCCCGCGTGCCGGGCCATCGTCGTCACCGTGAGCGGCTCCTCCAGGTGCGCGAGCGCCCACTCCCGGGTCGCGGCGAAGACGTCGCCGAGCGGCTCCGGGATGCTGCGCGGCACGAACTGGGACTGGCCGCCGCTGCGGTACGGCGCGGCGACGATCACCCGGGCGACCGCGTTCGACGCCTGCACACCGTGGTCACGGCGTACCAGATGAAGGCAGATGTCGATCCCGGCGCACACGCCCGCCGACGTCAGGACCTGACCCTCGTCGACGAAGAGGACCCGGCCGTCGACGGTCACTTTCGGGTACTCCCGGGCCAGCCGCGCGGCCATCTGCCAGTGCGTGGTCGCCCGCAGGCCGTCCAGCAGACCGGCCTGGGCCAGGGCGAACGCGCCACCGCAGATGGAGACCATCCGGGCGCCCCGGAACGCGGCCTCGCGCAACGCGTCGAGCGCGCGCGGGTCGACCGGCTCGGCACAGTTGTGGTAGCCCGGCACGATGACCGTGTCCGCCTCCGCCAGCGCCTCCAGCCCCGCCTCGACGTGGAAGCCCAGCCCGTCGCGCCCCGGCACCGGCCCGGCCCGGAGCGCGCACGGGACGAAGCGGTAGTTCAGGTTGTGCCGCGGCGCGAAGATCTGCGCCGGGATGCCGACGTCCAGGGGCGCGGCCCCCGGCAGGAGAAGCATTGCCACCGTATGTCCCCGCATATGACCACTGTGCCGGGCCGGCGGGTGTCCCCGAAAGTGGCGGCCGGGCCGGTGACCGCAAGGATTCCGCCACAGGTTCATCCGAGAGCGCTCCCGCGGTAAGAAAGTCGACCACTAGAATCACTGGCCCGGCGGCGTGGCGGTTGTACCTTGTCTCCAGCCGGTGACCGTGGAAAGGACGGCTGGCGATGAGGGACAACAGCAACCGCTCGGCCGGGCGGCCGACCCTGGAGGAGGTCGCGGCCCGGGCCGGCGTCGGCCGGGGCACGGTTTCCCGGGTCGTGAACGGCTCGGCCCAGGTCAGCCCCAAGGCCCGCAAGCTGGTGCAGGACGCGATCGACGAGCTTGGTTACGTTCCCAATCGGGCCGCGCGGGCGCTCGTGACCCAGCGCACCGACTCGATCGCCCTGGTCGTGTTCGAGTCCGGGGAGCGGTTCTTCGCCGAGCCGTTCTTCGGCCGGATCGTCCAGTCCGTGTCGTCGGTGCTGGTCGCGCGGAACCTGCAGATGGTGCTGATGATCGCGCAGGCCCCGGAGGAGCGCCGCCAGCTGGAGGGCTACCTGACCCGCCAGCACGTGGACGGCGCGCTGCTGCTCTCGCTGCACGGCGACGACCCGCTGCCGATGATCCTCGAGGAGCGCGGCGTGCCCACCGTCCGGGCCGGTCGTCCCGCGCATCCCGGGCCGTCCAGCCTCGTCGACGCGGACAACCGGGGTGGCGCGCGGGCCGCCGTCACGTACCTGCAGGAGCAGGGGCGGCGCTGCATCGCGACGATCACCGGGCCGATGGACATGGCCCCCGGGATCGCCCGCTACCAGGGCTATCGCGACGTGGTCGGGGACGGGCCGGCCGCGGCCGGCGACTTCGGCGAGATCAGCGGCGCGATGGCGATGGAGTGGCTGCTGGCGAACTATCCGCAGATCGACGCGGTGTTCGCGGCGTCCGACATGATGGCCGCCGGGGCGCTGCGGGTGCTGCGCCGTGCGGGTCGTCGCGTGCCGGAGGACGTGGCCGTGGTCGGCTTCGACGACTCGGTCATCGCGCGGCACACCGATCCGCCGCTGACCAGCGTCTACCAGCCGATCGAGCAGATGGGCCAGGAGATGGTCCGGCTGTTGCTGGCCAAGCTCGACGGCGACGAGCCGGTCGAGCACGAGACCGTCCTCCCCACCCGCCTGATCCTCCGCGGCTCGGCCTGACCCACGCCCGCCTGGTCTTCCCCGGCTCCGGATTGACCAGCGCCCGCCGGCGCGGGGTGACGCGGACTCTCGCGTGGCTTGCTGCCCGGCCGCGGCTCACGGCCCAGGCTGGTTCTGACCGTGGTTATGCGGCACGAATAACCACGGTCAGAACCAGCCACCCGAGCGAGTCAGGCGCGCGCCCGGCCCAGGTCGGTCAGACGGTTCTGCAGGATCGTGGCCTGGCCGGCGGTGAGCCCACCCTCGCTCAGCCGCTGACGGACCTTCTTGCGCAGCAGCTCCACCTGCCGGCGGATGTCCGGATCGTCCTGGACGGCCAGCTGGCCGAGGATGTTCCGGAAGTCCTGGGCGACGTCCGGCCGGATGTCGCCGGACTCCTCGCCCTTCTCGATCGCGGTCTGCACCCGTCCCAGCGCCACGTCCAGGGTCAGCGTCTCCGCCGGTGACGTCGTCGTGCGTTTCGGCGCCGGCGCCGACGAGACCGGGGCCGCGGTTGTCGGGACGAGGCTGACCGGCGCGTCCGACGGGACCACCGGGGGCGGGGCGGCGAGGTCGTCGCCGGACTGGGTGACCACGTGCACCAGGGCCAGGAACGCGATTGCCGTCGCACCGAGCCCCGCGCCGATCGCGATCTTCCGGCTGCGGGTGGCCCGGGCCTGCAGGCCGACGGTCGGGACACGGGCCTGGCCGGCCGGGCGCGCCCCGGGCAGCGGGACGGTCGGCGCCTTCTTGTCCTCGGACGGGGCGAGCTCGGCGAGCGTCTTCCACG
>KL571323.1:95313-95727 GCA_000715855.1 Actinoplanes liguriensis
GACGGCCGGCGCTCCGGGTCGTCGTCGAGGCAGCGGTGGATCAGGCCGGTGAGCGGCCCGGGCAGCCCGCCGGGCAGGGGCGTGGGCCCGGACTGGCGGGCGACGGCCAGCTCCTCCCAGGTGTCCACACTGTACGGCGGATCCCCGTCCACCATCTCGAAGAGCAGCACGCCGAGGCCGTACAGGTCGGTCGCGGGCTCGGCCGGCTTGCCGTCCAGGCGCTCCGGGGCGGCGTAGGCCGGGGTCCCGAACGTCGCCCCGGTGTCGTCGTCGTCGGGCTCGCCGACGCCCGCGCTGATCCCGAAGTCGAGCAGCTTCACGCCGCCGTTGCAGAGCATCACGTTGCCCGGCTTGATGTCGCGGTGCACCACCCCGGCGGCGTGCGCGGCGGCCAGCGCCTGTCTCTTATACACA
>KL571324.1:0-4506 GCA_000715855.1 Actinoplanes liguriensis
AAGAATTTGATCTTTGTCAGCCGGTGAGGCGGACCAGGAGCAGGGCGATGTCGTCGCTGCGGCGGGGGGCGACCTCGAGCAGGCGGGCGCAGAGCTCGTCGCCGGGGTAGGCGCAGCTTTCGCGGAGGCGTTCGGCGAGGCGGGCGACGCCGTCGTCGAGGAGTTGTTCGCGGTCCTCGACCAGGCCGTCGGTGTAGAGGACCAGCGTGGAGCCGGGCGGGACGTATCGGATGGTAGTGGTGCGTGTCTGCTGCGGGGGCAGGCCGAGCAGCGGCTCCGGGGGGACCCACCAGACCTGGACGCGGCCGTCCGGCATGAGCAGCAGTGGCGGCGGGTGGCCGGCGTTCGCGAAGCTGATCGCGTAGCCGGACCAGGATTGCCGGACCCGGGCCAGCACCGCGGTCGCGGCGGCCGGGACGCGCAGGCCGTGCAGCGCCTGGTCGAGCTGGGCGAGCAGGGCGCCGGGCTCGTCGGCGCGGCCGTAGGCGTCGCCGCGCACCAGGTTGCGCAGCTGGCCCATGGTCGCCGCGGCCTCGATGTCGTGCCCGGCGACGTCGCCGACCGCGACCATCACGCTGCCGTCGGGCTGGGCGAAAGCGTCATACCAGTCGCCGCCGACCGCGGCGCCGTCCTGCGCCGGCAGGTAGCGGGCGTGCAACTCGACGCCGGGGAGCGCGGGCAGGTCGGTGAGCATGCTGCGCTGGAGAACCTCGGCGACGTGCCGCTGCTCCCGGTACAGCCGGCTGTTCTCCACGGCCAGCCCGGCGCGGCGGCCGATCTCCGCGGCGACGCGCTCCTCGGCCTCGGTGAACGGTGGCCTGTCCGGCCCGTTGACCAGCAGCACCGCGCCCAGCACCACGCGGCGCACCGGTGACAGGATCGGCGCGACCATCGACGAGCCGAGGCCGGCCGAGGTGGCGATCGCGGCGATCTCCGCGTCGCTGAGGCGGCCGCGCAGTTTCGCCGGGCCGTGCTCGCGGCGCACCGAACGCCCGTGCCGCCGGGCCGCGAGCACGATCGCCTGCAGGTCGGTGCGCGAACGGGCGGCCAGATCGGCGAGCCGGTCCATGTCGGCGGCGTGGGCCGGATCCCGGTGCGTGGCCGAGACGTGCGGGCTCTTGCCGGGCTCGTCGGCGTAGGTGACGACGCACCAGTCGGCGAGGCGGCCGGTGACGATCCGCCCGAGCCGGCGCATCGCCTCCTCCACGTCCATCGTCGCGGCCAGCGACTCGGTCAGGTCGGTGAGCAGCGCCAACTGGTGCTGAGCGGACTCGGCGGCGCGGCGGGCGTCCTCCGCGGCGGCCCGCGCGATCCGCAGGCAGACCTCCGACGAGCAGACCGCGGCCAGCTCACTGAGCAGGGCGACCTCGCTGTTCGTCCAGGTCCGCGGCTCGTGGTCGACCGCGCACAGCGCACCGACGACCAGGCCGTCCGGGTCGGTGATCGGGGCTCCCGCGAACGCGATCGCGTTGAGCTGATCGATCGACGGGTTGCCACGCATCCGGGGATCGGCGCGCACATCCGAGATGATCAGCATCTCGCCGGCCACCACGACGTGCCGGCTGAACGAGTGGGTCAGCGGCATGCTCCGCTCCGTGGCGAACGGCTCCGGCATGCCGACCTGGCCGGCCAGGCACTGCCGTTCCGCGTCGACCAGGCAGACCGCGCCGAGCGGCGCGTCCACCAGCTTGCGGACGAGCATCGCCACCCGGTCGAACGCCTCGTCGGGCCCCGGCGTGCCGAGCCGCCGGACCGAACGCAGGCGCACCGGATCAGCGAGCACACTCTGCTCGGTGTCGCCGATGACGTCCCACTGAAGCACCATCGCCCCCCAGCCGGTCGCCTGCCAGGCTACCGGCGTCCGGCCCGGGTTAGCTCGTGTGCTCCTGACCCGATCATCCGTTTCCGGTCGGCCGATCGGCCACCCTGCCCCCTCAATCATGCCGTTCTGCGCCGGACTGCTCGTCAGGCCGCGTGATCGGGGGCGATGGGGAACGGCTGGCGGGCGCCCGCGCGCAGGCCGGAACGGATCGTGCCGCGGATCTCGGCCTGGCCCAGACCCGCGTAGCGAGCCGCATCCGCCAGCTCGCGCCGCACCACACCCGCGTCGAGCAGGCCCGCGCCGACGAACCTGCCCAGCGCGAACGCCGCCCGGTTGAGCGTGTCGTTGCGGCACCCCACGACCGCGGAGGCGACCCGCTCGGTCTCGGCCTCCAGCGCCGCCACCGCATAGCGATCCGGGTGGGTAACTGGTCGCAGCGGCGGCGGCTCCGGCCCGGCGATCATGGCGCGCAGCGCGGGTGGGCCGGCCGGAAGCGACGGGCCGGGACGGTGGATCCACGTATATCCGACACCTGTCGCGTGCCGGGACGGCGGGGCGAGCACATAACCGCCCACGCCGCGCCAGTCCAGCCCGGGCAGCAGGTGGACGCGATTGCCGTAGCCCGTCGGGCGGAACCACAGGTGACGGCCGCCACCTCCGGTGTGGACCTGCGGGCCCGGCGGGATCTCGTCGTCCAGCAGGTGGCGCAGCCCGTGCCAGCCCTCCGCCGAGTCGACGTCGGCGACATCCATGATCACGCCGGTGCGCAGACCCACGTTGGCCTGGGGCCAGTGCGACCACCAGAGCTCGATCCGGCGGGGGTCGGTGCTCGCCTCGTTCACCCCGTGACGCAGGCGGGGGTGCTTGCCGGGACTGTCGCATCGCTCTCCTCGGGTGCAGGAACAGACGCCACCCCGGTCAGGCGTGTGCACCGGCAGGACGGGGATGCCGTGCCGGGCGTACGCCAGGGCAGCCATGAGCGACATTAGAACAAGCGTACGACAGTTTCAGTGTCTCGACAGTGCCCGGAGAACGTGCGAGATGTGGTGCGAGGTGCCCCAGGCGATCCAGCTCGCCGAACTGCCCGCGCCCCGGGCGGTGCGAGCCCGGCGGGCGATCTCGGCGTCACCCCAGGAGAACCGGGCACCCGCGGACGGCCACTGCGGCGAGGTCACCAGCGTGCGGCACAGATCGTGGCAGCGGTCGTCGCTGCGCCCGCCGCGTCGCGCCCAGCGGTAGATCCACCAGTCCTGCTCGGTCGTGTACCGCAACGTGGGCAACTGGCGGTGATGCTGCACGCCGAGGCGACGTACCGGGGAGGTGACGCCGTAGTCCGCATACCCGACCCCGGGCTCGCCGAGCCGCGCCCAGACCCGGGCGTCCAGCCGGCCCACCGGCACCGGGCGATCCGTCGGCAGGTCGTCGAGGTTCGGCGGCATAGCGCCGGAAGCCACGCTGACCGAGCGCCACGGCATGGTCCGGGCCCAGCGCAGCACACGCCGCGCCCTCTCCTCGACCTCCTCGGCGTGCGCCAGGCAGGCCGTCTCGGCGAGGTCGATCAGCAGGTCGACCTCGTTCGCGTCGAGCGCGGTGGCGGCCAGCACCCGGTCGGTGACCACGTCGGCCTCCGCTGGATTGCCGGCGTCGATGTGCGGCTGGAGGCGGAGGACCGCGCGACGACGGTGCATTCGCGCGGCCAGGCCATGGGCGACAAGGCGACGACCGCTCTCGTACGGCCGTAGCACCGGCACCATCGCCACGCCGAGGCGCGCGAGTTGCCGCGCCAGGGACAGCGGCGCGGGTGGCTCCGGCACGTGCCCGAAGTCGAGGGCCAAGACCTCGGTCCGTGGCGGCAACTCACGGACCAGTGGAGCGATGCTGATCGCCGGATCCAACTCGACGATCGGCGTGACTCGCGCGGCCTCCTCGTCGGAGAGGTGCGCGAGTGCCGCGAACTCACCGCGGCGTGGCCGAAGAATCGGCTGATAAGCCCCGATGGGCGTCATAGCACCACGGTAGCCGGATCGACGGTTACCAGTGGGTTACGTTCGGTATAAATGCGCGAGCATCGATTGATTCGCCTCCCATCCATCCGGGAACTTGACAGGGACGTTCAGATGCACCGGCTCGGTCGACGGGTGCGCGTCGAGCAGCTCGGGGATGCCGGAACGGGCCACCACCACGCAGGCATGCCGATGCCGTGAGGTGAGCACGCAGAGCCGCCCCGACTCCAGGTGGAACGCGGTGGCGTCGCGCCGGCCGGAGAGCGGGTGCAGCACGACGGTCAGGTCATACTCCCGGCCCTGGAGCCGGTTGGCGGTGTCGACGGTGATGCCGGCCGCCTCCGGGGGCAGCAACGCCCGGATCGCCGCCGCCTGGTCGCGGTGCGCGGCGCCGATCGCGATCCGGGCCGGCGACAGCGCGCCCCGCCCGGCCTCGGACTCGGCGACCCCGCCCCTGGCCAGGGCCCGTGCGGCGAGCTGGGCGCAGGCCGCGGCCGCCTCCGCGTCGGTGCGCACGGTGAACCGCGCGGGCAGCTCGTGCAAGCCCCACCCGGTCTTCGCCGCGGTGTCGAGCACCTGGTCGAGCGCGGTCTCGGCGGGACGCTCGAAGTGCAGCGTGCGGTCGCCCGGCCCGGTGCCGGAACGGAAACCGGTGAACGGATAGAACGCCGCGGCCACTAC
>KL571324.1:4740-6784 GCA_000715855.1 Actinoplanes liguriensis
AGCAGACGGTGCACCGGAAGCTCCGGATTGTGCCGCAGCAGCACCGCGACCGCGCTCTGCATCGGATCCCAGGACAGGCCGGTCCAGCGCTCCACCTCGACGGTGGAGAACGGGTCGAGCTGGCCGGGGTCGCCGACGAATAGCGCCCGCTCGAATCGTGGCGCGACGCGCAGCAGCGCATCGGACCGCATCTGATAGGCCTCGTCGACGATCGCCCACGGCCAGCTGCCCTCGGCGACGGTCGCCCACTTGGCCGCCGTGCCGATGGTGATCGCCGGTGAGCCGAGGTCCGGCACCTTCGCCGCGACACGACAGCTCGGATGCTCCTTCACCCGATCGGTCCGCTCATAGTCCACCGCGGAGAGGCGGCCGACGGTCACCTCCGGCGATCGGGTGCCGAGCCGCTCGATCAGGTCGTCGACCTGCTCATTCGTCTGCGCGACGATCATCAGCGGCGCGCCGGTCGCGGCCAGCTCGCCGGCCGCGCGCACCACCAGCGTCGACTTGCCGGCCCCGGGCGGCGAGTCGACGACGACGCCCCGGTGACGGCCGGAACGGAGATCGCCGAGCACGGCGGCGATCACGGTGGCGGCCTCCTCGGCCGGGCTGACCTCATTCACCCGGGCACCGTAGCGCGACCGCCCGACAGAACCGCTCACGCCGGGGCCGGTCCTTCGCTGCTCGCCGGGGACTTTCCTGGGTACGCTCAGCTCGTCATGGATCATCGTGAATGGGACTGGCCGGCTCCGAAGCTGGCGGCGTTACGGCTCGGCCGGAGGCTGGCGGTGCTGGTCCCGGCCTCGCAGCCGTACCGCTGGTCGTTCGTGCACATCGTGCCCAGCGGGTGGTCCGCGGACGAGGCCGCGATCCGTGCGGGAACGGCGCGCAGCGATGCCGGCCGCAGCTTCCTGGTCACGCAGTGGGAGTACGAGGCGGATCGGCTGGAGGGCTACGACCAGGACCTCGGCGGCGTACGACTGCGGCACGCGGAAGCCGCGGACGAGTCCGAGCTCCTCGCTGTCCTGCGCGAATGGCGCCTGCCGCCGGCCGGTTTCGACTACTCCTGGGACACCGTCGAGCCCGCCTGACGAGGTTATCCACAGGCCCCTTCGTGATCTTGCCGGCGCCGCTAGCGTGATCGGCACAGCGAAGGGAGACGGTCCATGTTGGATGATCGTGAGTTCGGTGACGCGCAGGCCTGGATCGATGAGTGGCGGTCCGGATTCGTGGAGCGGGCACGGTGGGCGCGTGCGCTGTCCGCGCGGCTGCATCGCCTCTCCGGGACGGCGCGAAGTCCGGACGGGCTGGTCAGCGCGACGGTCGGGCCCGGTGGCGAGTTGCTCGGGCTGGAGCTGGGCGAGGGCATCCGGCGGCGGCCGGCTGCGGACACCGCCGAGGAGATCCGGGTGACGGTGGGCGCGGCGCGGGAGGCGCTGGCCGCGGCGGTGCGGGGTGCGACCGCGGAGACGGTCGGGGCCGAGTCGGCGACCGGGCGTGCGGTGGTGGCGGCATATGCGGCGCAGGGGGGCGAACGGCCGGGTGGGTGAGGAACGGGGCTGAGCGATGGGCCGGTCCCGGAGTTCCGGGGGTGGGTGCTGTACCGGTTCAGGCAGGGAATTCGGGGATGCGTTACGGGTGGATTCCGGCGTGGTCGGAAACGTCTCGTGTGGTGCGGTCGGTGGCTCAGGCGATCTTCAGGTAGGCAGCTAGGCGGGTTGATCTATGGGCCGGCGGTGGTCATGGTTACTCCGCGTCATAACGTGCAGTGTGCTGAGGGTGTCCGCTGTTGAACGGTTGATGAGCGTTCCGGACTCGGGGATCGAATTTCGGAATTGGTGGCTCGAGTGAACGGGCGGCGGCTGTCCGGGGGAATTGTCTGCGGTTTGAATTGGATCGATCCAACAGCCGTCGTTTCATTCGGCTGGGCTATTCGAAGGGTGTTATCGCGCGGAGTCGGTCGTCCGGATGTGGTGGGTCGGATTGATCGCCTCCCGTCCAGGATCTGTCTCTTATACACATCTCTGATGGCGCGAGGGAGGCGTGT
>KL571324.1:7015-11731 GCA_000715855.1 Actinoplanes liguriensis
CGGCTGCCGTTGAGCGCTTGCCAGGGGTTTTTGATCAAAGAACGGATGTTCTGACGGGAATCCGACAGTGGGCCTGTCTCAAGTTGCGCAAACGTCCGGGGTTTGCCCGGTTGCCACGTGTCGGCGCAGCATGTGTGGATCTAGATGAAAGCGGGAAGCAATGACTGGAAGGAATTTCCGGCCCCGCGGTCCATGTCGGAACGTGGTGCCGAAATGATCAGCCGGGTGGCGGTCGTGCAGGTCGCGGTCTATTTGATCAAGGGCTGTGAAGGGATGTTTGCTTCTCCGTCACCGGTCGGAAATAAGTTCGGTGTTCAATATCGGGTACGGGGAATAGCGAAACCGGCTTGCAACTTGCGCGTGCGGTTCGCCGCGCAAGTTGCAGGTTTCGATGCTTCTCGGCTTGATGCCCCGTCGTGGTGGCTAGCCTTTGGTCGGCATGCGCGATTTCATTCACGCTTGTTTTTATGATCTCGTTGCGGCCCCTTCCAGTCGATCATCGGAAGTGCAACTCTTCTAGCCAGCAGTGACGTCGGAATCACGGACGGTGGTGGTGGGGAATGCGTCCAGACGTTCTCGTCGGTCCCAGCGATTGGCTGGTCGAGCAGTTCGGCGACCGGGTCGCCGACGAGCTGTGGACTCGGGTGCCCGAGGCGCTGAGTACAGCGATCGACCGTGAGGTGCACGCGCACTCGGCCATGACCCAGACCGTGGAGCGCGTGCTGGGTAATCCACGGTGGGCTCTGCCCTATGAGGAGCTGGTCCTCTTCCTGGGCACGCTGCCGGGGGCGGAGATCATCAGCGTTCCGCGGTCGGTCTATCAGTTGGTCCTGATCAACGGCCACATCGTGGTGCCGTGGTGCTACGGGCAGTCGGCACGGTTGTCGATGGCCGACGCCGAGGTGGGGCGTTCGTTCGGCCGGCTCGCTCGCGAGTTGCTGGGGCGGTTTGGGCCGCCGTGGCGCCGGTCGCCGGTGGAGTCGCCGCTCCCGCTGGACGCGGTCGACGAGCGCGAGGTCGCCAAGATCTGCGCGGCGATCGCACGCATCGAGCCGAAGCCCGAAGTGGTCATCGCGGGCTATGCCGGGGCGCCGAATCTGGGCCTTCTCCGGGCGTGCCTGGGCGAGGTCAAGTCCACTGACAACGGCACGCTGAACTGGAGCCATCTCGACGATCTTCCGCTTCCGCCTCCGGTGATCCCGCGCCCTCGGCGAATGCAGTTCCCCTGAGCCTCCCGGGCTCCTGGGCTCCTGGGCTCTCGGGCTTCTGGGCCTTGGAGCTCTCGTAGAACTCTGCTGGCGGCGGGCCGGAGCCGCCCGGTGGACACCGCCCACCGCCCTGGGCGGCGTCCACCGGCTCCGCCGCATGCTTCGTCACTCCGGCACCGGGATTGTCGGCTCGCTCCCGCTACCTGGGCCGTCGGCCGTTCAGCCGCTGTCGTTTCGCCTTGGCTGTTGGTGGGCGGCTTGCCGGGCCGTGCGGTCGCCGCCCCTGCTCGGAATTGGCTGCATCGTTGATGGCGCCGCTGACCCTCTCGCTTCTTGCCCGTCGCGGCAGCTGCTGTGGAGGCGTGAGCGTGGGGCGGTGGTCACTGGACTAGGTAGGGTCGAGGAGGTGGGGCGGGTCGCTTGGTGAGGTGGTGGCGATGAGTGCACGGTCGTTCGTGGTGACCGGTGGGGGCCGGGGGATCGGGCGGGCCATCGTCGAGCGGCTGGTCGGCGTGCGGGACACCGTGGTGGTGCTGGACAACGACGCCGAGGCCTTCGGCTGGGTGGCGGGGCATCCGGGCGGGGAGCGGATCATCCCGGTGATCGGGGACGCTACGGATCAGGTGGTGGCCGAGTCCGCGGGTGAGATCGCGACGGCTGCGGCTCCGCTGAGCGGGTGGGTCAACAACGCGGCGGTCTTTCCCGCGGCCTGGCTGCATGAGACCTCGGCCCGGGCGGTGAGTGAGCTGATCCGGCGGAACCTCGACCTCACGCTGACCGGGTGTGCCGCGGCGCTGCGCTGGTTCCTGGACGGGGGCGGGGCGATCGTGAACATCTCGTCGCACCAGGCGCAGCGGGCGGTTCGCGGGGCTTTGCCGTATTCGACGGCGAAAAGTGCGATCGAAGGGCTCACCCGGGCGTTGGCGGTGGATTACGGGGCTCACGGCGTACGGGCAAATGCTCTTGCCCTGGGGTCTGTTGCGACCGAGCGGTCGGCGGCGCACCTTCGAGGGCTCTCGGAGGCGGATCGTCTCGACTTCGAGCGGGAGATCCGGTTGCTGCAGCCGATCGGGCGGATGGGGAGTCCGGTCGAGGTTGCCGAGGTGGTGGCGTTTTTGCTGTCGGATGCGGCGGGATTTCTGAACGGGGCGATCATCCCGGTGGACGGGGGTCGTTCGGCGGTGGGGCGGGATCCGGAGGAGGTGGCCGCGCGGGATCCGGAGGCGGCCGGGCGGGTTTCATAGAAGTGGGCGGGACGGCGACGACCGCACTCACGGCATGGCGGGTACGCCTCTAGACTCCACGGGATGGAGTCGCCCACGACGATCCGGGACCGGGCTGTCGCGGTCGCCGACTATCTCCTTGCGGTGCGTGCGCAGATGGACCGCCCGGCTCGCACCGTGCCCTCCGACGCGCACTGGCTGGACAAGCTGCCTGCTCATCCGGACTGTCAGGCTGGGCCGGGCGCGGATGGCGCCTCCTGGCTGCGGGTCGGCCGGCCTGAGTTGCCGGGGCCGGTGAGTGTTCCGGCTGCCCTTCGACGGCGCCTTCGCGGAGACGTCACCGCCGCCGCGGAACCCGCGATGAACCGTAACGCTAAAGCCGCAGAAGTAAGCATAAATCGGGCGTCTGCGGAGGGCGAGCAGGAGGCTCGGGCCGAGGACCAGGCGGGCGTCCTAGCCGAGGATCACGCGGAGGCCCGGCCAGAAGGGCAGACGGGAGCCGGGGTCGAGGAACAGTTGGTAGCCGCGGCCGCCCCGGATGACTTCGAGCACTGGCGAGACGAAACCTGGCGGCCCTGGTCACAACTGACCGCCGCCGCCGAGCAGACCCGCGAGCTGCACCGCAAGCTGTTCGACCGGATGCACCAGATCGACATGGCCGCCGCTACCACCGAGATGGTCTGGGGCCACGGAATCCTGGAGGCCGTCATCGACGGCACCCGGGTCAGGTATCCGCTGGTGGCGACGCCGGTCCTGATCGAGTACGACGCCGATCGCGCCCTGATCACTGTCTCCCCGGCCGGCCCGTCGCGGCTGCAGACCGAAGCCTTGCACGGAATCGACGAACGTTACCTCAGCCAATTCCAGGGCTTGGCCGGCCCGGGCGGCGTGGTGGAGGTCGACCTCTGGAACGACTTCGAGCGCCGCGAGTTCTTCGAGCGTGCCATGACCCGGCTCGGCTTCGACCGCGTCGTGGTGAGGCCGGGCGAGGAAGTGAAGCCCGGCGAAGAAGTGAAGCCCCGGGAAGAAGCGAAGCCCGGGGACGAGCTGAAACCCACCGGGGAGGCGAGTCGGGAGAAACTGACGGACACGGCTGTCCTTTTCGCTCGCCCACGTCAGCGCCAACTCCGCGGCTTCCTGGAGAACCTCCGCAACCGCCTTACCGAGAGCCGCGCCACCGAGGGCGTCGGCGCCCTCGCCGCGATCCTCGCGCACGAGCCGAGCCGCCTGACCATGCCCGACGATCACCCAGAGACGTGGGACCGGGTCGGCGAGCGCCTGCTGATGCCGCTGCCCACCAACGAGGCGCAGGAGTCGATCGCCCGCCGGCTGGCGCAGCACCGCAATGTCGTCGTTCAGGGCCCGCCCGGCACCGGCAAGACGCACACCATCCGCAACCTGATCTGCCATCTGATGGCGAACGGCAAGCGGGTCCTGGTCGTCGCGCAGAAGGAGGAGCCGCTGCGGGTCCTGCGGGACGGTCTGCCGGAGGAGGTCCAGGCGCTCTGTCTGGCGGTTCTGGGCCGGACGACCGACCAGCTGGTCCAGCTCCAGCTCGCCGCGCGGGAGCTGTCCGACCGCGCCGCGACCCTGGACAAGGAGGCTGAGGCGCGCCGGGTCGAGCGGCTCACCGGGAGCGTGGAGGAGGCCGAGCGCGAGCTCGCGTCCGCGCTGGCGGGTCTGCGGCTGATTGCCGAGAGCGAGGCCGGGACGTACCAGATCGGTGGTGTCAGCCTGCTTCCGGCCGAGGTCGGGGCCTGGTTGCGGGAGCGGGCCGCGGCGCACGGCGGGATCCCGGATCCGATCTCCGGTCCGCCGCCGCTGACCATCGAGGAGTTCGCGGCGATGCTCAAGCTCGCCGCCCGGATGACACCGGATGATCGGGCGGCGTCGATGCGGCCGCTGCCGGAGATCTGGGATCTGCCGGATGAGGCCACGGCCTCGGCCCGCCGGGCCGAGATCGCCGAGGCCGAGGCGCGTCTGTCACGGTTGGCTGACCAGGGCGTCGATTTCGATTTTGTACGTGCCCAGCAGCACCCCGCCCACGCCGAGCTGACCAATGATCTTCGTGAGGCGGTGGCGTGGCTGCGTCGCAGGGAGGGCACTTGGACGGACCGTCTGGGCCGCCTGATGGACGACCAGCACTGGCGCACGTTGTGGGCGGATCACGTCGCAGGAGTGTCGGCGCTGCTCGACGAGCTGGCGGTGAGTGCGAAGGAGCAGGCCGGCCACCGTGTGACGATCGGCGAGCAGTTGGTCGCCGAGCCGAAGCTGCTGCTCTCCCG
>KL571324.1:11971-18214 GCA_000715855.1 Actinoplanes liguriensis
CCGAGATCCGTCTGCGCTTCGAGGCCGGCAAGGGCTTGAGCCGGTTGTTGCAGGCCGGGCTGTTCCGGGTCGCGGAGGAGATCCGGGTCGACGGCGAGCCGATGCGCACGGTCGGGGATGTGGATCTGGTCGCCGCCCGGGTGCGGCGGGCGCAGGCGCACCGACGGCTCGGTGACGTGTGGACGGAGTGGGTGGAGCGCCTGCGGATCGACGAGCCGACGGGCGGCTGGACCGATCCTGAGGTGTGGGCCGGGTTGCTGCTGACCGAGGCGGCGCAGTCATTGGAGTTCGACCTTCGTCGCTGGCCGCCGCTGGTGGAGCGGATGGCAATGGTCGTACCGCAAATTGATCTTGAATTGGACGCGGCGCGACTCGCGGCGGTGGCCGAGATGATCGACGGCGCCGGCGAGGTCTTCGCCCTCGATCAGGCGCGAGCCGCGGAGCGGGCGGTGACCGAGCGGCTGGCGCCGTGGCCGGAGCTGGCCGAGGCGTGGCTGAAACTGGACAGGTGGGACGAGGCGGTCGCGGAGATCACCCGGGTCGCCCTGCTGCAGCCGGACGTGCTGCGGTTCCACGCCTCGCACGACCGCCTGGTGAACGCGGCGCCGGAGTGGGCCGCCCGGATCGCCACGGGGGAGCACCCGGTGATCTCCGGGCAGGCGTGCCTGGAGGCGTGGGAGTGGCGTCGCGCGCAGACCTGGTTCGACAACGTGGTCGGCGACGTGGACCCGGCGCTGCTGGCCCGGCGGGTCGAGCGTGCCCGGGCGAAGATCCGCCGGCTGACCGGTGAGCTGGTCGTCGCGTCGGCGTGGCTGGAGGTGGCCCGCGCGCTCGACGACCGGCGCCGTGCCGCGCTGGCCGACTGGACCACCGCGCTCCGCAAGATCGGCAAGGGGACGGGGCGCAGCGCCGCGCTGTGGCAGGCGCACGCGCAGCGGTCGATGGAGTCGGCGGTCTCGGCGGTGCCGGTCTGGGTCATGTCGGTGGACCGGGCGATCGAGCAGTTCGCGGGTGGGGCGAAATTCGACGTGGTGATCGTCGACGAGGCGTCCCAGGCGGATCTGTTCGCGCTGCCGGTGCTCTCGCCGGGCGAGCGTGCCGTGGTGGTCGGCGACGACCAGCAGATCGGCCCGCAGCTCGGCTTCGTCGGTTCGGTGCAGGGGCTGATCCGGCGGCACCTGACGGACGTGCCGTCGGCCGAGCACTTCGACCCCGATTCGTCACTTTACGATCACGCGGTGCGTCGCTCGCCGGAGCGGATCCTGCTCACCGAGCACTTCCGATGTGTGCCGCAGATCATCGAGTTCTCGTCACGGCACTACTACGACGGCAAGATCATGCCGTTACGTGCGGACCGGCCGGCGCTGCCGCCGATCCGGGCGGAGTTCTGCTCGGAGGGCGCCCGGGAGAACCTGCCGGGCGTCGGTGACATCAACGCAGCCGAGGCGGACGCCCTGGTCGACCGGGTAACAAAGATCGTTTCAGATCCCCGGTACGACGGTAAGACGCTCGGCGTGATCAGTCTGCTGAGCACCAGCGGTCAGGCGGGTCACATGCTCACCCGGCTGCGCGAGGCGATCGGCGAGGACGAGATCCAGGCGCGACGGCTGCGGGTCGGTGACGCCTACACGTTCCAGGGCGATGAACGCGACGTCGTTCTCGTATCCATGGTGGTGTCCGAGAATGATCCCCGGATCGCGGCGTTCACGAAACGCGATTACCACCGCCGGATCAATGTTGCCGCGTCCCGTGCCCGGGACCAGTTGTGGATTTACCATTCCGTCCGGCCCGGATCTCTGCTCCCGGATGACGCACGGGCGCTCCTTCTGTCGTACGTGGGGAATGTCCCGGCGGAAACAATCGGGAGCGATCCGGCGGCCCGGTGTGAAAGCGATTTCGAGCGCGACGTGCTGCGCCTTCTCGCGGTCCGTGGCTACCGGCCGATTCCGCAGTTCCGGATCGGCGGTTACCGGATCGACTTCGTGCTGAACGCGCCGGACGGGCGACGGCTGGCGATCGAGTGCGACGGCGACGCCTACCAGGGGCCGGAGCGGTGGGAGAGCGACATGCGCCGGCAGGCTGTGCTGGAACGGGTCGGCAACTGCGTGTTCGTCCGGATCCGGGGCAGTGTGTTCGCTCGTGAGCCGGAGGCGGCGATGCGTCCGGTGTGGCAGCGGATCACCGAGTTGGAGATCACTCCGGTGGGCGAGTGAGTGTTCACCCAGCGCACGGATTCGGGAACGCGGCGTGCATGTGGACGGTCGCGGGCGGGTAGGAAATCGCACAAGGTCTTCCGCCCGATACAAACAGTGACTGTCCGTCATGGAGAGTGAGACGCTTTTCGGTGGAATTGGGTAGTAAAGCGGTCCACCGTTCGGTTGTTTAGCTACTCTGGATGGGCGATAATTCCCTGCTCCTGGCCTCGCCTGCGGTTGCGTCAAAACTTTGACTATGACGTCCACTGTTACTCCGGCCCGGTGACAGGTCGTAATAGGTAGGGGTCTTTTGGTGCCAGGGGAAGCAGCCGAGCGCGAGGGGGGAGGTGCTGTCGGATGACCGTGCCCGAAGAACGCGAGCGCTGGGCGCCGCCGACCGCCTCGCTGCCCGAGCCGCGCCCACCGGCCGAGGACCGCGCGGCCTGGTTCTCCTACACCGCCGCCAACGATCAGATCGTCTGGTCGGCAGCCCTTTCCGGGATGCTCGGCCGGGTGCCGGCCGGGACCGAGATGACCCGCCAGGTCCTCGCCCGCTACGTGCACCGTGACGACCTCGCCGCTGCGCTCGGCGCGATCACCGAGGCCTGGACCAGCCGGGCCGCCGTGCGTGCCACGGTGCGGCTGATGCGCCACGACGGCGGCTGGTTCGACGTCGACTGCCGGGTGGAGCCGATGATGAGCCCGGACGGCACCGTCCGCGGCATCCGCGGCACGGTCCGCGACGTCACCGACCGCGAGCGCGCCCGCCGCGAGGACGCCCGGCTCACCCGTCGCGGCGAGACCGTGCAGACCTCGCTGGTCGACCCGGATCCGGCGACCGGCCTGCTGACCCGCGCCCGGTTCGCCGACGAGATCGATCGGGCCCTGCGGCAGGCCGCCGGCGCGGTGCTGGTGGTGCGGGTCCAGGGCGACGAGGACGAGCTCCTGAACCGGACGGCCCGGCGCCTGGAGGACCGGGTCGGCCCGGAGCAGCTGCTCGGCCGGGTCGGCACCAACGAGCTCGCGGTCCTGCTCGCCGCCACCAACTGGTCCGCCGCGCGCAAGCAGGCGAACGCGCTGGTCGAGGCCCTGCGCGAGGAGTCCGAGGCCCAGGTCTGGGGCGGCCTGGTCCGCTTCCGGCTGGACGGCGAGGCCGGCAGTCACGACCTGCTGATCGACGCCGAGCAGGCCTGGCGGCAGTCGCGCGAGGTGGACTGCCCGATCACCCTGGTCGCGCACCCGGTGCCGGCGCGGGACCGGCAGGGGATCTACCGGAACCGGGTCGCCGACGCGCTCGGCACCGACCGGTTCACCCTCTACTCCCAGCCGATCCTGGAGCTGCAGACGAACCGGGTGACCCGGCACGAGCTGCTGTTGCGGGTGCTCGACGAGGCGGACGGCCCGCAGTCGCCGACCCAGGTGCTGGACACCGCGGAACGACTGGACGCGGTCTTCGACATCGACCTGTGGGTGGTCGAGCGGGCCATGCGGCTCGCCGCCGAGCAGCCCGGGATGGGCCTGCAGATCAACCTGTCCGGCCGCTCGGTCGGCGACCCGCGGCTGACCGCCGAGGTGGAGCGGCTGCTCTCGCAGTACCGGGTGAACCCGCAGCAGCTCACCTTCGAGATCACCGAGACCGCGCTGATCGGGAACCTGAGCGAGGCCCGCCGCTTCGCCGACCGGATCCGCGATCTGGGGTGCTCGCTCGCGCTCGACGACTTCGGCTCCGGCTACGCGTCGTTCCGTTATCTGCGCCTCTTCCCGATCGACCTCGTCAAGATCGACGGGGAGTACGTGGTCGATCTGGTCGACAACCCCCAGGATCAGGTACTGGTCCGGGCCCTGGTTCAGGTCTGCCAGGCGTACGGCATCCACACCGTCGCCGAGTTCGTCCAGGACGAGGCCACCCTCCGTATGCTGCGGGAACTCGGCGTCGACTACGTCCAGGGGTATCTGATCGGCCGTCCGTCACCGGTGGTTCCGGGCGGCCTGACTTAGATAGCGTGCTCGGTATGGAGCACTACGTCATCGCCACCGTCGCTGAACAGAGTCCCGACTTCCGCCGGGTGCTGTGGACCGGCAAGCACACCCAGCTCGTCATCATGACCGTCCCCGCGGGCGGCGAGATCGGCGAGGAGATCCACCACGTGGACCAGATCCTCACCTTCGTCAGCGGGGTCGGCAAGGCGATCGTCGGCGGGGAGACCCGGACGGTGCAGCAGGGCGACCTGGTCATCGTCCCGGCCGGCGTCCAGCACAACTTCGTGAACGACGGGCCGAACCCGCTCGTCCTGCACACCGTTTACGGGCCGCCCGAGCATGCCGATGGCGCGGTGCACAAAACGAAGGAAGAAGGGGACGCATTGGAAGAGGCAGGGTTGGACAACCCGCCTTCTTCTTGATTCGGACGTCCGTTTCCCTGTGCTCTTTTTTGAACACTTGGTTTGCCATTAGGCGCACGACGCCGGAACCGGCCGAGGCCCCCCAGCCAGCCGGTTCCGGCGCCGTGTCGAGGTGGAAAGTCCTCGGACAGCCTACTCGCTGAGGTTCACGTAAGTCGATCGATTCGGTGACCCGCTGTGGAATGCTGTCCACCCGGCCCATGCTGCACTGTCCGAACGCCACTAACCTTCCAGCATGGACGAGCCCCGCTGGTTGACGCCGGAGCAGCAGGAGGCCTGGCGGAACCTTGTCGAAGTGCTGGTCAAGGTGCCCGCGGCCCTGGAGACGCAGCTGCAGCGGGACGCCGGTCTCACGCACATGGGCTACCTGGTGATGATGACGCTCTCCGAGCATCCGGACCGCCGGCTCCCCATGAGTCACCTGGCCAAGCGGGCCTGCGCCTCGCTGTCCCGGCTCTCCCACGTGGTGGCCCGGCTGGAGGAGAAAGGCTGGCTCCGCCGGGAACGTGACCGGGGCGACGGCCGGGTGCAGATCGCGGTGCTCACCGACGAGGGGTTCGACAAGGTCGCGCAGACCGCTCCCGGTCATGCCGAGACGGTCCAGCAGCTGATCTTCGACCGGCTCACCCCGGCCCAGGCCCGCCAGCTCGGCAAGCTGGCGGAAGCGTTGCTCAAAAGTCCGTAGGGTCTTGCTTATGCAGAAAGGTGCGTGCGACAGATGAGTCAGCGGGTGCGGGGCGTGATCGCCCGGGAGAAGGGCAAACCGGTCGAGATCGCGACCATCGTGATTCCCGACCCCGGGCCGGGCGAGGCCGTGGTGCGGGTGCAGACGTGCGGCGTCTGCCACACCGACCTGCACTACCGGGAGGGCGGGATCAACGACGAGTTCCCGTTCCTGCTCGGGCACGAGGCGGCCGGGGTCGTCGAGGCGGTCGGCGACGGCGTGACCGACGTGGCGCCCGGTGACTTCGTGGTGCTCAACTGGCGTGCGGTCTGCCGCAACTGCCGGGCCTGCAACAAGGGCAAGCCGTGGTACTGCTTCAACACCCACAACGCCAAGCAGAAGATGACCCTGGAGGACGGCACCGAGCTCTCCCCGGCGCTGGGCATCGGCGCGTTCGTGGAGAAGACGCTGGTGCACGCCGGCCAGTGCACGAAGGTGGACCCGCAGGCCCGGGCGGCCGCGGTCGGCCTGCTCGGCTGCGGCGTGATGGCCGGCCTCGGCGCGGCGATCAACACCGGCGGGGTGACCCGCGGCGACTCGGTCGCGGTGATCGGCTGCGGCGGGGTCGGCAACGGCGCGGTGGCCGGCGCGGCGCTGGCCGGGGCGACGACGATCGTCGCCGTCGACACCGACGACCGGAAGCTGGAGTGGGCCCGCGGCTTCGGCGCCACCCACACGATCAACGCGCGCGAGCACGACGTGGTCGAGCGGGTGCGCGAGCTGACCGGTGGCTTCGGTGCCGACGTGGTG
The DNA here is from genome assembly GCA_000715855.1 of Actinoplanes liguriensis. Taxonomy (GTDB): domain Bacteria; phylum Actinomycetota; class Actinomycetes; order Mycobacteriales; family Micromonosporaceae; genus Actinoplanes; species Actinoplanes liguriensis. The sequence goes on from KL571324.1 coordinate 18,043, forward strand.
GTCGAGGCGGTCGGGCGTCCGGAGACGTACAAGCAGGCCTTCTATGCCCGTGATCTGGCCGGCACGGTCGTGCTGGTCGGCGTGCCGACTCCCGACATGACGATCGAGCTGCCGCTGCTCGACGTCTTCGGCCGCGGCGGCGCGCTGAAGTCAAGCTGGTACGGCGACTGCC
>KL571324.1:18396-18627 GCA_000715855.1 Actinoplanes liguriensis
CGCTGAAGTCAAGCTGGTACGGCGACTGCCTGCCCAGCCGCGACTTCCCGATGCTCACCGAGCTGTACCGGCAGGGCCGCCTCGACCTCGACGCGTTCGTCACCGAGGAGATCCCGCTGGACGGCGTCGAGCAGGCGTTCGCCAAGATGCACACCGGCGATGTCCTGCGCTCCGTCGTGGTCTTCTAAAAACTCAAATTCTTCATTGCCTATCTCCGCCGGGGTACAGACC
>KL571324.1:18881-24032 GCA_000715855.1 Actinoplanes liguriensis
CGGCCCAGAACGCGAAGCCCGAAAGGGCGACGTCCGTGGGTGGTTGCGCTCAAAAGGACCCACGCGATCCCCGCAGTTGGTCCCGGTAGCCACGCGTGTCGCGGTCGTCGGCTGGTGCTCACTGTTGTTATTCGTCCCTCATAACAACAGTGAGCACCAGCCCAGTCCGCGGCGTGGCGCCGGAGGCCGGCTGGCACTGGTGGTTGTTTTGAGCTTCATCTCGACCGTGAGTGCCAGCCGGGGCGTTACTCCGCTCGGGCGTAGGCGGGCGCCGACCGATCGGCCAGCAGGTCCAGGCACAACGCCGCGGTCCAGCTGAAGGTCGGCGCACCCAGCCCCTCGCCGGTCTCCGGGTGGAAGTACTCGTAGTGCCCGTGCTCGTGCACCAGCCGCAGCAGGGCACGCCGCAGCTGCTCCGCCTCCCCGCGCCGCCCGTGCACCTGCATGCCTCGCCGCAGCAGCCAGTTCACGTTGATCCAGACCGGGCCCCGCCAGTAGCGGTGGGTGTCGAAGCTGCTGTCGGTCCGGTCCACGCTCGGCGCCGGCAGCCCGAACCGCTCCGACCTCGCCTCCGTCATGATCGCCTCGACCTGCTCGGCGGGCAGGTCGGGCAGCATCAGCGGGAGCAGTCCGCTGACGCAGCGAGCCGGGCTGAGCCGGCCGGTGCGGGCGTCCCGCGCGCGGAAGGTGCGGCTCACCGGCTCCCACAGCCGCCGGGAGATGGCCGCGGTGATCTCCCGGGCCCGGTCCCGGTGCCGGCGAGCGTCGGTGGTCCGCCCGAGCACCCCGGCGATCTGCGCGAGGGCCAGCTCGGCGACGCCGAGGATGCTGTTGAAGGCCGGGCACTCGACCGCGAACGGGTGCCGCTGCACCAGCTCGGTGTCCGAGTAACCGCCGTCGCGGTAGTTGAGGACCAGCCCGACGTACCGTGCGTAGTCCTGGTCGGTCGGCCGGTGCGCCGCCTCCGACACGGCCAGGTCCCGCCGCCGGTAGCGATCGAGCAGCGACAGGTCGGCCGGCACCTCGGCCAGCGCCTGGTCCCAGGCCGGGCTGTTGTCCAGGCCGGACTCCCACGGGTGCACGATCGACGCGAGCCCGCCACCGCCGGCGTCGCGCCGCTCGGTGAGGTATTCCTGCTGCCGCACCAGCCGGGGGTAGAGCCAGGCCAGCTCGGTGCGCGCCTCACTGACGCAGGTCGCGCCGTGCGCCGCCGCGTGGCGGTAGACCTCCCACGCGGCCAGGGCGTGCAGCGGCGGCTGGACGATCCCGGTGCTGCGCCGGGCCGGGCGACCGGCCAGAACCGGCAGGTTCCAGAAGCCGGGCCCGGGAAAGTAGTCGTCCTCACCGGCGTTCGGGTCGAAGACGATGTGCGGCACCCGCCCGTCCGGCCACTGCGCCTCGAACAGGTTGTGCAGGTCGCGCCAGGCCCGGGTGGGGTTGACGTAGGCGAGGCCGACCGCGATGAACGCGGTGTCCCAGCTCCACTGATGCGGATAGAGCCGGCGGGACGGCACCGTGTGGTCGCCGGACCAGTTGGTGTCCAGCACCCGCACCGCGGACTGCCACAACTCGGCGGACAGATCGGGGACGGCGACGGGGGACGAGGACGGGTGCGGGTGCATTCTGAAGTCGAGGCCCTTTCCACTGCGGTCGCAGGCTTTCCCCCGCCATCGGGCGAGCCGCAGTGCTTCTGAACGAAACTGCCGGTTGCATCTTCGGTACCACTGTTGCGGGGTACGTAACCGGGGTGCCCCTCAGATCACCGTGATCTCCCGCCACAGCCGGCTCGCCCGGCCGGGCAGGTAGGGCGAATCCAGTCGCTTCGCCACCACACCGGACAAGCCCTGCGAACGGGCCGCGTCCAGGGCGAACCGCCCACCGCCGGGGAAGAACGGCGGGGTCTGCCAATGCTCCCCGGCGCACGCGAGGCCGTCCAGGAGCTCGCGGCGCTCGGCGTACCGCAGCAGCTCGGTCGTGCGGTGACCGTCGAGCCACAGAAGGTCGTACAGCAGAAATTGCACTGGATCTTTCTCGGCGGCCCTTTTCGGACTCTTCGCCGTGGCGCGCCGGGCCAGTCGATCCGCGTTCGGCCGAGCGCCGTCGAACGCCACCAGCTCGCCGTCGAAGATCGCCTCCACCGGTGCGAGCGCCGGGCCCAAGGCGCGGACCTCCGGAAACATCGAGGTCAGCTCCTCGCCGTCGGCTCCGCTGAGGTGCACTCTCCCGCCCGAGACGTACGCGAGACACCGCCGCCCCGCCCAGCGCATCTCGTAGCCCCAGTCGGCGTCGTCGGCCGGCAGGTCCGCCGCGCGGGTGGCCAGCATCGGTCGCAGGTCGGCCGGCATCGACTCCCAGCCGGGCTCCGGAGGGTCCATCCGGCGCACCATCCAGTCCGCCCCGCCGGTCTGGAAGAAGACATATCGCCCCCTCGTGCGATCGCCGTGGAACGTGACACTGATCTCGTCGGGCCGCCACTTGCCGGTCTCGTAGGTGCCTCGGTCGAAGATCGTCATGCGGCCGCCGCCGTACTCCCCGGCGGGGATGTCGCCGGCGAAGTCGAGGTACTCCAGGGGGTGGTCCTCGGTGTGCTTGGCCAGGTTGTTGCGGGCCTGGTCGCGGGGGAGGCCGCGCGGGACGGCGAACGAGACGAGCACGCCGTCGCGCTCCAGCCGGACGTCCCAGTGCAGGCTGCGGGCGTGATGCTGCTGGATCACGAAGCGCGAGATCCCGGTGGCCACCCCCGGATCCGCGGGCACGGGTTCGGGTGTGCGGGCGGGATCCCGCTTGCGGCGGTACTCGTCCAGGCGATCCGGCATGCTCCGATTCTGCCGGTCACGCCGCGGGCCCGGAATTGTCGTACCCCGATGGTTGGGTGTGCGCATGACGGGGATGGAAACGCTGCAGCGCCGGGCGATCCGGGCACGCCGGGCGATCGCGCTGGCGCGTGCCGGGCGCGCGTTCGAGACCGTGGAACCACCCGCTCGGATGACACCAATGTGGTCAGGTGCCCAGGGTCCAGTGCAAACCGGACTCGATGTTGATCGTGACTTTCCCGCGACGGTGGCACGCGGTAGTGTTCTGGCTCCGACGCGTATCCATCGACAGGAAGGCGTTGGCCGATGACCTTGCGGATCCTCGTGGTGGGCGCCGGCATCGCCGGCTTGGCCGCGGCCCGAGGGCTGCGAGTCGCGGGCTTCCGGCCGGATGTGGTGGAGGCTCTGCCGGCCACCATGAGCCCCAGCGCCGGCATCTATCTCCCCGGCAACGCCTCCCGCGCGCTTCGCCTGCTCGGTCTCGACGTCCCGTTGCGCCCGCTCGGTGACCTGATCTTCCGGCAGGTCTTCCTGGACACGCGCGGTCGCGAGCTGTTCGAGATGGACGTCGCCGCTCTCTGGGCCGGCGTCGGCGAGTCCCGTGCGCTGTCCCGCTCCGACCTGCAACAGGTGCTGCTCACCGGGGTCGGCGGCGAGGTGCGGTATGAGATCGAGGTCCGCGACGTGCAGATCGTCGACGGCGCCGCCAAGGTTGAGTTCTCGACCGGCGCGATCTCGGAATATGACCTGGTCGTGGGTGCCGACGGCCGCCGCTCGACGATCCGCGACAAGATCGGCCTGGGTGGTCCGGCCACCCCGACCGGCCAGATCGTCTATCGCGCCGTCGTCTCCGGCGGCCCGCCGCTCACCGACTGGACCGCGGTGATGGGCCGGCGCGCGGCGTTCGTCGCGATGCCGATGGGCGGCCGCAAGATCTACTGCTACGCCGACGAGACCGCCCCCGAGGCCCCCGACCCGTCCGACCCGCGCGAGCGGCTGCAGGAGGTCTTCGGGTCCTTCGGCGGCCCGATCCCGGCACTCCTCGAGCGGATCGAGAAGGTGTCGGTCGCCCGCACCGACGAGGTGGTCCTGCCCACCTGGTCGCGAGGCCCGGTGGTGCTGGTCGGAGACGCGGCGCACGCCACCGCGCCGACCCTGGCCCAGGGCGCCGCCATGTCCTTCGAGGACGGCTGGGTGCTGGGTCAGGAGCTGCGCCAGGCCGGTGCGGACATCCCGGCCGCCCTGCGGGCGTATGAGGAGCGTCGCCGCCCGCGCTGTATAGAGGTGCGCGACCGCACCCGCGAGCGGGACCGGACCAGGGACGTGCCGCCGACGCTGCGCGACCCGATGCTGCGCCGCCGTGGCCTGCGGATCTTCACCGACCACTACAAAGGGCTCGTCACGCCGGTCTGAGGCGGGCGTCACAGTCGATCGTGGACCCGTTTTCCGGAAGCGCCGCGTGACCAGTCGATCTTCCGTGCCCGGCGTTCGTCCTGGGTGGCCCTTTGGTCACCCCGCGAAGGCCGGGGGTCGGTGGGGGACTATTCTGCCAGCGAGGTACGCCCGATCTTCGAGGTGTGCCGAGTGGGTCGAACGAGACAACGGAGGCAATTCGTGACGACCGTTGCGCCGTCGCCGATCGCGACCCGTCCGTATCCTGTGCGACGGACGGTCAGGGGTTCGGCACTCGCCCGGATCCTGCGCACGACGGACGCGAAGCAGATCGGGATCATGTACATGATCACCGCCTTCGTGTTCTTCCTGCTGGGCGGCCTCATGGCGCTGCTGATGCGCGCCGAGCTGGCCCGGCCGGGCATGCAGATTCTGTCGCCCGAGCAGTTCAACCAGCTGTTCACCATGCACGGCACGATCATGCTGCTGTTCTTCGCGACACCGATCGTGTTCGCGTTCGGCAACTACGTCGTGCCGATCCAGATCGGCGCGCCGGATGTGTCCTTCCCCCGGCTGAACGCCTTCGCCTACTGGCTGTATCTGTTCGGCGGCCTCATCACCATCGGCGGGTTCCTGACCCCCGGCGGCGCCGCGGACTTCGGCTGGTTCGCCTACACCCCGCTGAGCAACTCGCTGCACTCTCCGGGTGTCGGCGGCAACATGTGGGTGGTCGGCCTGGCGATCTCGGGTCTGGGCACGATCCTCGGCTCGGTGAACCTGATCACTACGATCCTGACGCTGCGCGCACCCGGCATGACCATGTTCCGGATGCCGATCATGACCTGGAACATGCTGGTCACGGCGCTGCTCGCGGTGATGGTGTTCCCGTTCCTGGCGGCCGCGCTCTTCGCGCTGGCGGCCGACCGTGTCCTCGGCGCGCACGTCT
>KL571324.1:24303-24472 GCA_000715855.1 Actinoplanes liguriensis
CTCGGCGCGCACGTCTTCGACGTGGAGACCGGCGGGCCGATGCTCTGGCAACACCTCTTCTGGTTCTTCGGCCATCCCGAGGTGTACATCATCGCGCTGCCGTTCTTCGGCATCATCACCGAGGTCATCCCGGTCTTCAGCCGCAAACCGCTCTTCGGCTACAAAGGCC
>KL571324.1:24733-26176 GCA_000715855.1 Actinoplanes liguriensis
CTTCAGCCGCAAACCGCTCTTCGGCTACAAAGGCCTGGTCGCTGCGACCATCGCGATCGCCGCGCTGTCGATGAGCGTCTGGGCACATCACATGTACGCCACCGGCCAGGTGCTGCTGCCGTTCTTCAGCTTCATGACGTTCATGATCGGCGTGCCGACCGGCATGAAGTTCTTCACCTGGATCGGCACCATGTGGCGCGGTCAGATCAGTTTCGAGACGCCGATGCTGTTCGCGGTCGGCTTCCTGGTGACGTTCCTCTTCGGTGGACTGTCCGGCATCATCCTGGCGTCCCCGCCGATGGACTTCCACGTCTCCGACTCCTACTTCGTGGTCGCCCACTTCCACTACGTGCTCTTCGGCACGATCGTGTTCGCGGTCTTCGCCGGCATCTACTTCTGGTTTCCGAAGATGTTCGGCCGGATGCTCGACGAACGGCTCGGCAAGCTGCACTTCTGGCTGACGATGATCGGTTTCCACACCACGTTCCTGGTGCAGCACTGGGTCGGTAACGAGGGCATGCCCCGGCGTTACGCGGACTATCTGCCGACCGACGGCTTCACCACGCTGAACACGATCTCGTCGATCGGCTCGTTCATTCTCGGCGCCGCCACGCTGCCGTTCCTCTACAACGTCTGGAAGTCCTACAAGGTCGGCAAGGTCACCCTCGCCGACGACCCGTGGGGACACGGCAACTCGCTGGAATGGGCGACCAGCAGCCCGCCGCCGCTGCGCAACTTCGACAAGATGCCGCGGATCCGGTCCGAGCGGCCCGCGTTCGACCTGAAGTTCCCGCACCTCGCGGCCGGGGAACAGTCGCTGGCCGGGCCGCCCGAAGGTGGCGCGCGGCCGCTCAGCAGGGAATCGGACGGCGGGGCGACCTATGCGGAGGACATCGCCGCCGATCGGGACCGCAAGAAGAAACGCTGACCCCGCCGGGTCGAGGCCGCCCCCATGCTTCCGGCATGCGGGCGGCCTCGCGTCGAACCACTTCGATTTCCGAGGCCGGCCGACCTCTCGGCTCAGGAGGCCGGCATGAGCAGGTCGGTGAGGCCGAATGCCGGCCCGGCCGCGGGCAGCACGGGCGTCCAGTCCGGTTCGAGGGCCAGATAGCTCGCCGGGTCGGCGCGGAGCAGCCCGATCAGCACCTCGGCCACGATCCGGCCGCCGACCGGCCCGAGCCCGTTGCCGCCGGTCGTCTGCTCGGCCTCCTTGAGGATGTAGAACCAGAGCGGCGTGCCGCCCGGCCAGCCGCCCCCGGTCAGCGCCGGCACGCCGAGCAGCCCGGCGACCGCCTCGCCGCTGGGCAGCGCCGTGCTCTCCCCGCGGAGCAGGTCACGGACCGCGAGCGACCGGTACGCCTCGGTCTCCACCGCGCCGGTGACCTGCTCCGGAAGCCCGATCAGGCTGGCCGCGAGACGCCCGTCGAGCCGCTTGGCCCGTTG
>KL571324.1:26433-33975 GCA_000715855.1 Actinoplanes liguriensis
TCGAGCCGGTCGCGGATCGGGCCGAACCCGACCAGGTCCGGGAAGAGCGGGACGGACGGGCCGCCCGCGGTCAGGCGGTACGTGTGGCGGATCTGCCCGTGCCCGTACCGGAACGCCGCGTCGGCGAACTCCAGCGGGATGAACGCCTCCCCGGGCCGGGGCGCGAACCACTGTCCGCCTTTGATCAGCACCTGGTCGACGAGGTCACGGCCGGCGAGCCGCGGCAGGAAATCGTGCACGACGATCCACTGGTAATGCCAGGTGAGCATGATCCGGGCGCGTTCGAAGACGTCGGACTCCGCGACGCCCTGCGCTCGGAGCCAGTCGACGATGCGGTTGTGCGCCCGTAACAGGGCGATGTGCAACGAGAGCACGAAAAGGTGCACGTCGTTGCGCGGATCGCCGATCAGCGCCACCCCCTGCGGATTGCGCGGAACGTCGTTCCCGACCAGGAACTTCGCCGGATCCTCCACGTCGAACAGGAACGGCGAGCCGATCGGTCCGTCGGAATAGACCATCTCCAGGTTGAGCATCGGCGCGCGCGAATTCCGCAGCCGATCGGTGGCCGTTCCACCCGCAAGGGGCGAACGGTCGGCGGTGATGTCGTGCGCGATGATCTGCCCGAAGAACGGCCACCCCGCGGCCCCCTCGGCATCGTCCATCGCGGGGCCGCCGACGGCGCACACCCCGCCCGGAGCTCCGGCGCGCATCAGCGCACCGGAACCTACGACGAGCGGCTCCAACTCGGGGAACATCGGTCCGTAACGGGCCGCCGCGGTCGGTCGATCCACCGCCCGCACCAGGCTGAGGCAGTGATCCTGCCCCACTACGTAGCTCTTCACGACAGCTATGACCGGGCAGCCCGCCCGTTTGTGACACCGGAAGGGTCAGGCGAACGCGGCAATCTTCTCCGGGGTGACGATCCAGAGAATGCGCTCGATGCCGTCCTCCCCGGCGACCACCGTCATCACGCCCTCCATGACGCCGTTACGCCGCAGCACGACCGAGGTCTCGCCGTTCGTCGCGACCCACTCGACCTCGATGTCCTCCCAATACCAACCGGACAGCGCGGTGAAGAACTTCGCGACCCGCTCGGCGCCGACCACCGGGGTCCGCGCGACGCGAATCGCGCCGTTGCCGTCCGAGTAACTGGCGACGTCGGCGGCGAAAAGGCTTTCCAGCGCGGCCATGTCACCGGTGCGGGCGGCCGCGAGGAACTTGGCGAGCAGGTCCTTCTGCGCTGCCGGGGCGACCGTCGCGCGGCGCTCCCCGGCGACGTGCTTGCGGGCGCGACTGACCAATTGCCGCACCGCCGGTTCGGTCGATTGGAGAATGTCGGCGATCTGCCCGTACGGATAATCGAAGGCCTCTCGCAGCACGTAGGCCGCGCGTTCGCTGGGGGTCAGCTTCTCCATCAGCAGCAGCGCCGCGAATTCGAGCGCCTCCCCGCGCTCGGCGCCCAGATAGGGATCGGCGCTGGTGTCGACCGGCTCGGGCAGCCACGGCCCGACATACGTCTCCCGGCGCACGCGTGCGGACTGCAACGCATTGATCGCCATACGGGTCGTGGTGGTCGCCAGGAACGCGCCCGGATTCTGCACGGTGCTGCGGTCGTAGCCCTGCCAGCGCAGCCACACGTCCTGCACCAGATCCTCGGCCTCGCTCGCGCTGCTCAGCATCCGATAGGCGATGCCGAACAGCCGTGGCCGCACGCTCGTGAAAATGCGCGCCGCCTCGTCGAGATCGTCCGCGGTCCGTGCCTTGGACTCGGTCACCGGTGCCCCCATCCGCCATTTCTGCCCGAGCCCATCGTGGGCCGAATCCGCTCGATCGCCTAGCAGTCCGAGGCGCCTGTCACAGATTGAACTTTTTTCAACGTGGCCGGGGCCCGCGGCGCCGGCGGCGGCCAGCGACCCGGTGTCTCAGGCCTGTCGCCAGGTTGAAAAAGGTTCATCAGGCCTCGTTGTGGATCACGAGGAGCTCCGGCGTGGCCCGGCCGGGATCGGACGCCGGCCGGGCACTGCGATCAGGCGGCGTCGTGGACCAGCTTCGCGATCCGGGACACGCCTTCGGCCAGGTCGGCGTCACCGAGCGCGTACGAGAACCGGAAGTAGCCGGGTGTGCCGAACGCCTCACCGGGCACCACCGCGACCTCCGCCTCGTCCAGGATCTGTCTCTTATACCCGGCCCCGCCCGAGCAGGCCCTTCACGGACGGGTAGACGTAGAACGCGCCCTGCGGCTCCGGGCAGACCACGCCGGGGATGTCGTTGAGCAGGCCGACAATGGTCCGGCGGCGCCTGTCGAACGCCTCGCGCATCCGAGTCGCCGCGGCGAGATCACCGGTCACCGCGGCGAGAGCGGCGGCCTGCGCGACGTTGCAGACATTCGACGTGAGGTGCGACTGCAAATTGAGCGCGGCGCCGATCACGTCCTTCGGCCCGGTCATCCAGCCGACCCGCCAGCCGGTCATCGCGAACGTCTTCGACACACCGCTGAGCACGATCGTCCGGTCCGCGAGGGCGGGCACGAGCGCCGGCAGGGAATGGAACTCGGCATCGCCGTACACCAAATGCTGGTAAATCTCATCAGTGACGACAAAAATGTCGTTCTCGACGGCCCAATTCCCGATTTCTTCGAGTTGCCCGCGTGAATACACCGCACCGGTCGGATTCGACGGAGAACACATCAACAACAATTTTGTACGCGGGGTTCGCGCGGCCTCGAGCTGCTCGACGCCCACCAGATATCCGGTGGACTCGTCGGTGTTCACCGCGATCGGGACACCACCCGCGAGTTGCACCGCCTCCGGGTAGGTCGTCCAGTACGGCGCCGGGATCAGCACCTCGTCGCCCGGGTCGAGAAGGGCCGCGCAAGCCTGATAGACGCCCTGCTTGCCACCATTCGTGACGATTACCTGGGACGGTTCGATCGGGTGACCGGACAGGAACGCGATCGCCTCGCGCAGCGCGGGCTGACCGCCGGCCGGCGTGTACTTGTGGGACCGCGGGTCACGACACGCCTCGACGGCCGCCTCCACGATGTGCTCAGGAGTGGGAAAATCGGGCTCACCGGCCCCGAAACCGATGACCGGGCGACCGGCCGCGCGCAGGGCTTTCGCCTTCGCGTCGACGGCGAGCGTTGCTGATTCCGCGATGCCGGAGATTCGCTGAGAAATACGGCGCATGCAAACGATCCTGCCAGCTCCCACGACGTACGGGAAAGTCAATAAAATCTTTTGAAAGGCCTTTCCGGTACGACAATATTCGCGGCCGCGGGGATAATGGGCCGGTGGAGATGCGCTTCGCCCGTGCCGAGGACGGCGTGACGATCGGTTACCAGGTGTTCGGGCAGGGCCCGGTGCTGGTGTGGCTGCCGTCGCTGAGCAACATCGCCGCGCAATGGCGGATCCCGGCGATGCGGGCGGCCTATGAGGCGCTCGGCCGGGACATGACGGTCGTGCTCTACGACGGTCGTGGGATGGGCGCCTCCGATCGGCGGATCGACCTCGGCGATCTCGGGGTGGACGCGCATCTGCGGGATCTGCGCGCCGTTCTGGACCACGCCGGAATCCGATCGGCGTCGCTGCTGGGCTATTACCACGGTGCGGCCACGGCAATCGCTTTCGCGGCGCGGGAACCGGAACGCGTCGAGCGGCTCGTTCTGTTCGGCGGCGCCGCACGGATGCGAGAGGCGATGCGACCGGCGCAGACGCAGGCATTGCTGTCGCTGGTCGAGCAGGATTGGGGATTGTTCGCGGACGCGGCGGCGACGGCCTGGCTCGGATGGGATTCGGCGGCGACCGGGCGATGGACGGCGGAGGCATTCCGGACCGCGACGACCGCGGCGGTGGCGAAAGCGTGGTTCTCCGCGGCGGCGGACATCGATGTGACAGCGGAATTGGGGCGAGTCCGGGCGCAGGCTCTGGTCCTGCATCGGCAAGGAGAGCAGCAGATTCCGGTCGAGGTCTTTCAGCGGCTGGCCGACGGTTTGCCGGACGGGCGACTGGTGGAACTGCCGGGATCCACGCCGACACTGTTCCTGGAGGATGCGGCTCGGGACATTCGGCTGGTGACCGATTTTGTTCTCTCGGGGCGTCTCCGCTCGGCGGTCGCTCCGGACGCCGGGCATCTCCGCTCAGCGGCCGCTCCGGACGCCGGGCATCTCCACTCGGCGGCCGCTCCGGACACCGGGCGTCTCACGCCTCGCGAGGCCGAGGTGCTCCGGCTCGTCGCGGACGGTGACTCGAATGCCGAGATCGCGCGGCGGCTCGGCATCGCGGTGCACACCGTGGAACGCCACCTCGGCAACCTGTACCGCAAGATCGGGGCCCGTGGGCGGGCCGACGCGGTGGCCTGGGCGATCCGGCACTCCGGCTGACGGTTTTCCGCCAACCGGAATGACGGAACTCCTGGATGCGCCGGACGCCGCGACAGGCGCACGATCCTGGTATGACCACGACGACACCTGACAACACATCCTGGCGCTTCGCCCGCGCCACCGCGCCGGCCGTACGGGTGCTCGCCGGTCGACGATTCTCGCCGTGGGCGGTCGTACACCATCGCGGGCGGGTCAGCGGGCGCGAACTGACCGTGCCGGTCGCGGTCGTGGCGACCCCCGACGGGTTCGTGATCAACCTGCCGTGGGGCGCCCGGACGAACTGGGTGCGCAACGTGCTCGCCGCCGGCGGTTGCACCATCCGGTGGAAAGGCGCGGATCATCGGATGGCCGATCCGCGGATCCTCGACTCGGCGGCGGCGCGACCGTTCTATACGCGGTTGACCTGGGCGATCGCACGCCGGCTGTTCCCCGCCGACAACTGGCTCCTTCTCAAAGAAACAGGCCCCGGGCGGTAACGCCTCCGTCGTGCGCCCGTTCCGCAACGACATCAGCGACGGCGACCGCCGCCCCCGCCGCCGCGAACGCACGTCACCCCCGCCGCCTCGAACGCACGTCGCCCCCGCCGCCGATCACGAGAGCGGACATGCCATCGAAAGGTGTGGCAAACCCAGGCACGGAGAGATCCTGACATCATCGCGGCATGGACAGGGGGCAGTTCACCGTCGGCGACGGCTGGGCCAGATACCGGGGGCCGGCCGTGGAAGGTTCGTTCCACCGGCACGCCGCCTTCCAGATCGTCGTCACCCCACCCGAGGTCACGCCCACCGGCCAGGCCCAGGACCAGCACGAATCATCCGCCATCCTGCGCACCACCGCCGAGATAGCCGGCGACGGAGAAGCAGCGAGCTCCGTCCGCCCCGCCGACTCCGGCGACATCCGGGCAGCCCGTCCCGGCACGCCCGTCGTTCCGTGCGCCCGGTACTCGCACGGCGGCGTCGCCATGATCGACGAATCGGGAGCCGAGCACCGCGGGACCGCGCTCGTCGTGCCGCCGATGGTGCGGCACCGCCTGGTTCCCGCCCCGGATGTGCTGACCTTCTACATCGAACCGCACTCCGCGCTCGCCGACGAACTCCGCGAACGCTTCCACGACGGCATCGTCGCGGCCCCCGCACTCCGCGATCTGCATGACATCGGCGAGGGTCGCTCCCACACGCTGGATCCAAGGCTGCAGCACGCGATGCGCCTCCTCCGGGAACGCAATCTCCCGATGCCCCGGCTCGCCGCCGAGGTCGGACTCTCCCCGCAGCGGCTCCGCGCCCTGGCCCGCAGCCAGATCGGCATGCCACTCCCCCGCTGGCGGGTATGGTCCGAACTCCGCCGAGCCGCCGAAGCCCTCCGAGCAGGCCAGTCCCCGTCCGAAGCCGCGATCACCGCCGGTTTCGCCGACCAGGCCCACCTGACTCGTCGCATGCGCGAGATGGTCGGCCTCACCCCAGCCGCGGTCCTCCCCGTCCTCCGTAATCACCTCCACCCGACACCGCAGGCCCAGACCTCCGGCGAGCAATGTAGATCGAGATCGACCCGGTAACCGTGGGGATGACGTCAGCTTCCCGGACATCCGTGAAACCGGCTGCCGCAATCATCTCCGGCAGGACCCCGTCGGCGTTCGGCTGAGTGTCCGCCTTCCCGTCCGCGAACTGCACCGTCCGGAACGCCAACCGCATCAACGCGCTCCGCTGCAGCCCGTAGTCGGTGATCACCAGCCGGCCCCCGGGCCGCAGCACCCCGGCCATCGACGCGAGCACCGCCCGCTTCACCGGCACGGGGCACTGGTGGAGCACAAGACTGGACACCACGGTGTCGGCCGTACCCCCACCCAGCAGCTCACCCAACGCATCACCCCGGCCCACGACCCACCGCACGGCCTGTGTCTTCCGCCCGGCGATCGCCAGCACCTCAGGATCCGGGTCCACACCGACGATCCGCGCTTCCGACTCGGTCCTGGCCAGCATCAACGCCAGCGAACCGGTACCGCAGCCCACATCGACGATCACGTCCCCGGCCCGCGGCGCCACGTGCCCCACCGTCAGCGCCCGCCACACCTTCTCGCGGGTCACCGCAACCACCGCGTCGTAGAACCGCGTCGGCGCAAACCGCCCGAGCGCCGGCGTAAAAGCATGCTCACTCATGCCCACATGCTCAGCCCGTTACCGCCGCCCAGTCTTGAACCAATCGCTCACCTCCCCGCCCAGCCCCACAGACCTGGGCCAATCGCTCGCCTCCGTGCCCCACCGCTCAGACCGAACCAAACGCTCGCTTCCCGCCCGGCCCCTCGGCCTTGGGACGATCGCCGTCTCCGCCGCCCCGCCGCTCAACCCCGAACCAAACGCTCGCCTCTCCGCCCAGCCCCTCGGACCTGGGCCAATCGCTCGCCTCGCCATCGTCCGGCCTGATGTCGCTGCGAAGTCCGCGCTCACCGGGCCTCTGCTGGTCAGGAGTTCACGGCGACCAACCCCGTCTCGTAGGCGACGATCACCAACTGCGCGCGATCGCGAGCGGGAAGCTTCGCCAGGATCCGTCCGACGTGGGTCTTCACCGTCGCCAAGCTCAGCGCCAGGTGATCGGCGATCTCGAGATTCGACAGACCGAGGCCGACGAGTCTGAGCACTTCCCGCTCGCGCTCGGTGACGCCGTCCAGCGAACCGGGGATCGGCTTCCGCGGTTTCGGCTGCCGGCTGAACTCCGAGACCAGCTTCCGCGTCACCTTCGGCGACAGCAATGCGTCCCCGGAAGCGATCACCCGGATCGCGTTGAGCAGCTCGGCCGCCGGACTGTCCTTCAGGAGGAAACCGCTGGCGCCGGCCCGCAGCGCTCCATACACATACTCGTCGTGATCGAACGTCGTCAGGATCAGCACCCGGACGTCGGCGAGATCAGGATCCCCGCAGATCAGGCGGGTGGCCTCGATCCCGTCCAGCTCCGGCATCCGGACGTCCATGAGCACCACGTCCGGCCGCAGCTCGCCCGCCAGCCGAACCGCCTCGACGCCGGTCGACGCCTCCCCCACCGCCGTGCATCCCGCACTGGAGTTGACCAGCAGCTTGAAGCTGTCGCGCACCAGCTCCACGTCTTCGACGATCAGCACCCGGATCACCGGTCACCTCCGGTAGCCGCGGCGCCTGTCTCTTATACACATCTCT
>KL571324.1:34183-40044 GCA_000715855.1 Actinoplanes liguriensis
GCCGCCGTCCCGTGGCCCGGCGCTGAACGTCCCTCCGTGCAACGCCACCCGTTCCCGCATCCCGATCAGGCCTTGCCCATTCCTGCCGATGCGGACCGGCCGCTTTCCGTCGTCGTTCACCTCGATGCGCACGTCGTCAGTGCCGACCATTACGGTGACCTGGCATTGCGCGGGCGCCGCGTGCCTGACCACGTTGGTCACCGCCTCCTGAACGATCCGATACACCGCCAGCTGCACCGACTCGGGGATGTCCTCCGGTGCACCGCTCTCCGGACGATCCACCGCGAGCGTCACGGACGTGCCGGCCGCGGACGCGGTCTCGACCAGTTCCTGTAGGTCACCGAGGCCGGGTGTGGGCGCGAACGGCGTTTCCTCCCGCAGCATGTCCAGCACTTTGCGAACCTCGGACATCGCGGCCCGGCCGGTCCTCTCGATGACCTGCAGCGCGTCGCGCGCCTCGGCCGGATTCGTCTCCGCCACGTGGTTGCCGATCGACGCCTTCACCACGATGAGCGTCATGGTGTGCGCGATGATGTCGTGCAGCTCCCGCGCGAGCCGGAGGCGTTCCTCGATCGCGGCCTCGCGCCGCAGTTGCTCGCTACGCTGCGCATTCTGTGCCCGCCGCTCACCGATCGCGAACCCGAGGATGGCCGACGGCGCAATCATCAGGGCGCCGAAGAACAGCGTGAGGAACGACGACGGAGCGTCCGCGGGCGGGCTGCTGTGCTCGGCGAACAGCAACGGGGCACCCAGACCGGCACTGATCAGGAAACAGCAGATCCCCTCGATCAGGAACGCCCGCCAATTCCGGATCGCGCCGCCGAAGGTATAGAAGGCCAACACGAGCGCGCAGGCCGGCCCGGGCGCCGCGAAGGACGGGATGATCTCCACCGCGAACGCGATCGAGGACGCGACCGTGACGGTGATCGCCACCGACGCGGGCCAGCGGCGCCGGAACGCGATCGGAAGGCCGATCACCAGGGCCGTCAGCACCGACACCCAGCCCGGCTCCGAGGGCCGGCCGTCCGACGGCGCCTCGAACGCGGCGGCATAGCAAATCAGCACGACGAACGCCGCCGCCACCACGTCGAGTCCATACAGCTCGACCGGGCGGAGGCGCCTGATCAGCACAGCGGCATCCATGCGCAAGACGGTATCCGCTGCTGCGGCGCCGCGCGTCGGCCCACGAGCTGTCATCCCCAGGGATGACGAAAGGGCATTCGGCGGTACGGCGTACTGCCTCGGGCCGACAGGAAAAGTGTCCATCGTGGTCCGATGTGCGAGCCCGCCCCGGCGCGGGATCGTTGCCGGCATGACGACGCAGACGGTTGTTCTGGAGGACGTCCGGGCAGCCTATGGCACCGGCGACCGGCAGCTGGTCGCGCTCGACGGCATTTCAGTCGCCTTCGAGCGCGGCACCTTCTCCGCGGTGATGGGCCCTTCGGGTTCGGGCAAGTCGACACTGCTTCATTGCGCGGCCGGGCTCGACCGCCCGATCAGCGGCTCGATCACCATCGACGGCACCGTGCTCGACCAGCTGACCGAGGATGCGCTGACGCGACTGCGGCGCGACCGGGTCGGGTTCGTGTTCCAGGCCTTCAACCTGGTCTCCTCGCTGACCGCCGAGCAGAACGTGGCGTTGCCGTCCCGGCTGGCGGGCCGCCGCACCCCGCGGGCCGACATCGCCGACGCGCTGACCGCGGTCGGGCTGGCCGACCGCCTCCGGCACCGCCCGAGTGAGCTCTCCGGCGGCGAGCAGCAGCGGGTGGCGGTGGCTCGCGCTCTGGTCAGCCGTCCCGCGGTGGTCTTCGCCGACGAGCCGACCGGAGCTCTGGACAGCGTGACCTCGCGGCACATCCTCGACCTGCTGCGAGAGCTGGTCGACGAGCATCAGCAGACGGTGGTGATGGTGACCCACGATCCGGTCGCGGCTGCCCGGGCCGATCGGGTCGTGTTCCTGGCCGACGGCCGGGTCGCCGGCGACGTCGAGGGACCGTTCTCGCCGGAGCAGATCGCGGCGCACACCACGCAGTTGGTGGAGGGGTCGTGTTGAGGCTCCGCCGGACAGCCGGCGCCCTGGTTGCTGTAATGATCGGCATCGCACTGGTCACACTGGCCCTGTTGTTACTGGTCGCGGGTCGGCCGAAGATTCCTGACCGGTTCGCGCAGGCGGCGGTGATCGTCCAAGCCCCGATCAGTCAGACCCCCGCCGATCCGTTCCCTCCGGCCGTCCCGTGGCCGGGGGCGAAAGCCGACGAGATGAGCCGGCGGCTCGCGGGTCTGCCCGGTGTCGCCGCTGCGGTCGCCGATCGTTCCTTCTATACCCAGGCGATCGTCGACGGAAAGCCGTCCGAGGCCGCTGTCGAAGGTCATGGCTGGTCATCGGCCCGGCTCGGTGACGTGCGTCTGGTGGCCGGCGATCCTCCGCGGCGACCGGGCGAGGTGGTGCTGGACAGGGCGCTGGGGCTCTCACCCGGGAGCAGGGTCACGCTGCTGACGGCGACCGGGCCCGTGCCGTACACCCTGGTGGGTTTGATCGATGCACCGGAAGTGCTGGTCTCGGACGAGCAGGCCGCACGGTTGTCGCCCGGGGTCCGCGCGATCGGGCTGGTCCTCGCCGCGGGTGCGGACGCGGGATCGGTGACGAGAGCGGTGCGCGACAGCGTCGGTGACGCTGGGAACGTGCTCACCGGCGACGGGCGTGGAGCGTTGGAGCCGCGGGAGGACGCGCGGACGCGGTGGATCGGCATGCAGGTGCTCACGGGCGTCGCGGCGCTCGGAGGGTTCGTCACGGTGTTCGTCGTCGCGTCGACGTTCGCCTTCACCGTCACGCAGCGGCGGCGCGAGCTGGGGCTGCTGAGAGCGGTCGGGGCGACGCCACGACAGGTGCGGCGGATGGTCTATGGAGAGGCGCTGCTGGTCGGCAGCGTCGGGGCGGTTCTCGGCGCTGTCGTGGGAGCAGTGCTGGCCCCCTTGGTGGGCCGGGTCCTGATCGACGCGGGGTTCGAGCCGGCGACGTATGGGGTGCGGTTCAACGCGTTGCCGATCCTGGCCGCGCTCCTGCTCGGGCCGTTGGTAGCCCTGGCCGGTGCGTGGACGGCGGCTCGCCGGGCCGCTCGGGTGCGGCCGTTGGAGGCGCTGCGTGAGGCCGCTGTCGAGCAACGTTCGATGGGCCGGCTGCGCTGGACCACCGGCGGTTTGCTGGTGGCCGGCGGTGTCGCGCTGGCGATCGGCACGGCGATTTCGGACGATGCTCAGGACGGCGCGACCTATGCACTGTTCGGCGCGATGGCGCTGGTCACCGGGATGGTGGCACTCGCTCCGGCGGCGATCCCGCTGGTCGTCCAGTTGTGGCGGCTCCCGGTGCGGCGCGGGGGTGGAGCGATCGGGCTCCTGGTTCGTGAGGGTGCGCTGAGCGCGGCTCGGCGGACGGCGTCCACGGCCGCCCCGGTGTTGCTGACCGTCGCGTTCGCGGTGCTCGTCGCGGGCATGGTGCGCACGTCGACGGCGGCGTATGCGGCGGGCCGGGCAGCGGACGTCGCGTCCGGCCGGGTGATGGTTCCGGACGGGGCGCCGGGGTTGTCGGATGCCGCGGTCGCCGGCGCGTCCGGAGCCGCGATCCTGCGGACCACGGTGTTCGGCACGGATCTACGGGCGTTGAGCGGTCTCGGGATCGACCCGGTCGCGTTCACCCGGGCCGACCGGGGCACGCGCGTGATTGCGGGCACGCTGGACGGTCTTCGAGAGGCGGGCACCGTAGCGGTCACGGAGTCGGCGCATCTCGGTCCAGGGATGCTTACTCCGGTGACCTTCGCCGACGGGCAGCGGGTCGAGCTGCGGGTGGTCGCGGTGGTCGCCGACGGGTCGATCCGAGGAGATCTCCTGCTGTCTCGCGAGGTTGTGCGGCGGCACGATTCCTCTGCCCTGACCTCGGCGGTGTATCTGGACCGCGATGCCCCGGGCGGCGTCGGCGCTCGAGTGATCGACCGGGCCACCTGGGCCGCCGAGACCGACAGTGCTGAGGACCAACTGGTGTGGCTGTTCACGCTGATGCTGATCACGGTGTCGGCCGGCTACGGGGCGATCGCGGTTGCCAACACGCTACTGATGGCGGCCGACGGTCGAGCGGCAGACCTGCGCGTCGTTCGGCTCGCCGGTGCTACCCGGCGGCAGGTGGCGGGCTACGTGGCCGCGGAGTCAGCGCTGGTGGTGGTGATCGGGGCGGTGCTCGGCGGTCTGGTCGCGTTCGGAGCGCTGCTGGCCATCCGGGCGGGCCTGAGCGAGCAGACCGGCGCGACGGTTCCGCTGGTGGTGCCGTGGTCGGTCGTCACCGGGGTGGTCGGGCTCTGCCTGGTGCTCGCTCTGGGCGCAGGGGTGCTGCCTACCCGGCGGATGCTGCGCGCTCCGGCTCTTCGGCTTCCGCAGGCGGACCTGTGACAACGACGGAAAGCTGCCCCTACGTCGCCACACGAGCGAACTCTCGCCCGTTGGAATCGTGGCCTGGGTCACCGTCACAACTTCATCGGAGGAGGTGTCTGGTGGGCATGACAACAACGAGATCAGATCGTCGTACGGATGTCGTCGTCCTGGGTGGCGGGTATGCCGGTGTCACCGCCGCGCTTCGACTTGCGCCGCACTGCCGGGTCACTCTGGTCGAGCCTCGGGATCACTTCGTCGAACGGATCCGGCTGCACCAGCTCGCGGCGGGTGGACGGGCCAGCGTGGCTCACCCGTATGGGAAGCTCCTGGCCGGAAGCGGGGTGCGGCATCTCGCTGGTCGGGCGGTCTCGCTGGACCCGGCCCACAGCAGGGTCGAGGTCGAGGTGCACGGCGGGGAGCGCCTGGATCTGGGCTACGACCGCTTGGTCTATGCCCTGGGCAGCCGGACCGCCGTGCCCGCACAAACGTCCACCGGGGTGATCGGCCGGACTGCGCCGGCCCACATCGCGGCCGCCGAAGGCACCGCGAGTGCTGCAGGCACCGTAGGCGTTGCAGGCACGGGAGGCGTGGACGAACTGGATCGGGGTGGATTCGGCTCCGTTGATCGGGGCGATTCCCGGTTGTACACCGCGGAGACGGCTGCTGGACTGGCCGCGGTCATGGCCGGGCGGGGAGGGCGGCTTGCGGTTGTGGGTGGTGGGCTGACCGGGATCGAGATGGCGTCCGAGTTGGCGGAGGCTCATCCGGGCTGGGAGGTTCGGCTGGTCACCGCGGGTGGTCTCGCGCCGACGCTGTCCGGGGCCGGGCGGGCGCATATCCGGGCGGTGCTGGGGCGGCTCGGTGTGCGGGTCGAGGAAAACACCGCGGTGGCCGGGACGGACGAGATCGACGCCGATGCCGTGCTCTGGTCGGCGAGCATGACGCCGAACACCGAGCTCGCGACCGCGGCGGGGCTGGCCACGGACGAGCACGGACGCATCCGGGTGGACTCCGCGCTGCGGGCGGCGTCGCAACCGGCAATCGTCGTGGCCGGTGACTCGGGCGCGGGGTGGCGGATGGCGTGCGCGACAGCCATGCCGACCGGCGTGCACGCGGCCGGAACTGTCCTGCGGGAGGCTCGTGGGGAGGCGGCGCGGCCGTTCCGGTTGCGGTATCTGACGGCCTGCATCAGCCTCGGGCGCTCTGACGCGCTGCTCCAACCGCTGCACAACGACGACCGGCCGCGCGACACCGTGCTGACCGGGCGGGCTGCGGTGTGGGCGAAGGAGACGATCGTGGCCGGCACGGTCGGCACGCTACGGCGGGCGGCGCGGCACCCGGTCGTGCTGGGGATGTTCGCGATGTGACAGCTGTTCGGAGACCTGACCTGACGGGACAGCGACTGCCGCCGGCATGGGCGGCTGCTACTCGCGCGGGTCACC
>KL571325.1:0-1824 GCA_000715855.1 Actinoplanes liguriensis
GCCTGGGGCTGCCCGTACACCCCGGGCGGCATCTTCGGCTTGGGCACCATGTAGACGCCCCGCCAGATCTGGAACATCGCGTACGCCGCCAGCCCGTACACCGCGAGCCACGCGATCCGCACGAGCAGCGCCTTGAACGCCTCGCCCGCGTCGTACGACGCGATGTTGATCACGCCGAACAGCAGGCCGAAGACGACCGCGAAGAAACCCATCACCCCGTATTCGACGACCGCGGCGAGCGTGATCAGCCGGGCCTTCGGGTGCGGCGGCTTCAGACCGAGCGCCAGCAGCACCGCGGCGAACGGCATGACGATCGTCTCCAGGCTGATGAAGCTGCCGAAGCTGGCCGACGTACGGTTGCCGAAGTTGTCGCCGAACAGGTTGATGACGGCGATGAGCAGGAACACGGCCGGCGCGCCGACGAGAACGTACGCGGCGAGGTCGCGCAGTGGCGTCAGGTACTGGCCGATCGGCTTGCCTTCGGCCGGCGGGGACGGCGATGGACTGGTCACAATGACTCCCGGTCGTGCGGTGATCGAGGTTCGCCCAGAGTAAACCGCCACCCGGCAACCGGCTCGGCGACGCGGGTGGGAGAGGATGGGCTGATGCGGATCGTGGTCCTTACCGGGGGTATCGGCGGCGCTCGGTTCCTCGTCGGCGTGCGCGCGCACGCCCGCGCCATCGGCGCCGAGGTGACAGCGGTGGTCAACGTCGGCGACGACGTACGGATGCATGGGTTGCAGATCTGCCCGGATCTCGACAGCGTGATGTACACGCTGGGCGGCGCGGCCGACCCGGAACGCGGCTGGGGGCGGGTCGGCGAGAGCTGGGTCGTCAAGGAGGAGCTCGCGAAGTACGGGGTGGAGCCGTCCTGGTTCGGCCTCGGCGACAAGGACACCGCCACCCACCTGGTGCGCACCACCATGCTGAACGCCGGATACCCGCTGTCGCAGGTCACCGCCGCGCTGTGCGAGCGCTGGCAGCCCGGGATCACGATGCTGCCGGCCACCGACGACCGGCTGGAGACCCACGTCGTGGTCGACGTCGACGGCGAGCGCAAGGCGATCCACTTCCAGGAGTGGTGGGTGCGCTATCGCGGCGACGTGCCGACCCACCGGTTCATCTTCCGTGGCGCGGAACACGCCAAGCCGGCCGCCGGGGTGCTCGACGCGCTCGGGCAGGCGGACGTGGTCCTGCTGGCGCCGAGCAACCCGGTGGTCAGCATCGCGCCGATCCTCGCCGTGCCGGAGATCCGCGAGGCCGTCACCAGCGGCCCGGCGCCGGTCATCGGGGTGTCCCCGATCATCGGCGGTTCACCCGTGCGGGGGATGGCCGACAAGTGCCTGGCCACGCTCGAGGTGGAGGTCAGTGCGGCCGGCGTAGGCCGGATGTACGGTCCGCGCGCCGACGGCGGCCTGCTCGACGGCTGGCTGGTCGACACGTCCGACGCCGGCGTCGAGATCCCCGGGGTGACCACTCGCGCGGTGCCGCTGTGGATGAGGGACGAGACGCTGACCACCCGGATGGTCGCCGACGCGCTGGAGCTGGTCCGATGAGGCTGGAGATCCTGCCGATCGAGGGCATCGGCGATGTCACCGCCGGCGACGACCTGGCCGAGCTGATCACGTCCGCGGCGCCCTGGCTGGAGGACGACGACGTGCTGGTGGTGACCAGCAAGATCGTGTCGAAGGCCGAGGGCCGCCTGGTCGAGGTGCCGGCCGACGGCCCGGAACGCGACGAGGCCCGCGTGCGGGTCCTGGAGTCCGAGACCGCCCGCGTGGTGGCCCGCCGCGGCCCGACGACGATCGTGCAGACGCACCACGG
>KL571325.1:2005-3406 GCA_000715855.1 Actinoplanes liguriensis
CACCACGGGTTCGTGATGGCGGCCGCCGGCATCGACGCGTCGAACGTGGACAAGACGCACCTGGTGCTGCTGCCGGCCGACCCGGACGCGTCCGCCCGGCGGCTGCGGGCCGACCTCGCCGCGCGCGGGCTGGACGTGGCCGTGATCATCTCCGACACGATGGGCCGCGCCTGGCGGAACGGGTTGACGGACGTGGCGCTCGGCGCCGCCGGGATCGACGCGCTGCTCGATCATCGGGGCGAGATCGACCCGTACGGGAATGAGTTGAATTTGACCCAGATGGCCGTCGTCGACGAGCTGTCCGCGGCGGCGGAACTGGTCAAGGGCAAGTGTGGCCAGGTGCCGGTCGCGGTCGTGCGCGGCTACCCGCGCCGCACCCAGAGCGCCGAGGCGGGAGCGTCGGTGCTGCTCAGGGACGGTGAGAGCGACATGTTCAGCCTGGGCACGGCGGAGGCCCGCGCCGAGGGTCTGCGCGATGCCGCCCGGATGGCCGCCGAGATCCCCCGGGAGACGATCGCCAAGCTGGCCGAAGCGGGTTCCGGCACGCTCCGGCTCGGCCCGGCCGGGCCCCGGCCTGCGGATCTGGTGCGGCTGGGCGCCGATGCCCAGGCGTACCGTGCCGCGCTCGCGGCCGAGGGGATCACCAGCACGATCGAGTACGACGACGAGGGCGCGACGATCGAATTCGGAGAAGCATGAGCCTGTACGAGGATGCCGTGCGTGTCCTGACCAACTGGACCGCGACGTCGGACGCCGCCGAGTTGAACCGCAAGCGCACGCTCGGCCTGCTCGCCGACGGCCCGGACGCGATGACCCGTGCGCACCGCGCCGGCCACGTCACCGCCAGCTCCCTGATCGTGGACGACGCCGGCCGGGTCCTGCTCTGCCTGCACGGCCGGCTCGGCATGTGGATGCAGCTCGGCGGCCACTGCGAGCCCGGCGACGAGACCCTGGCCGCCGCCGCGTTGCGCGAGGCGACCGAGGAGTCCGGTATCGACGGCCTGATCCTGGATCCGGAGCCGATCGACATCGACATCCACGAGGTGCGCTGCGGTGCGTCCGAGGGCGCCCCCGCGTCCGATTCAGTGCATTTCGACGTACGTTTCCTGCTGCGCGCCCCGGGCGGCTCCGTCGAGCGGATCAGCGAGGAGTCGTCCGACCTGGCCTGGTTCGCGACGGATGCGCTGCCCAGCCCGCTCGCGTCCGGCGTGGTGCAGCAGATCGGTCCCGCCCGCGCCCGTTTGGGCTGAAGCTCCCGTATTCGTGCCGGGCGGCCGCATCGCCCGCGTCGAGGTCCCGCCCGCCCGACAGGATCGTCCCAGTTGATTCCCGGCTGGAGGAACAAGATGCGTACGCGGACTCTGATGGTGGCCGTCCCGGCTCTGCTCGTGCTCGGCGTGA